>CADEGS010000030.1 GCA_902826945.1 uncultured bacterium | reverse complement strand
CTGCGCGAGCGCTGCGCGGTCTGCGGGCTCGTCTTCCGGCGCGAGCAGGGGGCGCAGACGGGCTCGATGTACCTCTCGGCGGCGGTCACGCAGGTCTTCGCGGCGCTCGTGATCGCGCTCGTGTGGATCGGCACGGACTGGAGCGCGGGCCTCTCGACCGCCGTCGCGCTGCCGATCGTCGGCGCGTTCTGCTACGCCTTCCTGCCGTACTCGCAGGCGCTGTGGGTCGCGGTCGAGTACCGCACCGACGTGATCAACGCCGAGCCCTGGGTCGCGCCGCCGCCTGCCGGGCGCGCGCCCGAGCGCGAGGAGTCCGCGCGATGAGCCGGCCGGGCGCGGAGCCGCGTCGCTCCCGGCCGCGCGCGTCCCTGGCCGCGCTGCTGCTCGCCGCGGGCGCGCACGCGCAGGGCGCGCTCGAGCTCGACGAGAACCCCGTGCCCGACCTGCTGTCGGGCCTGGTCTTCCTGACGCTCACCGACGAGATCAGCACGGGCAGCTTCCGGATCGACAACGGCGACGAGACGAGCGACGCCACGACCTTCGACACGCTGCGCCTGCCCTGGCGCCACGCGCTCGGCGAGCGGCCCGGGCGCGGCTGGGTGCTCGAGGGCGTGCTCGGCGTGCTGATGGCGGACGATCGCTTCGCGCTCGACACCGCGTCGGGGCGCTCGGTCGTGCGCGAGGACTGGCTCGCGATCGGCGCGCAGGTCGGCCTGGGCTGGACCTTCCCGCTGGGCAAGGGCTGGGGCCTGCGGCCCGGCGCGGCGCTGGCGCTCGCCTACCTCGAGAACGACGCGCGCTACAACGCCGCGGCCACGGCCGACGTGAAGCCGATCGCCGACGGCGAGCTCCTGAACTGGGACGCCTGGGCCTTCGTCACCTCCGGCTCGCTGACGCTCGAGCGCCCGCGCCCGAGGGGCAAGCTCGCCTGGGGCGTCGCGGGGCGCGCCACGGTGGCGCGCACGGAGATCTTCGAGACCACCTCGGCCTTCGGCGAGGGCGCCGACACGAGCTGGTTCACGCTGGCGCGCGCCGAGCTCGGGGCGCCCTTCCCGGGCTCGCGCTGGGAGTGGGACGCCTTCGCCGGCTGGAGCGGCTTCCACGCGGTCGAGGACGCCTCGCTCGGCTTCGACGAGCTCTACGAGCTCGGCCTGGGCGTGACCCTGCCGCGCCGGGGCTGGATCCCGCCCTTGCGCTGCGGCGGAGCGTGGATCTTCGGGCCCGACATCGCGGGCTGGTCGCTCGGCGTGTCGTTCTAGGGCCGGGGGGAGCGCGGCGGGCCGAGCCGAGCCCGGTGACCGCCTCGGCGGGCGGGGGTAGGGAGGAGCGGTGCTCGCGACGCTCGCCCTGCTCGCGCTCGGAGCCGCCGCCCCGCTCGCTCCTTTCTGCGCGGAGGCCCGCGGCCGCGTCCTCGACGCCTCCACCGGCGAGGCGCTCGAGGGCGTGCGCTGCGAGCTCTGGACCGAGGCGGGCTTCGAGCCCTGCGCGCTCGTCGCGACGACCGTGAGCGGCCCCGACGGCGGCTTCGCGCTGGCCGGCGAGGGCGGCGTGAAGCTCGTCCTGCACCGCTCCGGCTACCGCAGCACCGAGCGGCACGCCGCGCTCGACGAGGACGTGCGGCTCTTCCCCGCGCGCGAGCCCTTCGCGCTGCGCGTGTGCGACCTGGAAGGTCGCCCGATCGAGGGCGCGCTCGTGCGCACGCGCCAGAGCTGCCGCCACGCGCCGCCGGCGGTCGAGGCGCGGAGCGACGCCGCCGGCCTGGTCCGGATCGCCGACTTCCCGCCGGAGGCGGACTCCCCCGAGGTCGAGATCCTGGCGCCCGGCCACGCGAGCCTCGGCCCGCTCCCCGCGCGCACCCTGCAGGGGATTGCGGAGCTGCGGCTGCCGCTCGTGCGCGCGCCCGTCGTGCGCTGGCTCGACCCCGCGGGCGAGCCCGCGCGGGCGGGGACGCTGCGCTACGAGGGCGGCTCCGGGAGCGAGCCGCTCGTGCCGGACGCCGCGGGCCGCCTGGCCCTCGCGGACGTCTTCGCCTGGCGCGACGGCGCGATCTCCTTGCGCGCGGCGCAGGACGGGTCGTGCGCGACGCCGGTCGAGCCCGCCACCCTGCCCTCGAGCGGCGAGTGGACCGTGCGCTTCGGCGAGCCGCCCGCCGCCGAGCCGGCGTCGCTCGCGAGCCTCGCCGCGCTCGTCCCGCAGCCGGCGACCGGCGGCGCCGGAGGAGCGGACGCGCGCGTGCGCGTGCTGCACGAGGGAGGCTGGCTCTTCCTCGGGCAGGGCTCGCACCGCATGCCCGCCGGCCGCGCCTGGCTCCTGGTCGGGGCGCCCTTCTCCGGCGTGCGCGAGCGCGTCTTGGAGCTCGCGCTGCGCCCGGGCGAGGAGCGGCGCGTGGCGGTCGTCCCCGAGGCCGAGCCGCTCCTGCGCCTGCGCGTCCCGCCGGGCACGCTGTGGGTGCACGTGCAGGCGGACGACGACTCGATCACGCTGCGCGGGCCAGGCTCCGACGCGCAGGAGCTCGTGACGCCGGTCCCGCCGGCGCGCCGCGTGGTCGTGCTCGCGCAGGACGGGCCGCGCGCGCGCCTGGCCGTGCTCGCGGGCTGGAGCGGCGAGGCCAGCGCCGACCTGCGCGCGGCCGGGGCCCCGGCGCCCGGCGACGAGGACGACGGCCGCTGACGCCTCGCGTACGATGGCGCGCCGCCGCGCGCGAGCGCCGCGAGCCGCCGTGCCCGAGCTGCCCGAGGTCGAGACCGTCCGCCGCCTGATCCGGCCGCGCCTCGTCGGGCGCACGATCGAGGCCGCGCGCGTGCGCTGGGCGCGCTCGGTGGGGGGCGAGCCGGCCGCCTTCGCGCGCGCCGTCCGCGGCGCGCGCGTGCGCGAGGTCGGGCGGCGCGGGAAGTTCCTCGTCCTGGACCTCGAGCGCGGCGGACGGGCGTCCGGCGCGCTGGTCGTGCACCTGCGCATGACCGGCCGCCTGCACGTCGAGGAGCCCTCCGTCGATCCGGGACCCTACGCGCGCGTCTCGTGCGCGCTCGACGACGGGCGCGTGCTGCACTTCGTCGACGTGCGCAAGTTCGGCCGCTTCCTCTTCCGCGAGCGCCCGGAGGAGCTGCTCGGCGCGCTCGGCCCCGAGCCGCTGGGGCCGGAGTTCACGCCGGCCTGGCTGGCGCGCGAGCTCGCCGCGCGGCGGCGCGCGCTCAAGCCGCTCCTGCTCGACCAGGCCTTCCTGGCCGGGCTCGGGAACATCTACGTGGACGAGGCGCTGCACCGCGCGCGGCTGCACCCGCTGGCGCGCTCGGAGCGCGTCCCGCCCGCCCGGGCGCGCGCGCTCCACGGCGCGATCCGGCGCATCCTCGAGGCGGCGATCGAGCGCGAGGGCTCGAGCTTCGACGCCTTCTACCGCACCCCCGAGGGGCGCCCCGGCAGCTACCAGCACCAGTTCCTGGTCTACGGCCGGACGGGGCAGCCCTGCCGGCGCTGCGGCGCGCGCATCCGGCGCCTGGTCGTCGGCCAGCGCGGGACGCACGTCTGCCCGCGCTGCCAGCGCGCCCCGCGCGCGGGCCCCGGTCAGGGCCGGCGCTCGCGGCCGCCTCCGGCTATCCTCTCCGCCCCATGATCGAGGTCTCGAGCTTCAAGAAGGGCGTCTGCATCCTCTACAAGGACGCGCCGATGATCATCGTCGACGTGACCTTCGCCTCGCCGACGGCGCGCGGCGCCAGCACGATCGCGCGCACCAGGCTGCGCAACCTGCTGACCGGCCAGCTCATCAGCGAGTCGATCCGCACCGGGGACAAGTTCCCCGAGGTGGACGTCGAGCTGCGCCCCGTGACCTATCTCTACAAGGACGGGAAGCGCTGGCACTTCATGGACGCCGAGTCCTTCGAGCCCTTCGACCTGGGCGAGGACGACCTGGGCGAGAAGACGGGCTATCTCGTGGACGGCATCGCCGACGTGCGCGCCCAGCTCGTGCAGGAGAGGATCGTGGACATCCAGCTCCCGAACACCGTCGACCTGCTCGTGACGGAGGCCGATCCCGCGATCAAGGGCGCGACGGCGCAGGCGCAGCTCAAGCGCGCCAAGCTCGAGACCGGGATCGAGGTGCAGGTGCCCTCCTACGTCGAGGCGGGCGAGCGCGTGCGCATCGACACGCGCGACGGGCACTTCGTCGAGCGCGCGAAGTAGCCGGCTACCGGGCGGCGCGCTGGGCGGCGCCGGAGCGCTGGAGCCACAGCGCGCGCAGCGCCTCGGCGTGCGGCCACTGCTCGGCGCACAGCGAGAGGTAGAGCGTGACGTCGTCGGGCTCGAAGCGCCCGTCGAGCTCCGCGACGGCGCCGGCGAGCTTGGCCGCGTCGGGCATCTGCTCCGTGCTGGCGAGCATGCCGTCCTCGTGCGCGACTCCCGTGGCGTCGAGGAAGCCCGTCACGAGCTCCTTCTTGCACTTCATCAGGTACGTGCCGAACAGCTCGTAGCACAGCTCGGCGTTGCCGTCGCGCAGCAGGATGCGGCGCGCCTGGCCGGCGCGCCGCGCCAGCGGCAGCTTCTTGATCGCCTGCGGGCGGAACTTCAGCGCGCGCGCGACCTCGGCGTCGAGCGGGCCGAAGCCGTGCTGCGTCAGGTTCTCGTAGAGGGACAGGAAGCGCGCGTCGGAGAGGCGCTCGAGCTGCTCGAGGACGGCCATGGAGGGTGCGTGGGGAGCCGCGGGCGGCGCAGTGTACCCGCGCGGCCGGCGGCGTCCGAGGGCGGCGCCGTCCCCCCAAATGCAGACACCGCCGAAGCGGTGCCTGCGTGGGATGGCGACTCTGCTCGCGAGGGCGTACTCCCTCAGGAGACGTGGGCGGATTGGCTAGTCGGCCCCCACGCGTCCAGGTCTACCTCCGGCCGCCGGATCCCGCCACGGGTCGGACGCCGGATTCCGCGGCGCGTCCCGGCTCAGGGAGCGCCGCCCGCCTGCACGGCGAGCACGCGCGCGCGCGCCACGACGACGCGGCCGGCGAGGGGGTGGTTGGCGTCGAGCACGACCTCCGCGCCGGAGACCTCGAGGATGCGGGCCTCGAGCTCGCCCTCCTCGTCGTCCTCGTGCTCGAAGGGCTCGTCGTCGGGCTCCTCGTCCTCGTCCTCGTCCTCCGCGCCGGAGACCTCGATCGTGACCCACTCGCCCGGCACGAGCTCGTGGTCGCCGAACTCCTCGCGCGGCACGCGGAAGACGCCCTCGGGCTGGTAGGCGCCGAAGGCCTCCTCGGGCTCCAGCCGCGCGCGGATCTCGTCGCCCACCGACGCGCCCTCGAGCGCGCGCTCGAGCGCCTCGAAGATCTCGCCGCCGCCGTGGCGGTACTCGACGCGCTCGGGCTCGCCCTGCTCGAGCGTCTGGCCGTCCTCGTCGAGCAGCTCGACCTCGAGGGTCACGCGCGCTCCCTCGGCGACCCTCACGACGCGCCCTCCGCGCCCGGGTCGGGCTGGATCAGGTAGGTGTAGCTCGCGAGCCCCGCCTCGAAGCGGCGCAGGATCTCGGCCGACTCGTCGAGGTTGAGCAGGTCGGCGTCGATCGCGTGCTCGATCGTCCCGCGCAGGCTCTTCAGGAGGTCGGCGTGGAAGTACTCGACGTACGAGAGCACCTCCTGCACCTGGTCGCCGGGCACGACGTGCGAGAGCCGCGCGCGGCCGTCGCCGTTCGTGTCCACGTGCACGACGTTCGTGTCGCCGAACAGGTTGTGCAGGTCGCCCAGGATCTCCTGGTACGCGCCGAGCAGGAAGAAGCCGACGTAGTACGGCTCGTTCTCGCGCAGCGGGTGCAGCTCGAGCACGCGCTTGACGTCGCGCAGGTCGATGAAGCGGTCCACGCGGCCGTCCGAGTCGCAGGTGATGTCGGCCAGCACCGCGCGGCGCGTCGGCTCCTCGCGGTGGCGGTTGATCGGCAGGATCGGGAAGAGCTGGCGGATGGCCCACGAGTCGGGCATCGACTGGAAGACCGAGAAGTTGAGGAAGTAGATGTCGGCCAGCTCGCGCTCGAGGTGGTCGAGGTCTTCCGGCACGTACTCCATCTCGCGCGTGATGTGCAGGATCTTCTGGGACGAGAGCCAGAACAGCTCCTCGACGCGCGCGCGGTCGGCCAGGTCGAGCTGGCCGACGTTGAAGAGCGTCATGGCCGTGTCGCGCAGGTGCACGGCGTCGTGGTGGCTCTCGAGCAGGTTCTTGCGCGTGATCGCGGCGCACACGTCGGAGAGCTCGCGCACCAGCTCGTGCGAGTCGGCGTCCACCTGCACCTGGCCGTCGGCGGGCGAGAAGTGGCTGACGCCCATGACCTCGGCCACCAGCACCGCGTGGTGCGCGGTCAGCGCGCGGCCCGACTCGCTCAGGATCGTGGGCGGCGGGATGCCGGCCTCCTCGCAGGCCTCCTTCGTGTAGTACACGACGTCGTTCGCGTACTCCTGCAGCGAGTAGTTCATCGACGACTCGAAGTTCGTCTTCGAGCCGTCGTAGTCCACGCCCAGGCCGCCGCCGACGTCGAAGTACTGCATCGCGGCGCCCATGCCGCGCAGGTTGATGAACGTGCGCAGGCCCTCGTGCAGCGCCTCCTTGATCGAGCGGATCTGCGTGATCTGGCTGCCGAGGTGGAAGTGCAGGAGCTGCAGGCAGTCGAGCATCCCGCGGCGCTCGAGCTCGCCCACGAGCTGGACGATCTGCGCCGTCGAGAGGCCGAACTTCGAGCGGTGTCCGCCCGATTCCTTCCAGCGCCCCGAGCCCATGCCCGAGAGCTTCATGCGCGCGCCGATCGTCGGCCGCACGCCCAGCGCCTTCGACGCGGAGAGGATCGTGGCCAGCTCCGAGTACTTCTCGACGACCAGGATCGGGCTCGCGCCCAGCTTGGTCGTCAGGAGCGCCATCTCGACGTACTCCTTGTCCTTGTACCCGTTGCAGACGATCATCCGGCCGGTGCCGCTGTAGAGCGCCATGACGGCCAGGAGCTCCGGCTTGCTGCCGACCTCGAGCCCCATGCGGTGGCGGTCGCCCTCCTGCAGCATCGCGTCCACCAGGTGGCGCTGCTGGTTGACCTTGATCGGGAAGACGCAGCGGTAGGGCGCGGGGTAGGCGAACTCGCGCCGCGCGGCGTCGAAGGCCTCCTGGATCTGGCGCACGCGCGCGCGCACGATGCCGTCGAAGCGCAGCAGGATGGGCGCGCCGATGCCGCGCCGCTTGATCTGTCCGATGAGCTCGTACAGGTCCACCTGGACGGTCTCGTCGCCGTTGGGCCGCGCCGAGACGTTCCCGGCCTCGTTGATGCCGAAGAACCCCCCGCTCCAGTTGGCGATGTTGTAGAGCGTCTCGCTCTCCTTGTGGTTCCAGGCCATGCGCTGCTCTCCGCGACGGGTCGGGCGGGTCCGCTTAAAGGGGGAGGAGTATAGTGCGGGCGTCGGCGCGGGTCCGGGCCCCGCCTCGGGATTCGCTGGAAAGCAGGGAACTCCCGGCCGCGCCCTCCGTCCTACCACGCGGTACGGCTCGACACCGCCGGCGACGTCCGCCCCGGGACGCACGCGTCCCGTGCAAGCGAACGCCTCCTTCTTCGGCATCGGGGCCCACGGATTCTGCCAGGGACCAAGGGCTCCACATCTCCCGGTCGGTGCTCGCGTTCAACGGCCGCTACCCACAGGCCCCTCCGATCTGTAGGGGGAACGGAGGGGCCTCCTCTTTTCTCCCCCGGCCCTCCGGCCCGGCGACGCCGGCCACGAGGACCGGGGGAAGCTCGACCTCGCCGCGCGCGGCGACCCTGGCCAGCAGCCGGATGGGGTCGGGCTCGCGCAGCCAGGCGAGGCGGCGCGCCTCGGCCTCCTCGCCGACGCCGAGCAGCTCGCCCGCCCGCCAGTGGTGCACGAGCTGCTTGACCCGCCCGGCCGCCGCGCGCGGGCTGCGCCCGTCCCGGACCTGGGACGCGGCGTACTCGACCAGGAACCCGGCCGCCTCGGCGCGATCCACCCGCCGGCCGCTGAAGATCCAGGGGTCCCCGAGCGCCGCCCGGCCGACCATGACCAGCGCGCAGCCGGTCTCCGCCAGCAGGCGCTCGAGGTCGGCGTGGGTCTCGACGCCGCCGTTGCCGCACACGGGCAGGCGCGTGGCCGCCACGGCGCGCCGCAGCCGCTCCCAGTCGCCGCTCCCGCGGTAGCCCTCGGCGCGCGTCCGGCAGTGCACGGTCACGAGCGAGGCCCCGCCGTCCTCGACGGCGCGCACGAGCTCCTCGAGCCGCCGGTCGTCCGCCCCGCCGGCGCGCAGCTTGGCGCTCACCGGCCGCTCGCCCGCGACCGCGCGCACCGCGGCCACCATGCGCCCCAGCGCCGCGGGGTCGTCGAGCAGCGCCGAGCCCGCGCAGCCGCGCAGCGCGCCCTTCGACGGGCAGCCGAAGTTGAGGTCCACCAGCGGCACGCCGAGCGCGAAGGCGCGCTCGGCGCTGGCGGCCACGGCGGCGGCGTCGGACCCCATGAGCTGCAGCCCGAGCGGCTGGGGGAAGTCCCGCCGCCCGAGGTGCAGGGCCAGCTTGCGCGCGGGGATCGGCCCGCGCACGACGCGCGCGAACTCGGTGAAGGTGCCGCCCAGGGCCGCGGGCGGGTTGCGCTCGAGCACGAGGCCGCGGAAGAGCGGGTCGGTCACGCCCTCCATCGGCGCCAGCAGGCGCTCGCAGGTGAAGGGCAGGCCGCGCGGCACGCGCGCCGCGGGCGACGCGGCGGCGCCCGGCGCGCCGGCGCGGTCGAGCTCGCGCGCGCCCTCCACGCTCAGTCCTTGAGCCGGTAGCCGACGCCGCGCACGGTCTCGATCCAGTCGCCCGCCGCGCCCAGCTTGCGCCGCAGCGAGGCGACGTGCACGTCCACCGTGCGCTCGAGCACGGCGGCGTCGTCGATCGAGGCCAGGATCTCGGCGCGCGAGCGCACGCGGCCGGGCTTGCGCACGAGGAAGCGCAGGATGCGGAACTCGGTGTGCGTCAGGCGCACGAGCTCGCCGTCGACGCGCACCTCGTGGCGGCCGGAGTCCACCTCGAACGGGCCGGCGCGCGCGACCTCGCCCTCGGGGTCGATCTCGCCGCGGCGCAGGAGCGCGCGCACGCGCGCGGTCAGGACGCGCAGCGAGAACGGCTTCGTCACGTAGTCGTCGGCGCCGAGCGCGAGCAGGCTGACGATGTCGCTCTCCTCGCTCTTCGCGGTCAGGACGAGCAGCGGCGTGCCGGCCAGCCGCTCCTCGCGGCGCATGCGCCGGCACACCTCGGCGCCGTCCATCCCCGGCAGCATCAGGTCGAGGATCACGAGGTCGGGCGGGTTGCGCTCGATCGCGGCCCAGCCGTCCGTCCCGCTGGCGTAGCTCGCCGTGCGGTACCCCTCGCGCTCCAGGTGCAGGACGACGAGGTCGGCGAGGTCGCGCTCGTCTTCGATTACGATGATGCGCCGTTCCAAGGGGCGCCCCAAGCTACCCCGGGACCGCCGGCGCCGACGAGGATCTTCATGGAAGAGCGCGACTGGGCGAGCACGATCGACGTGGAGTCCGCGCAGCGGCGCATCGCCGGGGCGGTGCGGCGCACGCGGCTCGCGCCCTACGACCTCGGGGACGCGCGCCTCGAGCTGCGCCTCAAGCTCGAGACCGAGCAGGAGACGGGCTCGTTCAAGGCGCGCGGCGCGACGAACCAGATGCTGCGCCTCGCGCCCGAGGCGCGCGCGCGCGGCGTCGTCGCGACGAGCTCGGGCAACCACGGCCTGGCCGTGGCGTGGGCGGCGCGCCGCGCGGGCGTGCGCGCGACGCTCTTCATGCCGGCCAACGCCTACGCGAACAAGGTCGCCGCGGCGCGCGCCGAGGGCGCCGAGGTCGTCCTGTGCCCGACGCGCGCCGAGGCGGAGGAGCGCTGCGCCGCCGCCGTGCGCGAGGGGGCCGCGCTCGTGCACCCCTACGACGCCGAGCGCACCGTCGAGGGCGCGGGCACCGTCGGGCTCGAGCTCGCGCAGGACTGGCCGGAGCTCGAGCTGGCGCTCTTCCCGGTCGGCGGCGGCGGGCTCCTGGCCGGCTCGTCACTGGCGCTCGCGCGCGCGACCGGCGGGCGCGCGCGCGTCGTCGGCGTCGAGCCCGAGGGCGCGCCCAACCTCTCGCGCTCGCTCGCGGCCGGCCGGCCGGTGCCGATCGATCCGATCACCTCGCGCGTGCAGGGCCTGACGCCGATCCAGACCGGCGCGCTGAACCTGGCGCTCGTGCGCGCGCACGTCGCGCGCGTCGTGACGCTCCCCGACGAGGCGATCTTCGCCGCGCAGGCGGAGCTCGTGCGCGCCGGCTTCCCGGTCGAGCCGGCCGGCGCGGCGGCCTTCGCGGCGCTGCGCGCGGGCGCGCTCCCCCCCGAGCTCCGCGAGCGCCGCGGCGCGGGGCGCGGGCCGCTGCGCGTCGCCTGCGTGCTCTCGGGCGCCAACGCCGACCCCGCCCAGCTCGCCGCGCTGGCGGGCGCGAGCGCCGCTCCCGCCCGTCCATGAAGCGCGTCGTGCTCGTGCGGCCGCTCGGGCCGCGCAACGTCGGCTCCGTGCTGCGGCTGGCCACGAACTTCGGGCCCTGCGAGATCGTGCTCGTCGCGCCCGCGCGGCCCTCGCTCCTGATCCACCCCGACTTCCGCCAGATGTCGCACGGCGTCGAGAACGCGGCCGGGCGCATCCGCGTCGTCGCGACGCTGGCCGAGGCGCTGGCCGACGCCAGCGCGAGCTACGGCTTCACCGTGCGCGTGCGCGAGCACCGCGCGCTCTTCGACTGGCGCGACGTGCGCGAGCGCGTCGCCGAGCGCGCCGCCGACGAGGAGGAGCGCGTCGCGCTCGTCTTCGGCAGCGAGGCGAACGGCCTGACGAGCGAGGAGGTCGAGCCGATCGAGACGCTCGTGCGCCTGCCCAGCGCCGACGAGCACGACTCGCTGAACGTCGCCATGACCGTGGCGGTCGTGCTCTCGACGCTCTTCTTCGCCGGCGCGCCGAGCGCCGCCGCGCGCAGCACGTCGCCCGTGCGCCGGAAGGACCGCGCCTTCCTCGTCGCGCACCTCAAGGACGTGCTCGGCCCGCTGACGACCAGCGAGCCGGCGCGGCGCGACCTGCTGGCCTCGATCGAGCGCGTGTTCTCGCAGGCGCCGCTCGAGACGCGCGACGCGCGCGCCTGGCACCTGCTCGCGCGCGCGCTCGGCAGCCGCCGCACGCCGGCCGATTACGGCCTGGCGGGCGGCGCGCCCTGGGAGGAGCCGGCGCGGTGAGCGAGGAGCTGGCCCCCGAGCTCCTGTGGGACGGCGCGCGCTTCGTGCGCGGCCGCGCGCTGGTCGTGGACGACGCCGGGCGCATCGCCTCGGTCGGCGCGCCCGGCCCGCGCGCGCGCGCGCTGCCGCGGCGCGCGCTCTTGCCGGGCTTCGTCAGCGCGCACAGCCACGCCTTCCAGCGCGGCCTGCGCGGGCGCGGCGAGCGCTTCCCGCGCGGCGCCGGGAGCTTCTGGAGCTGGCGCGAGGCGATGTACGCGCTCGTGGCCGAGCTGGACGAGGGCGCGCTCTACGCGCTGTCGCGGCGCGCCTTCGAGGAGATGCTCGCGGCCGGCATCACGAGCGTCGGCGAGTTCCACTACCTGCACCACGCGCGCGCCGACGAGCGCGACTGGTCGCTCGACGCCGCGGTCGTGCGCGCCGCGCGCGACGCGGGCATCCGCCTGCGCCTCTTGCAGGTCTACTACCGCACGGGCGGCTTCGGCCGGCCGCTGGAGGGCGCGCAGCGGCGCTTCGACGGCGGCTCGCCGGAGGAGTACTGGCGGCGCTTCGACGCGCTGCAGGCGACGCTCGACCCGCGCCTGCAGTCGGCCGGCTGCGTGGTGCACAGCGTGCGCGCGGCGCCGCTCGACGAGCTCCGCGCCCTGCACGCCGAGGCGCGCCGCCGCGGGCTGTGCTTCCACATGCACCTGGAGGAGCAGCGCCGCGAGGTCGAGGAGTGCCGCGCGACCCACGGGCGCGCGCCGCTGCGGCTGGTGCTCGACGAGCTCGAGCCGGACCGGCGCTTCACGTGCGTGCACGGCACGCACGCCGGGGAGCGCGAGCTCGCCGCGCTGCGCGCGGCCGGCGGCACGCTGTGCGTGTGCCCGCTGACCGAGGCCAACCTGGGCGACGGGATCTGTGCGCTCGAGCCGCTGCGCGAGCCGGGCGCCCTGGAGCCGCTCGCGCTCGGCACCGACTCGAACGCGCGCCTCTCGATGCTGGAGGAGATGCGCTGGCTCGAGTACGCGCAGCGCCTGCGGCGCGAGGAGCGCGGCGTCCTGTGCGACGCCGAGGGGCGCGTCGCGGAGCGCCTGCTGCGCGCCGCCACCGCCGGCGGCGCGCGCGCGCTCGACCTCGAGGCGGGCGCGCTGCGCCCCGGCGCCTGGGCCGACCTGCTGCTGGTCGACCTCGACGCGCCGGCGCTGGCCGGCTGCGACGACGAGGCGCTGGCCGCGGCGCTCGTCCTGGGCGCCGGCGAGGAGGCCCTCGCGGGGGTCGCCGTCGGCGGGCGCTGGCGCGCGGAGGCGCCGCGGTGATCGAGCACGAGCTCGCCGGCACGCGCCTGCGGGCGATCTCGATCGGCGGCCTCGAGACGGCGATCGACCTGCCTGGGCTGCGCGTCGCCTTCGACGTCGGCCGCTGCCCGCCGGAGCTCGTCGCGCGCGAGACGATCCTCTTCACGCACGCGCACATGGACCACATGGGCGGAATCGCCTACCACGCGGCCACGCGCGGGCTGCGGCGGCTGGACCCGCCGACCTACGTCGTCCCGCACGAGAACGCCGCCGACGTCGAGGCGCTGCTCTCGGTCTGGCGCCGGCTGGACGGCTCGTCGCTCGACGTGCGCCTGGTCGCCATCGGCCCGGGCGAGGAGCTGCGCCTGCGCCGCGACCTCGTCGCGCGGCCGTTCCGCTCCGACCACGTCGCGCCGTGCCAGGGCTACGCGCTCGTCTCCGAGCGCCAGAAGCTCCTGCCCGGGCTCGCCGGCGCCGACGGCGCGGAGATCGCGCGGCTGCGCCGCG
Organism: uncultured bacterium; assembly: GCA_902826945.1. The sequence goes on along the minus strand of CADEGS010000030.1, from coordinate 16,008 downwards.
CGGGCGCGGCGGTGACCGAGACCGTCGAGTCGATCGAGGTCGCCTTCTGCGGCGACACGCGCATCGAGGTCGTCGAGCGCGAGCCGGCGGTGCGCCGCGCGCGGCTCCTGATCCTCGAGGTCACCTTCCTCGACGACCGCGTGCCGGTGCCGGAGGCGCGCGCGAAGGGTCACGTGCACCTCGACGAGGTCTGCGAGCGCGCGGCGCTGTTCGAGAACGAGGCGATCCTCTTCACGCACTTCTCCGCGCGCTACACGCGCCACGAGATCGAGCGCATCCTCGAGCGCCGCCTGCCGGCGGAGCTCGCGGGGCGGGTCACGCCGCTGCTCCCCGGCTGAGCGGGGGAGCGCGCACCGGGGGGAGCGGGCAGCGTCCGAGGCGTCCGGAGCGCGCTCACGGCGGCTCGCTTCTTGCGGCGCCGCGCGCCGCGATGCTCGCGCTGGACCCCCGACCCCGGGCGACTACCATGGCCCGGCTCGCCCATGGTCCGCCTCACCCGCATCTACACCCGCACCGGCGACGACGGCACGACCGGGCTCGGCGACGGCTCGCGGCTCGCGAAGCACGCGCTGCGCATCGCGGCCTACGGCACCGTGGACGAGCTCTCGAGCCAGCTCGGCGTCGTGCGCGCGGACGGCGCGGGCGAGCTCGACGCGCTCCTGCGCGACGTCCAGAACGACCTCTTCGACGTCGGCGCGGACCTGTGCGTGCCCGGCGCCGAGGGCGGCCTGCGCGTGCGCCCCGGGTACACCGCCGCGCTCGAGCAGGCGATCGACCGGCACAACGCGACGCTCGAGCCGCTCTCGTCCTTCGTCCTGCCCGGCGGCGCGCCGCTGGCCGCGCGGCTGCACGTCGCGCGCACCGTCTGCCGGCGGGCGGAGCGGCTGGTGAGCGAGCTCGTCGCGCACGAGGGCGCCGAGCGCGTGAACGGCGAGGTGCTGCGCTACCTGAACCGGCTCTCGGACCTCCTGTTCGTGCTCGCGCGCGTCGCGAACGACGGCGGGCGCGCGGACGTCCTGTGGCGGCCGGGCGCGCGCCAGGAGGACGCGGGGACGGGCGCGAGCGCCGGAGAGGCTTCGTGAGCGCGCGCGAGCTCCTGCGCTGGAGCACGCCCGAGGCCTGGGCCGTGCGCGCGCTCGAGGAGCCCTGCGCGCTGCTCTCCGACCACGCGCACTGCGAGCTCGGCGCCGCGGCCGCCGCGCAGGGCTTCGTCGCGCGCGCGGTGCGCGATCGGGCGCTGATCGAGCGCATGGGCGCGCTCGCGATCGAGGAGCTGCGCCACTTCCGCCGCGTGCACCGCGCGCTGTGCGCGCTCGGCGGCGCGCTCGAGCCGGTGCGCAGGAACCCCTACGTCGAGAGCCTCGCGCGCGCGGCGCGCTCGGGCCCGGGCGCGCGCGGCGCGACGCTCCCCGATCGCCTGCTCGTCGCCGCGCTGGTCGAGGCGCGCAGCCACGAGCGCTTCGTCCTGCTCGCGCGCCACGCGCAGGGGAGCCTCGCTTCCCTCTACGCCGAGCTGGCCGACAGCGAGGCGGGGCACGCCGCGCTCTTCCTCGGCCTGGCGCGCGAGCGCTCGGGCGCCGGCCTCGAGGCCCGCCTGGACGAGCTGGCGCGCGCCGAGGCGGCCCTGGTCCGCGCCGCGCCCTTCGCCGCGCGCGTGCACTCCGGGCCGCCGGTCCAGCCGCGCGCGCGGGCGTCCGAAAGAGACCCCGGGCGCGCCGCCGCGCGCCTCCTCCAGCCGTGAGCGATCCCTCCCCGACGCCTCCCGCGGGCCTGGTCCGGCGCGCGCGCGCGTTCCTCGACCACGGCGTGTGGCGCCTGGGTCGCGAGCGGCCGCTGCCCGCCTGGCAGGCCGGCCTGGTGCGCATCCTGCGCGTGGGCCTGATCGCCGGGCGCGGCTTCGTGCGCGACCACTGCCTGATGCGCGCGGGCTCGCTGACCTACGTCACGATCTTCTCGCTCGTGCCGCTGCTCGCGGTGAGCTTCGCCGTCGCCAAGGGCCTGGGCGCGGACCGCGAGCTGCAGGAGCGCTTCATCGGGCCGTTCCTCGACGAGACGTTCGGGCGCATCGAGCCCGCCGATCCCTCCGCCGTGGCCGACCAGGCCGCCGCGCCGGCGACGCCGGCGGCCGGGCAGCAGCTGCGCCTGGCGATCGACAAGATCTTCGAGTTCGTGCGCGGCACGAGCTTCGCGAGCCTCGGCACGTTCAGCTTCGTCTTCCTGCTCTACTGCGTCGTGAAGCTGCTCGGCGCGACGGAGGGAGCGCTGAGCGCGATCTGGGGCGTGCGCTCGACGCGCTCCTTCACGCGCCGCCTGACGAACTACCTGGCGATCGTGGTGATGACGCCGATGGTGCTCCTGACGGCCACCGGCCTCACGACGCTGCTCGAGGGCAGCACGTACCAGGTGCTCCAGGAGCGGCTGGGCTTCGACCTGCGGCACGGCGCGGCGCTGGCGATGGTGCCGTTCCTGGTCGTCTCGGCCGGCATGACGTTCCTGTACCTGGCGCTGCCGAACACGCGCGTGCGCCTCGCCTCCGCGGCCCTGGGGGGCATCGTGGCCGGCTGCCTGTGGCAGCTCGCCCAGATGGCCCACATCGAGTTCCAGATCGGCGTGGCGCGCATCAACGCGATCTACTCCGGCTTCGCCGCCGTGCCGCTCTTCCTCCTCTGGCTGTACGTGAACTGGAGCGTGCTCCTGCTCGGCGCGGAGATCGCGCACGCGCACCAGAGCGAGCCGGTGCAGACCAGCCTGGCCCTGACGGGCACGGTCGACCAGCGCTTCCGCGAGCGCCTCGCGCTGCGCCTCGCCGTGCGCGTCGCCGACGCCTTCCTGCGCGGGCTGCGCGCGCCGAACGCCTCGGAGCTCGCCTCGGACCTGGGGCTCGCGCCGCGCCTGGTCGAGCAGGTGCTGGCCCGGCTGGTCGAGGCCGGCGTCCTGGTGCGCTCGGACGACGACTCGGGCCAGGGCTTCCTGCCTGCGCGCGACCCCGAGGCGATCCCGCTCCTGCTCGTGCTCGACGCGCTGCGGCGCGAGCCGGGCGTGATCCCGCCGCCGGTCGTGCGCCGCATCGACGAGGGCGTCGACCGCGCGCTGGGCGCGATCGAGGCGGAGATCGCCGGCTCGGCCCACAACCGCAGCCTGGCGCAGCTCGCGCGCGCCTTCGCCGACGAGCCCGCGCAGGAAGGCGCGCTGCGCGCCGACCTGCGCCCGTCCTGAGGGTCAGCCGCGCCGCAGCGCGCGCGGCGCGAGCCGGCCGGGCGCGACCAGCGCGCCTGCGGAGGCGTCCCAGCGCCAGAGCGTGCTGCCGACGCGCACGAGCTCGCCGTGCACGAGCGCCCGCTGCAGCGCGGCCTGCGTGCCGTCCGGCGTGAGCACGCACGCGCGCCCCGTGGCGCGCTTGAAGCGGTAGCGCGCGCCGTCGTCCCCGATCCACGTGCCCGCCTCGAGCGCCTCCCACAGCGGCCCGTCGTCGGGCGGTGGCTCGGCCAGGCACTCCTCGATCAGCGCCTCGAACGAGCGCACGAGCTCCTCGTGCGCGGCGCCGGTGGCGGGCCCGGCGAAGCCGGAGTGCACGGCGCGCACGCGCCCGTCGCCGTGCAGGAAGACGGTCGTGGGGTACGAGCGCAGGCGGTCGAGCGCGGGGAAGGCGCGCGAGGAGGCCTCCTTGCTCTCGGCGCTCCCGGCCAGGAAGAACGGGTACGCGCAGCCGTGGCGCGCCGCGTAGCGGCGCACCTGCTCGGCGTTCGCGGACGGGTCCGGGTCGAGCTCGAAGGCGAGCCCGCACACGACGAGACCGCGCGCGCGGTAGCGGCGCTCGAGCGCGGCCAGGAGGTCGCCCTCGTCGTGGCAGTTCGGGCACCAGGAGCCGAAGAGCTGCAGCACGACCGCGCGCGCGCCGAAGCAGGCCTCGCCCAGGCTGCGCGGCACGCCCTCGAGGTCGGCGACGACGAGGTCGGCGAGCGCGACGCGCTCGTCCCAGCGCGACTGGGCGAAGGCGTCGGGCGGGCGCGCTGCGGGGTCGCGCCGCGCGCGCCAGGTCTCGTGCCACGCGTCGCGCGACCAGAAGTCGCCGCGCAGCTCGCCCGCGTCGTCGAGCCGCGCGTCGAGCAGGAAGGCGTGCGCGCCGTCGAAGGCCGAGAGCCGCAGGCGCGACCCGCGCACGTCGCCGGCCAGCCAGCGCCAGTCGCCGGTCGCGGTCAGGAACGTGCCGGTGAGCGTGCCGTCCGGCGCCTGCTCGAGCTCGGCCACCGCCGGCAGCGGGTCGCTCTCGAACGCGACCGCCCAGCGGCCGCCGAGCGCCGCGGTCGGTCCGGACGCGTCGCCAGGAGCGTCGTCCGGCGCGCGGAAGCGCGCGGCGGCGCCCGGCGTCGCGCGGAAGGGGAGGCGCGCCGTCGCGCCGCCGGCCTGCCGCTTCGTCCACTCGCCCGCGAGCGAGCCGTCCGCCTGCAGGCGCGCCTCGATGCGCGCCGCGTAGTGGTCGAAGCCGAGCTCCAGCCGCTCGCCGTCCCACGCGACGCGCCCGACCTCGATCGACTCGGGGCCGTTCGTCACGCGCGCCGCGAGCCCGCCGTCCGCGGCCGGCGCGAGCTCGAGCCCGAAGGGCAGCTCGCCGCCGGGCGACGCGAGCCACGCGCGCCACGGGCCCGGGGCGAGCGAGGCCTGCGGCTGCGCGCTCGCGCCGCAGAGCACGAGCGTGAGCAGCGAGGGGGCGGCGCGTAGCATGGCTCAGGCGCGCGCGGGCGGGCGCGCCCCACCAGTATGGACATCGCCGCGCGCCACGTCCTCGTCACGGGCCGGGTCCAGGGGGTCGGCTTCCGCTGGCACGCGTGCGAGCGGGGACGCGCCCTCGGGCTCGGCGGCTGGGTGCGCAACCTCGAGGACGGCCGGGTCGAGGCCTGGCTCGAGGGCGGCGCGGAGGCGCTCGAGGCCATGCTGGCCTGGCTGCGCCGCGGCCCGCCCGGGGCGCACGTCCAGGACCTGCTCGCGCGCGAGGTCGCCCCGCGCGGGCTCGCGGGCTTCGCGATCGAGCGCTCGCGCGCCGGGCCCGGGTAGCGGCGGCCGGCCGCGCGCGGCGCGGCGCGCTACGATGGGCCGGCGATGCCCTTCCGACGCCTGCTCGAGGTCGCAGCGCTCGCCCTCCTCGGCGCCCTGCCCGCGGCGCAGTCGCCCGCGTGGGAGGTCGGGCGGCCCCTGCCGTCGCTCGCGCTGCCGACGATCGACCGCAGCGAGACGGTGGCGCTCGACGACCTGCGCGGGCGGCGCCTGCTGCTGATCGAGTTCGCCTCCTGGTGAGCGGGCTGCCGGCTGCACGTGCCGGTCTGGCACGCGCTCACCCGCCCCTGGCGCGAGGACGGCTCGCTGCGCCTGGTCGGCATCGTGCAGGAGCAGCACCCCGAGCGCGCGCGGCTCTTCGCGCAGTGGAAGGAGCTCGACTGGCCGATCCTGTGGGACCCGTTCCAGACGACCGGCTCGACGCGCGTGCCGTACGTCGTGCTCGTGGACGCCGAGGGCATCGTGCGCGCGGTGGATCCCGAGCCCGAGAGCTTCGCGGAGCGCTTCCTCGCGCTCGCGGACGAGCCGTCGGCGCGAGAGGCGCAGGCCGCGCTCGAGGCGTCGTCGCGCGCCCCGCGGCCGGCGGACGAGGAGGAGAGCGCGCTCGTGCGCGCCCGCGACGGGCTGCTCCACGGCGCGGGCGAGCTCTCGCCGTCGGTCGAGACGCTCGTCCTGCACGCGCTGCGCCACCCCGCCGACGCGCGCGCGCAGTTCCAGGCGGGCGTCGCGCTGCTCATGCGCCACGACTCGTCCGAGCGCCGCGCGGGCGACTTCCAGGCCGCCGTGGACGCCTGGACGCACGCGCTCGCGCTCGACCCCGGCCAGTACGTCTGGCGCCGCCGCCTGCAGCAGTACGGGCCGCGCATGGACAAGCCCTACGACTTCTACGGCTGGGTCGAGACGGCGCGCACCGAGATCGAGCGGCGCGGGGAGACGCCGGTCCCGCTCGCGGTCGAGCTGTCGCCGGCCGAGCGCGCCCAGCCGCGCCGCGGCTTCGCCGAGCCGGCGCGTGCGGAGCCCGACCCCGAGGGTCGCGTCGAGCGCGACCGCGAGGGCTGGATCGCGGTGGACACGGCCGTCGTCTTCTCGACCGAGGGCGCGCGCCGCACGGCGAGCGTCCACCTCGAGCTCGCGCCCGCCGCCGGCGTGCGCTGGGACCTCGAGGCCGGCCCGCTCGAGGTGTGGCTCGGGCAGCGCGACCGGCCGGCGGGCTGGACGCTCAGCGAGCGGCGCTTCACGCGCCTGCCCGCGGCGCCCGACGCGCGCGAGCGCTTCGCGCTCGAGATCGACCTCGACCCGCGCGCGCCGAGCGAGGGACAGGTCGAGGGCTACGTGCTCTTCCACGCCTGCGAGGCGCGCCGCGGCGCGTGCGCGACGCGCCGCCGCGACTTCTCGCTCGCGATCCTCCCGCCCGCGCCTGACGCGAAGTAGGGCGTCGGGAAGAGAGCGGGGGGCGCGACGCCCGCGGGCGCCGCGCCCCCCGCGCGGAGAATCGCTCTCCCGGATCAGCGACGGACGATCTGGTCGATGCCCTTCGCCACCTTCTTGGGCGTGCGCAGCGAGTTCAGGAACTGCAGCAGGTCCGATTGCTGGCTGCCGGTCAGGTTGCCGAAGTTGACCGCCGCGAAGGCGCCCTCGCCGCCGTGCGCAAGGATGGCCTCGCGCAGGGTCGGCGCCCGGCCGTCGTGCAGGTAGGGGGCGGTGTCGCTGATGCCCCACAGGCGCGGGGTGATGAAGAGCGGGTCGATGTCGGGGTGCCCCGTGGTCTCGGCCAGCGCCGGTCCCATGTCGTGCCGCTTCAGGTCGGAGTAGGCCGGCACGGTGACGCCGTTCCAGGGGTTCTTGTCGAAGCCGGCCTCCTTGGTGAGGTTGGTCGTCATGTAGACGTTCGCGCTCGGGTCGGTCTCGACCTCGGGGAAGGCGTAGCTCAGGAGCTTGGTGCTCGTCTCAAGCGCCGGGACGTGGCAGCTCGCGCAGCCGGCGGACGCGAAGAGCAGGCGGCCGCGCTTGACGTCCTGGCGGTTCGAGCCGACCTCGATCGGCTTCTCGAGGTTCGTGCCGAAGACGTGCAGGGCGGTCAGCTCGCCGTCGATGGCCTCGTGGACGACGCCGTCGCCGTCGGCGTCCACGCCGTCACCGACCAGCTCGTCGGCCTGCAGGCCCATGTGGAACTGCAGCGCCCCGATGTCGAACGCGCGGATCGAGCTGAACTCGCCCTTGCGACCGAAGGGGCGGACGACGAGGTCGTCGTCGATGCCCTGGACGTTGCTCGTGTCGAAGCCCGTGACCGCGTCGTAGACGATCGAGCCGAAGCTGACGCCCTTCGTGACGAGCGGGACCACCACGCCCGGGTTTGCCTGCGCCAGCGCCTTCTTCGCCTGCAGGTCGGCGGTCATCTCCTTGCCGGCCAGCTCGATGCCGCCCGCGCCGAACAGGAAGGGCGGGTTGATGATGCGGCCGTTCACGTTGGCGATGCCGTCGGCGTCCTCGTCGAGGCAGTCCATCGCCGTCGTGCCGGGGAAGGCGGCGTTCGCGATGCCGGCCACGCCGGCCAGGCCGAGCGTGGGCGGGATCGTGGCCATGCTCAGGAAGGCGTGGCACTCCTGGCAGGTCTGCGCGTCGAGCCCGTTCAGGCGCAGCATCATGCCGTTGGTCGTCGGACGGCCGCCGAACATCGCCGGGTCGAGCGGGTTGACCGGACCGTCGCCGTGCCCGTCGTAGAAGTTGAAGGGCGCGTTGAAGATCTCGAGGCCGCGGCGGCGGATCTCCTTCAGCGTGAAGGCCCCGCTGGTGAGCTGGGCGTGCGAGAGGCGCGGCTGCGGCAGCGCGGGCCCGTCGAGCGGCCCGGTGCCGAACATCGCCTCCTCGGTGTCGTCGATCGGGAGGACGTGATCGGACACGTCCTCGAGCACGTCCTGGGCGGACGCCGTCAGGGTCGCGAGCGAGAGGGTGGCGAGGCTCGCGAGGAGTCTGGTTGCAGAGGGGTTCATGGCACTCCTGGTGGAAACGGATGGCGCACCACGGCGTGCGGCGCACCGCGAGGGAGCCACGCCGGTCGAGCCAGCAGGGAGGACGGCGACAGAGGCTCGCGTCCTCGGCGGCGGCAGCGACTTCCGGCGCGGTCGGCCCCGGATCGCATGCTAGGGGCGCGGCGCGGACCCAGGGGGCCGTTCGTCCGCTCTTTCTGAAGAATGTCAGCGCTTCTCGGGGACGGGCCCGCGCGGGGAAGGCTCGTCTCGCGTGAGCGACCGCTGCGGACGTCGGGGTGAAGGCCCCTTCATCCACGGAGCCGGCGTGCGATCGCGCGCTACTCCTTGCGCTTGCGCTCGTAGCCCTTGGCGTAGACGTTGCCGATCCAGCGCGCGGTGTAGGTCTCGCGCGCGCGGTCGGCGGGCTCGGGATCGACCTCGAGCACCGAGAAGGCCAGCGGGCCGTCGCCGCGCGAGCGGAAGTGCACGCCGAAGTCGAGCAGCCGCGCGCCCGCGTCGCCCGCGCGCAGCGCGTGCACGTTGGCGCGCGTGCGCGTGAGCGTCGAGAAGCGCCCCGGCCGCAGGAGCACGTCGGCCACCCTGCGCACGAGGAAGTCCTCCTCGAGCGTGCGGGCGTCGGGAGCGGAGGGCTCCGGCTCGTAGTGCACGGCGCGCGCCTCCCCCTCCACGCACAGCGTCAGGAAGGCGTAGGCCACGTGGTTGTGCGCCTGCACGAGCGCGCCCGGCGCGAGCACGTACTCGACCAGCTGGAACGTGTCGTCGCGCCCGATCGGGCCGACGGTCATCCCCTCGGCCTCGTAGGCGGTGAAGCTGCGCTCCGGGAAGAACGAAACGGGTCGGCCGGCGAGATCGGCGCCGAGCTCCCACAGGAAGGACTCCTCCGCCCGCGCGGCATCCGGCGAGACGTCGCGCGCCAGCGAGCGCGCGCGCGGGATCCAGCGCCGGTAGAACGCCTCGCGCTCCTCCGCGGGCGTGCGCGGGGCCGCCGGCTCGGGCGGCGCCTCGGGCGCGGGCTCCTCCGTCGGATCCTGGGGCTCCGTCGAGCCGTCCTGGCGCAGCGCGCGCAGCCCGAGGGCGGCGGGCAGCGCCAGGCCGCCCCGGAGCAGGCGGCGGCGCGCGCGTGCGCGCGGGTCGAGGGGTTCGCTCGGCATGGGCCCAGGATAGGGGCGAGGAGCGGGAATGGGGCCGCCCGTCCCGAGCAGGGTTCGGCGCCGCGCTCGGGCGTTCCGCGCGAGCCGACGCGTCCGAGGGGCCTCGCGGCGCGACGACCCTCGGTCCAGGCGCTCACGGCTCGACGATCAGGTCCGCCTGCACGAAGGCCAGCAGCGCGCGGATGGACGCCGGCTCGAGCCCGCACATGCGCGCCAGCACGCGCCGGTAGCCCTCGAGCTGCGGCCGGTAGTAGGCGGCGCGCTCGGCGACGTCGTCGGGCTCGACGCGGTCGGTCTTGAAGTCCACCAGCTCGGCCGAGACGACGCGGCCGTCGCGCACGGCGAGCACGACGCGGTCGAAGGCGCCGCTCCACAGCTCCTCGTGGCCCTCGGCGCCGGGCAGCAGCACGGCGAACGCGCGCTCGCGCCACACGCGGAGCTCGGCGCCCGCGGCGCGCCGCTCGTGCGCGGCGCGGCCGAGCAGCTCGCCCAGGCGCGGGCGCGCGAGCGCCGCGCGCAGCTCGCGCAGCGAGCGCTCGACGAGCGCGCGCGGGGCGCGCAGGGGTCGCGCCAGCGCGGCGAGCGCCGCATCGCTCGCGTCGAAGCCCTCGAGCCATTCGACCTCCTGCAGGAAGCGGTGCACGAGCTGGCCGCGCAGGCGCGTCTCCGCGGCGGGCGAGCGCAGCAGCTCCGCCGGCTCGAGCATCCCCGCGCCCTCCTGGGCCGAGGGCGTGCGGCGCACGAGCGCGGGCGCGGGGACGTCGCGGAAGCGCGGCGCGCGCGGCGCGGCGAAGGCCGGCGGCGCGCCGGCGGCGCGCAGGTGCGCGGGGTGCCACGGTTCGCACGAGCCCTCGTGCCGCCAGAGCACGCCGTGCTCGTCGGGGCCGCGCCCCGGCGCCAGCGCCTCGCGCAGGATGCCGGCGAAGGTCTTGCCCGACCTCGTCGGGTCCTTGCGGTGCTTGACGATCAGGTCGAGCCGGTAGCGCGCGCGCGTCATCGCGACGTAGAGCAGGCACAGGGCCTCGCGCGTCGCGCGCTCCTCCTGGTGCGCGGCCAGCGCGCCGAGCCCGTCCGGGTCGAGCGCGGCCAGCGCGCTGCCGCGCGAGTGGGAGACGGCGTCGAAGGGGCCGCTGGCGCGCGGGCGCCGCGTGAGGAGCGCGCTCTTGCGCAGCTCCAGCGCGCCGTCGAGCTCGGGCAGCACCACGGCGTCGAACTCCAGGCCCTTGGCGGCGTGCACGGTCATGACCTGCACGTGCGTCGCCGAGGGGTCCTCGACCGGCGTGAGGCGCACGTGGTCGACGAAGCGGTCGGCGCGCAGGTCGGCTGCGTCCTCGAAGGCGTAGGCGAGGTCGACGAGCTGCTCGAAGCGCTTCCGGTCCCAGGCGCCGTAGCCCTCGTCCACCGCCGAGGCGAAGGACGCGCACCAGCGGCCGTGCCCCTCGACCGCCAGCCGCCGGCGCGTGACCGCGGCGGCCTCGGCGGCCTCCTCGCGGAAGCCCGCCGGCGTCAGGCCGGCGAGCGGCGCGAGCGGCGAGGTCGCGACGTGGAAGGCCGCCGCCGTGTCGCCGGGGTGATCGGCGAGGTGCAGGAGCGAGAGCACGTGCAGCACCGCGATCGAGTCGGAGAGCGGGTTGCCCCCCTCGCCGCTGGCGCGCACGCCGTGCTCGCGCAGCAGCCGGATCAGCCGCGGCACCCACTGGTTGCGCCGCAGCAGGATGCCGACCGTCGCCAGCGGCGCCTCCGCCAGCATCGCGCGCGTGCGCTCCGCGGCCAGCCGCAGCACCTGGCCCTCGGCGGACGCGGGCGCGTCGTCCGCCCGCTCGTCGTCCTCGCCCTCGTCCTCCGCCGCCGCGGACTCCGGGGGCGCGACGAGCAGCCAGGCCGCGCCCGGCAGGTCGAGCGCGGCCGCGGGCGTCTCGAAGGCCTCCTGGAAGGCGGCGCCGGCGCTCGCGCTCGCCGGGCGCTCGAGCAGCACCGGGCTCGAGCCGATCGTCCCGAAGACGCGCGCGACCGTGTCGAGCACGACGCGGGACGAGCGCCGGCTCGCGCTCATCGACTCGGGCCGCAGCACCGGGTAGAGGCCGCCCATCTCCTCGAGCAGGCGCGGCTCCGCGCTGCGCCAGCCGTAGATCGACTGCTTGACGTCGCCCACGCAGAAGAAGCTGCGCGCGCCGGTGCCGTCGGCCAGGATCTCGTCGGCCAGGTTGGAGAGCAGGCGCCACTGCACCGGCGCGGTGTCCTGGAACTCGTCGAGCAGCAGGTGGTCGATGCGCGCGTCGAGCCGGTACCAGACCAGGTCCTGGCTGACGGCGCGGCTCGCGTCGCGCGGCTGCAGCGCCTTGGGCAGGTCCTCGAAGCGGTACGCGCGCCGCTCGCGCTTGCGCGCCTCGTAGGAGCGCTCGAAGCGCGCGAGCCAGCGCCAGGCGGCGCGGTTCTCCCGGTCGAGCTGCGCCAGCAGGCGGTGGCGCACCTCCAGCACCAGCGTCTCGAGCACGTCGCGCCAGGCGCCGTCGATCGGCTGCCGCGCGAACTCGTCGTCGCCGTTCAGCAGGTTCTTGACCAGGCCGCTCTCCAGCAGCTTCTCCCAGTCGCCGGCGGCGACGCTGGCGGCGATCTTGTCGCGCGCGCTGGTCCAGTACTTGTTCGGCGTCCCCTTCGCGGTCGCCGGCACGGGCAGCGTCCCGAGCGTCTGCACCGCCCACGCGAGCTCCTGCGCCGCGGGCCCGGGCGGGACGCGCAGCGCGCGCCAGGCGGCCTCGTCGCTGTCGAGGAAGGCGTCGCGGCCCAGCTCGACGCGCGCGAGCAGCACGCGCTCGACCGAGCTCGACAGGTCCGCCTGCTGCAGGTCGCGCAGGATGCCGAGCAGCTCGCTCGGGTCCGCGTCCGGGGCCTCGAGCGCGTGCGCGAGCGCCTCGCGCCGCAGCTCGCGGTCGAAGGCGTCCTCGACGATCGTCCACTCCGGCGGCAGGCCGAGGTCGAGCGCGAACAGCCGGCCGAGCTGCACGAAGAAGGCGTCGAGCGTGCGCACGCGGAAGCGGTCGAACGAGGAGACCAGCGCGACCAGGCGCTCGCGCACGTCCGCGGCCGTGAGCGGGCGCCCGAGCTGCTCCGCGAGCTGCGCGCGTCGCGCGTCGTCCTGCGCGGCGTCCGTCAGGCGCCGCAGCACGCGGTCGAGGATCTCGCCCGCCGCCTTGCGCGTGAACGTGGTGGCCAGGATGCGCTCGGGCGCCACGCCGTCGAGCAGGATCTGGAGGAAGCGGCCGGTGAGCTGGAAGGTCTTGCCCGTGCCGGCCGAGGCCAGGATCAGGCGGTGCGGGCCGGCGCTCGTCACTCGACCGGCTCCGTCCCGGCGCCCAGCGTGCCGGCGCCCCAGATCGCGCGCAGGATCTCCTCGTAGGGCAGGCTGCCGCGCTCCCAGAACGCCCCGGCGCGCACCGCGCGCACGACGCCGCGCGCGACCTCCAGCGCCTCGTCGAGCTCTGCGGGCGTCCAGTCCGCCCAGCGCAGGCCGACGTCGCGCTCGCTCTTGCCGATCGCGAAGAAGCCCAGGCGCGGCTCGCCGGCCCGGTCGAGCTCGCGCGCGAGCAGCCGGTAGAGCGGGAGCTGCAGGCTCGTCCACGCGCCGCCCCGGTCGCGGTGCGCGCGCCGCGGGTCCTTCTGGCGCTCGCCCGTCTTGTAGTCGAGGATCGCCCAGCGCCCGTCCTCGTGGACGTCCACGCGGTCGATCTGGCCGCGCACGCCGCACGGCACGCCGTCCACGTCGAGCGCGGCGCCCCCGCCCGCGGGGCGCCACTCGGCGTGCAGGATGCGCCAGCCGGCGCGGCGGTGCTCGGCCTGCCGCTCGGCGAAGGCGCGCAGGCGGTGCTCGAGCTGGCGCGCCTGCAGGCGCACCGCCGCGAGCGGCTGCGCGCCGTAGCGCGCGGCCACGCCGCGCTCGAGCTCCGCGGCGAGGAAGGCGTGGATCTCCGCGGGGTCGTCCGCGTCGCGCGGGCCGCGCTCGGCGAAGCGTCGCAGCGTCTCGTGCGCGAGGTTCCCGAAGCCCGCCGGCTCGAGCTCGCGCGCCCGGTCGTCGATCGTCTCCAGGCGCAGCACGTGGCGCACGAAGAACGCGTAGGGCGAGGCGAGGTACGTCCCGAAGGCGGAGACCGAGAGCGCGGTCGGCGCCTCCTGGCCCTCCAGGCGCGGGCAGGCGAGGTCGCGCTCGTCGTCGGCGCCCAGGCGCGCCGCGGCCGCCGGCCGCGCCTCGTCGCCGAGGAAGGCGCGCACGCGCGCCACGACCTCGTCGGCCGGCGCGCGGAACGAGAGCCGGCTCGGCACGAGCGGATCGCCCTCGGCGCTGCGGCGCCCGGTCACGAAGGCGAGCTCGCGCCCCGAGCGCGCGAGGACCGTCGTCGCGTACGCGTCGCGCGCGAGGCGCTCCTCGGCGGCGGGCAGCCCCAGCCGCCGGCGCAGGCCGTCGGGCAGGAACGGGTGCCCCTCGACCGACTGCGGCACGCGGCCCTCGTTGAAGCCGGTCACGACCAGGGCCGGCGCCTCGTCGAGCGGCAGGTCGAGCCAGCCCAGCAGCTCGACCGCGCGCTCGCCCGGCCGCGCGGCGGGGGGCGCGACGCGCTCGCGCCGCAGGTCGGCGAGCAGGAGCTCGATCGCGTCGGCGGCGCCGAGCGGCTCGGCGGCCAGGTCGTCGGGCACCTGCTCGAGCTCGCCCAGCGCGCCGCCCAGCGCGCGCAGCGCCTCGGCCAGCGCGTGCTCGCTCTCGTTCGTCGGATCGAGCGGGCGCGGGTAGGCGCGCGCGAGCAGCGCGCGCAGCGGCGCGGCCCACGCCGCCGGCGGCCGCGGCTCGTCCGTGGCCAGCGAGCCGAGGGCGCGCGCGAGCTCGTCCTCCACGCGCGCGAGGTCGCCGCGCAGCAGGTCGAGCGCGCGCGCCTCGCGCCGCTCGCGCTCGCTCGGCGCGGCGGGCGCGCCGCCGTCCCCGGCGCGCGCCGCCGCCGCGTCCCCCGGCGCGCCGAGCCACGGGCCGCGGCCGCTCGCCGGCAGGTGCGCGCGGTGGTAACGGTCGAGGCGCGCGGGCACCCCGTGCGGGTCGGAGAGCGCGCCCGCCAGGTCCACGTCGCGCGCCAGCGCGGCCAGCTCGGCGTAGCCGCCGTGGCGCAGGTAGCGCGCGACCGCGGCGAGCAGCCGCAGCGGGCGCGCGCGCGCGAGGGGCGTGCCGGCCGCATGCCGCGCGCGCGCGCCGGCGTCGGCGAGGCGGCGCTCGAGGTAGGGCACGACCGACTCGTCGGCCACGCCCAGGCGCAGCTCGTGCGCGGCGAAGCGGCCGTCCCAGGCGGCGATGCGCGCGCACGCGGCGTCGGCCTGGTCCACGGGCTTCTCGCACACGCTCCAGCGCTCGCGCTCGAACGGCACCTCGCGCGCGAGCCACGCGCGCGCGCGCAGCCGCCCGAGCGCGTCGAAGGCCTCGGCCTCCTCCTCGGGCGCCACGACCAGCGCCGTGACGCGCGCGCCGACCTTCTCCAGCGCGCGCGCCAGGAGCTGGTTCATGTCGGCCACGCCGACCAGCACGACGTCGAGCTCGCGCTCCAGCCGCCCCTCGTCGATCGCGCGCCGGCGCGCGTCGTGCGGGTCCTCGAGCCCGTGCCGCGCGAGCAGCGCGCGGTAGCCCTGCTGCGCCGCGGCCAGCGCCTCCCAGCGCGCGGCCTCCTCGTCGATCTCCGGCCGCGCGCGTCCGGAGGCGACCGAGCCCAGGTCGAGCCCCTCGGGCGCGAGCTCGCCGAAGAGCGCGCGCACGGTCTCCGCCAGGCGCAGCCGCTCGCGCGGCGCCTCGGCCGGCAGGGCGCCGGCGGGCGGCGTCCACAGCCGGCGCGCGAGAGCGTCGGGCAGCTCGCGCAGCGCGCGCTCCCAGGCCAGCGTGCGCAGCAGCCGCCCGGCCGCGGGCGCCTCGGCGCGCACGAGCGCGTCGGTCAGCGCGCCCTGCGTCAGGACGCGCGGCGGCGCGGCGTCGGGCGGCAGCAGGCGCGCCAGGTGCTCCTGCAGGCGGCGCACCGCGCGCGCGCCGGGCAGCGCGACGACGAGCGCGCCGGCGTCCGCGCCGCGCTCCGCGGCGATCCAGCCCGCCGCGCGCGCGAGCGGCGCGGCCTCGTAGCCGAGGAACACGCGCCGCGCGCGCCCGGCGGCGGGCGCGCCGGGCGCCGAGGAAGCGTTCCAGCGGTCGATGGAGTCGAAGGAGAGCTGCGTCACGGGGCGAGCACCCGCCAGGCGCGGAACGGGCCGCGCTCGAACGGCTCCAGACGATAGCGCCGGCGCAGGAGGTCGAGGTCTGCGGCGATGGCGGGAGCCGCGCGCGCGCGCTCGTCCACCTGGTCGGCCACGCGCCGGTCGAGCCACAGCTCGCCGCCGCGCGCCACGCGCTCGGCCACGCCGGTCTCGAGCTCCGCGCGCGGGACGGTCGAGTCGCCGTAGAGGAACGGGGCGGGCGTGGGGTGCGGCAGCGCCTCGGCGAAGGCCCAGGTCCCGGCCAGGGGGCCCGGCCAGGGGGAGCGCAGGAGCACGAGCAGCCAGTACTCCTGGAAGCCGCAGGTGATCAGGACGACGTCGCGCCCGCCCGCCTCCTCGCAGACGGCGCGCGTCCAGTCGAGCACGGGCGTCTCGCGGTCGT
Source organism: uncultured bacterium (assembly GCA_902826945.1). The sequence continues at coordinate 163 of CADEGS010000030.1, read as the reverse complement.
ACGCGGCGCGCGCGCGCAGGCCGCCGGCGAGGGTCAGCGCGAGCAGCGCGGCGGTCAGGACGAGCGGCGCGCGCGGCGCCGGCGCGCCGGCGGGCGCGCGCGGCAGCGCGAGACCCAGCGCGAAGAGCGCCAGCGCCAGCACGAGCGGTCCGAGCGGGCCGAG
>CADEGS010000029.1:27026-29295 GCA_902826945.1 uncultured bacterium | reverse complement strand
CTGCTGGAGCGTCAGCCGCGCCAGCTCGTGGTCGCTCGTGCCGAGCACGTAGTCCCTTGCCATGGGGGGAGGATGGTAGGGGCTGGCGTCCAGGAAGCCAGGGCTCCCGCGGAGCGAGCGCCGCTCATCTCCCTCGGGCCGCTTGCTCCACCGGCCAGCTGCGCAGGATCCGCCAGGCGAGCGTCTTCCCCGCGTCGTCCTCGCCGATCACGGTGAAGACGACGAGGTGGTCGTGCGTCGGGAAGAGCACGGAGCGCAGCAGGTAGGAGTGCCCCGCCACCGCCGGCACTCGCGCCAGGAGACCCAGCTCGCTCGCCCGCTCCCGGTCCGCGTCGCGCAGCCGCCGTCCGTCTCCCCGATCGGTCTCGTCCACGACGGCGCGCACCGTCCACAGGAAGTCCCACGCCTCTCGCTCGCGCGCGCCGAGCGCCGCCGGCGGCGTCCCGCGCACGAGCGCCGGGAGCTCCTCGAACGAGACCGCGCCCAGGTCGAGCAGGAGGCCCTGCTCGTTCCCCGCGAAGCCCGAGGAGAAGCGCTGCTGCTCTAGCCCGAGCTCCGGAGCCTCGTCGTACGAGTTGCTGCGCGCCAGGAACGACCAGTACGCCCCGCCGCCGCGCGCCGCGACGAGCGGGTCCCAGCGGCCGCGCGCCAGGATCCGCGCGAAGCCCTCTTCCTGCGCGAAGCTCGCGGGCTCCTGGCCGATCACGGCCGCGTAGCGCTCGACCAGGGCCGGCGGCACGTCGAAGAGCGCCGGGCGGGCGCGTTCCCGGACGAGATCCATGAGCGCTCCCAGCTCCTCCAGCGGCGTCTCGGCCAGCCAGGAGGGTCCCGGAGGCACGTCCTGGTGCTCGTCCCGCGTCCGATCGAACGGCATGCGCTTGGCCCCGGGGACGGGCCACGTCCGCAGCACGCGCCACGCGAGCGTGCAACCCGTCTCGTCGAAGACGAGCGGCCGGAACGCGACCAGATGATCGTGCTCGCCCGGGCTGAGCACGCGCAGCAGGAGCACGCCGGTCCGGTCGGTCGGCACGATCCTCCGGCGGTAGCGCTCGGTGCGCTCGCGGAACGCCGAGCCGTGAGCGGCGTCGTCCAGCGACAGGTCCTGCCAGAGCGTGTCCCAGGCCTCCGCCGCGTCGCCGGCGAGCGCCGCGGGCCGCGGCCGCGGTGCCGTGGGAAGCTCCGCCAGCGCGACGTCCCCGATCTCCGCGAGCAGGCCGAGGTACTCGCCGTAGAAGCCGCTCCCCAGCGCGCCGCTCTCGAAGCAGAGATCGGGCTCGGCGTCGTAGCTGTGGCTCAGCGTGGCGAACGAGAAGAACATCCCGCCCCCGCGCACGGTCACGCGCTCCTCGGACGAGCCGCCGACGCTGCCGTTCAGCAGCCGGCACACGCCCGTGCGCGGCAGCGCGAGCAGCGCGGCCTCGCGCGCGACGAGCTCGGGGTCGGGAGCGAGGAGCTGCGCCTCGTTCGCGCGCTGGATCTGCACGGCGAGCTCGAGCAGCTCGCGCAGCGAGCGCGTCTCGAGCGCGGCGCGCTGCACGGCGCTCTGGCGCGACTCCGGCGCGACCGCCACCGCGGCGCGCGCAGGCGTCGCGGCGGGGCTCGCGGGGGCGAGCGCGGGAGCCGGCGGCTCGGGCATCGCCGCGCTCCTCGGGTCCGCCACGGCCGCCAACTCCGCGGCCGGATCGCGCGCGCCGAGCCAGCGCGGCGCGAGCACCGCCGCCGCGCCGCCGACGAGCGCCAGCGCCAGCGCGACCTTCGCCGCCGGCGCCGCTCCCGCCGCACCCGCCGCACCGGGCCCGCCGCTCCCGGCGCCCGGCGGCAACGACAGCAAGAGCCCCGCCCACGCCGAGCGATCCTCGCCGAGCTTCGCGTCGAGCGCCGCGCGCAGCACCTCGTGCGCGCGGCTGAGCTGCGAGCGCACCGTCGCCGCGCTGCGCCCCGTGCGCGCCGCGATCGCGGCCGCGTCGAGCCCCTGGTAGTAGTGCAGGAGGACGACGCTCTTGTACGGCTCGCGCAGCGCCAGGACGGCGCCGACGACCTCGCGCTGCGCGGCCAGCCGCTCGATGGTGACGTCCACCGGCTCGACGGCCTCCGGCCGCGCCGACGCCTCCTCGCGCGCGCTGCGGCGGCTCGCGCCGCGGCGCGCGTCGCGCGCCAGGTTGCTCGCGACGCGCGCGAGCCAGGTGCGCGCGGCTCCCTCCGCGCGCGGCGCGCGGCGCAGCGCGCGCAGCCAGGTCTCCTGCAGGACGTCGCGCACGCTGGCGTCGTC
>CADEGS010000029.1:18738-26926 GCA_902826945.1 uncultured bacterium | reverse complement strand
CGGCCGCTCCGCGCCGGGCTCCGCGCGCGCCAGCGCGTACGCGACCGGCACGACGAGCAGCGTGAAGGCCGTGCTGGCCAGGATCCCGAACACGAACGACCACGCCAGCCCCGAGAAGATCGGGTCGAAGACGATCACCCAGGCGCCCATCACCGCCGCGCCGGCGGTCAGCACGATCGGGCGCAGGCGCACCGCGCCGGCCTCGAGGCAGGCCTCGCGCACGCTCATCCCGCGCGCGCGGTTCTCCTGGATGAAGTCGACCAGGAGGATCGAGTTCCGCACGACGATGCCCGCCAGCGCGATCACGCCGATCATGCCGGTGGCGGTGAAGAAGATCGGGTTCTCGAACGCGCCGACCCGCTCGCCGAGCACCAGGTTCAGGAGCCAGAAGCCGGGGAAGACGCCGATCATCGTCAGCGGGATCGCGAGCATGATCAGCCCGGAGATCGCGAACGAGCGCGTCTGCGCGACGAGCAGCACGTAGATCCCGCCCAGCGCCGCGGCAAAGGCCAGGCCGAGGTCGCGGAAGACGTCCACGGTGATCTGCCACTCGCCCTCGCCGGCGAGCTCGACCTCGTAGCCCGCGGGGAGCGGGCGCTCGCGCAGGTCCGCCTGCAGCGCGAAGATCGCGTCCACCGGGCTCCTGCCGACCGCCTCGCCGACGACGAACTGCACGTCGCGCACGTCCTTCCTGTAGAGCGCCTTGTCCTCGGGCTGCTCGGAGCGGCGCACGAGCTCGCCCAGCGGCACGGGCCCGCCCGGCGCGGGCACGGCCAGCCCGAGCAGGTCGCCCTCGGTCGAGCGCTCGGCGCGCGGCAGCTCGAGGCGGAGCGCGAGCGGCTCGCGCTCGTCCGGCACGCGCAGCACGCCGGCCGGCGCGCCGGAGAGCGCGAGGCGCAGCGTGTCCACGACCTGCGCCGGCGCCACGCCGCGGAAGGCGGCCTTCTCGCGGTCGACCTCCCAGGCGAGCCGCGCGCGGTCGGCCTCGACGAAGGTGTCCACGTCGCGCAGGAAGGGCACGGCGCGGAAGCGCTCGGCGAGCTCCAGCGCGGCGGCGTCGAGCTCGCCCGGCCGCGCGGTCAGCGGGCCGTAGACCTCCGCCACGACGCCGGCCAGGACCGGCGGCCCCGGCGCGGTCTCGACGATCGCCAGGCGCACGCCGTGCGCCGCCGCGACCTGCTCGAGCGCCGGGCGCGCCGCGAGCACGATCGCGTGCGCCTGGCGCGCGCGGGAGTGGCGCGGCGTCAGGTTCACGCGCACGTCGCCGACGTTCCCGCCGCGGCGCAGGAAGGAGTGGCGCACCAGGCCGTTGAAGTCGTGCGGCGAGGCCGTGCCGGTGTAGCCGGTGACGTCGGTGACCTCCGGGATCGCGAGGCAGGCGCGCATCAGGTCGCCGACGGCGCGGTCGGTGGCCTCGAGGCTCGTGCCCTCGGGCGCGTCCACGACGAGCTGGAACTCGCTCTTGTTGTCGAAGGGCAGCATCTTGAGCGGCACGAGGCCCAGCGCCGCCATCCCGATCGAGCCGAGGAAGGCGAGCCCGATCGCGCCGAGCAGGACGAGGCCGCGCGCGCGCCGCTCGAGGAAGTAGCCCGCCAGGCGGCGGTAGCCGCGCACGAGCCAGCCCTCGCGGCGCTCGCCGTCTCCGTGCGCGTCGGCCTTCAGCAGGTGCAGGCCGGCCCAGGGCGTCACCGTGAACGCCACCGCCAGCGAGACGAGCATCGCGACCGGCACGTTGAACGGCATCGGCCGCATGTACGGCCCCATCATGCCGCGCACGAAGAAGAGCGGCAGGAAGGACACGATCACCGCCAGCGTGGCCAGGATCACCGGCGGGCGCACCTCGTCCACGGCGAGGAGCGTCGCCTGGCGCGGCGCGAGCTTGCCGAGCGACAGGTGGCGGTGGATGTTCTCGACGTCGACGATCGGGTCGTCCACCAGCAGGCCCAGCGACAGGATCAGCGCGAAGAGCGTGACGCGGTTGATCGAGTAGCCGACGACCAGGTCGCCGAAGAGCGTCACCGCCAGCGTCAGCGGCACCGCCAGCGCGACGATCAGCGCCGCGCGCCAGCCCAGGCTGGCGCCGACGAGCACGACGATCGTCCCCACCGCGATCAAGAGGTGGCCGACGAGCTCGTTGACCTTCTCGTTCGCGGTCTCGCCGGTGTCGCGCGTCACGACCCAGCGCACGCCCGCGGGCAGGACCTCGCGGCCGAGCGCCTCGAAGCGCTCCAGCGTGCGCGCGGCGACGGTGACCGCGTTCGTCCCCTTGCGCTTGGCCACCGCGATCGTGACCGCGTCGCGGAAGCGCCCGTCGATCTCCTCGGGCCGCACCGCCGCGCCGCCGCCGAGCGCCGCCGCCGACGGCCCGAAGGCGAGCCGCACGTAGGTCTCGGGCTCGCCCGGGCCGTCGAGCACGCTGGCCACGTCGCGCACGGAGACCGGCCGCCCGCCCTGGACGCCGACGACGACCGCCTCGACCTCGGCGGCGGAGCGCAGGAACGGACCGACCTCGACCTCGCGCTCGCCCTCCGCGCCGGGGAGCACGCCCGTGCGCGCGCCCTGGTTCGTCGCCTGCAGCGCGCCCAGCACCGCCAGCGGCCCGAGCCCGCGCGCGCGCAGGCGCAGCGGGTCGAGCTGCACGCGCACGGTGCGCCGCTCGCCGCCGATGACCGAGACGCGCGCGACGTCGGGCACCTGCTGCAGCCGCGCCGCGATCTCGTCGGCCGCGCGCACGAGCTCCCCGCCGCGTCCCTCCTCGGCGTACAGGGTCACCGCCAGGATCGGCACGTCGTCGATCTCGACCGGCTTGACGATCCAGCGCGCGACCTGCGGCGGCACGCGGTCCTCGTTCGACCGGATCTTGTCGTGGACGTTGACCAGCGCCTTCTCGCGGTCCTCGCCGACCTCGAAGCGCACGCTGACCAGCGCGCGGCCCGGCCAGGCGATCGAGTAGACGTGCTCGACGCCGGGGATCTCGAGCAGGAGGCGCTCCAGCGGCTCGGCGGCCAGCGTCTTCGTCTCTTGCGCCGACGAGCCCGGCGTCTCGACGAAGACGTCGACGAAGGGCACGACGATCTGCGGGTCCTCCTCGCGCGGCGTGGCGACGAGCGCCGTCGCGCCCATCCCGAGGCAGAGCAGGATCAGGAGCAACGAGAAGTTGCTGCCGAGGAAGGCGTCGACGACGCGGCTCGTGAACGAGAGCGGCGTCTCGCCCGAGCCTTCGTGCGCGCTCCCGCTCATGGCAGGAGCACCTCCTCGCCCTCGGCCAGGCCGGCGAGCACCTCGACGCGCTCGCCGTGCGCCTTGCCGGTGCGCACCGTCACGCGCGTCGCGCCGCCGTCGCGCACGAGGCGCACGCGCTCGACCTGGCCGATGCGCTCGACCGCGGCGGCGGGCACGAGCAGCGCCTCGCGCTCGCCGACCGGCAGCGCCAGCCGCCCGAGCAGGCCCGGGCGCAGGTCCTCGGCGGGCGCCAGCGCCAAGTGCAGCGTGACCGTGCCGGTGGCCGGGTCGGCCGCGGGCAGGACGCGCGCCAGCGTCGCCGTGCGCGCCGGCAGGCGGTCGAACTCGATCGTGCACGCCTCACCGGGCGCGAGCGCGCCCGCGCGCTCCTCGGGCACCGCCACGCGGAAGCGCAGCGCGTCCTCGCGGTAGAGCTCGAGCACCGCCCTGCCCGGCGTGGCGAGCTGGCCGGGGTCGGCGTGGCGCGCCAGGACACGGCCGGCGAAGGGCGCCTCGAGCCGGAACCACGAGAGCGCCGTGCGCGCCTCGTCCAGCGCGCCGCTCGCGCGCTCGACCTGCGCCGTGGCCGCGTCGTGCGCGGCGCGCGCGCGCTCCCACGCCTCCTCGGTCAGCGCGCTCGCGTCGCGCAGGCGCTCGGCGCGCTCGCGCGCGAGCCGCGCCTCGATCGCCTGCGCCTCCGCCGCCGCCAGCGCGGCGCGCGCCTGCGCCAGGCGCGCATCGGCGTCGCGAGCGTCGAGCACGACCAGCGTGTCGCCGGCCTCGACCCGATCCCCCTCGCGCCCGTTCACCTCGAGCAGCGCGGCCATCACGCGCGGCGCGATCGCGGCGGGACCCTCCGCCTCGACGAAGCCGGGGTGGACGAGCGCGACCGGCAAGCGCTCGCGCACGACGCGCGCGGTGCGCGCTCCGGCCGCCACGCGCTCGGGCCCGGGCACGCGCGCCGCCGCCGGCTCGTGGCGGAACAGGATGCCCTGGAACCACAGGAGCGCCGCCACCAGCGCCGCGAAGAGCAGCAGGATCACCGCCCTGCGCCGCCAGCCCCCGTCCGGGACCGTTCCCTTCATCGCACCCCTCCGACGGCCGCGACGAGCCTCGCCGCGGCGATCTGCACCCCGGCGCGCGCCGCCGCCAGCCGCAGCCGCGCCTCCTTGCGGGCGTCCTCGGCCTCGAGCACGTCGGTGACCGTGGCCGCGCCCTGGTCCTGCGCGGCGGCGACGATGCGGTAGGCCTCGTCGGCGGCGCCCGCCGCCGCCTGCGCCAGCGCCAGCACCTCGCGCGCGACGCGCCGTCCCTCGCTCGCGTCGCGCACCTCGGCCGCCACACCGCGCGCCGCGGCGCGCAGCTCCTCGCGCGCCGCCAGCGCGCGCGCATCGGCGCGGCGCACGCGCGCAGGGGTGCGCGCCGAGAGCGGCAGGGACAGCCCGACGCCGAGCGTGGTCCAGTCGAGGTCGCCGTCGAAGCCGGGATCCTCGCCGTCGAACGCGTACGACGCGAAGAGCCGCAGCCAGGGCAGGCGCTCGGCCGCGGCGGCGTCGCGCAGCGCGCCCGCCATGCGCGCGCCGTGCGCCGCGGCGAGCAGGTCGAGCCGCCCCTCCTCCGCCAGGACGAGCAGGCGGTCGAGCTCCTCGGGCAGCTCCGCCCCCACCGCGACCTCGCCCCCCGCGAGCGCGAGCGGCGCGTCGGGCGCGCGGTCCATCAGGCGGTTCAGCGCCGACTCCGCCGCGCGCACGCGCAGGCGCGCCGCGGCGGCGTCCTGGCGCGCGGCCGCGAGGCGCACCTCGAGCCGCAGCACGTCCGCGGAGAGCGCCGCGCCCTCGCGCGCGCGCACGCGCGTCTCCTCCAGCCGGCGCTCGACGACGGCCACGGCGTCGTCCGCGACCTCCTCGGCGGCGCGCGCGGCGCCCAGCCCGAGCCAGGCCTGCACGCCGGCGTTCAGCAGGCGCCGCTCCGCCGCCTCGGCCGCGAGGCGCGCCGCCTCCTCGCCCTCGCGCGCGGCGGCGCGCGCGGGCGCGCGGCCCGGCGCGAAGAGCGCCCAGTCGAGCCGCACCGACTCGCGCCAGTTCGTGGTCGTCCCGGGCGCCGCGTCGAAGCCGGGCCCGAGGCTCAGCGCGCGCTGGTCGAGCAGCAGCCCGAACGCCAGCGCGGGATCGTCGGTCGCGACGTAGTCGAGGCCGAGCGACAGCTCCGGCAGGTACGCCGCCCCCGCCTCGCGCCGCGCGGCGCGCGCCTCGTCGAGGTGCGCGCGCGCGACCGCGAGCGTCGGGTTCGCCGCCGCGATGCGCGGCAAGACGTCGTCGAGGCCCCAGCGCGCGGGGTCGACGGCTCCGCCGTCCGCGAGCAGCTCCGCCGCGCGAGGGCGCGCCCGCGGCGCCTCCGGCGGCACGCCGCTCCAGGCCGCGCGCCGCAGCTCCGCCGCGCTCCCGCCGCCCGAGGACGAGCACCCAGCCAGGAGCCCGAGCGCGGCCAGGCTCCACGCCTGCAGCGCGGGTCCGCTGCGCAGAACGGCCCTGGCCAGCCGCGAAACGATGCCCCTCGTCATCGCCTTCCTGGGAGGCACGCTCCTGCGCCGGGATTCACGAAACCGTCGAGAATGCGCCGGCCTGCGCGAGGGGCTCTCCCCCGGCCGGGTCCACGCTCGCCACGTCGGCGGGGCGCTGCTCGTGGCGGTGGTCGTGCCGGAGCATCGGTGCTCGCCTCCACGGATCCCGGCCCGGAACGACCCCGGCCGCGGCCGCGCGCGTCACGGCGTGCCGAGCTTCTGCGCCTCCTGCAGGACGTTGAGCAGGCCGATGCCGACGAAGTAGTAGCCGCGGTTGCCGTCGCGGGCGAGGTTCTGGCCGTAGCCGGCGGTGACGAAGCCGCCGAAGAAGCTCAGGTTGACGCCCAGGCCGAACTCGACCGTGTCGTCGTCCTGGTCCAGGCTCGCGAGGTGCACGCCGAGCGCCGGGTCGATCGCGTTCCAGAGCTCGCCCGCGCGGCTCGGGAAGCGGAAGCGGTGGTGCAGGTCGGCGAGCGCGGCGGCGTTCGGCTTCCAGCTGCGCGCGTCGTCGCTGCCGCTGTCGGCGCGCGCGAAGATCAGCTGCGGCGAGACGCGCGCGTAGAAGCCGAAGCGCTCGACGTCGGCCTCCCAGGTCTCGACGACGCGGCCGGGCGCGGTGGCCGAGCGGTCGCTTCCCGGCGGGTACGCGACGGCCTCGACGTGGACGCGGTCGCCCTCGGACACGTCGGTGCGCCCCAGGCGCACGCGCGCCTCGGGCGCGGTGTCGAGGGGGTGGTAGAGCCCTTGCGGCGGATCGGCGGGCGCCACCGACGCGGTCGCGTCGGCGTCCTGCGCCGCCTTCGCGCCCAGCTCCACCAGCGCGCGGAAGCGCGCGAGCTTCTCGGCGACCGGCGCCCAGGCCGTCTCGAGCTGGCGGAAGAAGGCGAGGAGCTCCGGCGGCAGCACCGCCTCGGGCGCGGCGCTCGCGAGGCCGGCCAGGGACACCGAGAGCGTGTCCGCCTGCGCGGGCCAGCGCGGCGCGGCGTCGACGAGCGTCGCGAGCCCGTTCGCCGTGTCCTGGATCGCCAGGTAGAGCGCTCCCTGCTTCGACACGAGGGACGAGAGCGGCAGCGTGGAGGCGCTCGTGAGCTGCGCGCGCAGCGCCTCCCAGCGCGCGGCGAGCGCCCGCAGCGCCGCGATCTGCTCCTTCCACGCGCCCAGGACCTCGAGCGCCGCGGCGGCCTGCGCCTGCACGCCCGCCTCCGCCGCGCCGCGCAGCGGCTCGAGCTTCGCGATCAGCTCGTCCACGGCCGTCTCCGGCCGCGGCGGCAGGTGCGCGAGGAAGCCCTCGAGCGCGGTCCGCAACCCCTCGACCAGGGCGGCGACGGCCTGCTTGCCCTGCTTCGCCTCGGCGATCGTGTCGCGCACGAGCTGCGCCGCCTCCTCCGTCGCGCGCAGGTTCTCGGCCAGGTCGCGCAGCTCGTCCTTCGAGATGCCCAGGAACTTGCCGTAGCGCGACTCCATCTCGCCGTCGTCCAGGTCGTCGTAGCCGGGCACGTGCAGGTACTTCGCCTGCTTGCCGCGCGGCTCGAGGTGGGCGCGCACGGTCACCTCCCACTGGTCGCGCGCGCGCCGCGCGGCGAGCTCCCGCTCCTCGCGCTCGACGCGCCGCGCGAGCAGCGCGACGAGCGCGGCGAAGCCGTTCCCCGCCGCGCGCAGCTGCTCGTCGCTGACACCGAGCGCGCGCACGCCCTGGACCAGCTCGAGGACGTCCGTGTTGAACGAGCGCGAGGTCGCCTGCAGCTCGGCCACCGCGGCCGCGTCGCCGGCGTCCACGCGCGCGAAACGCTCGAGCAGCTCGCGCCGCCGGGCCATCAGGCGCTGCGCCGTCTCCAGCGCGGTCGTGAGCTCCGTCGCGCGCCGCTCGAGGCGCTCGGTCGCCGCGCGCTGGCCGAAGGAGAGCACGAGGTCCGAGCGCGGGTCCGCGGACGCGACCTTGCCGCGCGGCAGCACGTGCTCGCCGTCGTGCGCCTGCTCGACCAGCTCGCTCGCGCCGATCTGTGGCTCGCCGTCCGGCGGCGGCGCCGTGCGGCAGGCGAAGAGCCCGCAGGCGAGGAGGACCAGCAGGCGTCCGCCGTCCGCGGCGTGGCGCGACGCCCTCACGCCTGCGCCTCCACCATCGCCTCGAGCACGGTGCCGAGGTCGTCCGTGTCGCCGCGCGTCAGGAGCTCTTTCACCTCGTCCGTCCACCCGAACGCGATCCCGGCGGGCCGCTTGTTGCCGACCCACTGCTTGAGGTGCGTGTGGTCGCGGAAGAGGTAGATGTTGATCTGCGTCAGGAGCGAGTAGCAGAACACCGCGTTCGCCCAGCCGACGTCGCTCTCCTCGCCGACGTGCACGTAGCAGGTGAAGAGCGGGTCGGCCAGATCCTCCGCGAGGCGGTCGGGCGAGGTCTCGTAAGCCATC
>CADEGS010000029.1:0-18638 GCA_902826945.1 uncultured bacterium | reverse complement strand
GAGCGGGTCGGCCAGATCCTCCGCGAGGCGGTCGGGCGAGGTCTCGTAAGCCATCTGGTTCTCCTGGACGGGTTCTCGGAGAGCGCTCGCCGGCCGCAGGTGCGATCGGGCGCGAGCGCGGCGTCGTCGCACGAGGCTGCGCTCCGGAGCGAGCGGATCGCCGACAGAGGGGAAACTCTCACGGCGCGCGCGAGGCTCGCACGGCGGTCCGAGGGTGTCAATCCGCGCCTGGGGCAGTCCTCGTTCCGGGACGCCCTTGCTCCCGCATGACGTACGGGGCGCGGCGCCCGCGTGCGCTCAGAGCGAGAGCGTCGTCGTCTCGGCGCTCGACAGTGCGAGCGGGACGCGGCGCAGGATCTCCTCTCCGGTCGCGTCGGTCACGACCACCGCGCAGACGTCCTCGCGGACCGCGATCTCGCGTCCGAGGAGCGGCGCGAGGCGAGTGCAGAAGTCCGAGAGGATCTCGGGCACGCCACCTCCGGGCAGAAAGGTCGAGCCGATGCTCATCGAGCCGGCGGCCGAGAGCTCTCCCGCGCGGAGGGCGGCGTCACCCTCGGGAGTCAGCAGCCAGACGTGCGCGTCTTCGGGCAGCTCCCCGTCGCTCGTCAGCACGAGCCGGCACGAGCCCAGGATCTCGTAGGTCGCGAAGATCGTGTCCGCCGCGAGCTCGAAAGATTCCGTCGCGAGGCCGGGAGCGCTGATCTGCACGATCCCCGCCACGGCCGGAAGGTCGTCGATGCGGAACGCGCCCGAGGCGTCGGTGCCCGCGACCCAGGGCGCCCAGCCGGTCGTCACGTACGAGACGACCTCGCCCACGGGCGTCGCGGTGCGACGCTCGTTCTCTCGATCCAGCCCTGCCCGTCCCTCCCAGAGGGACACCGCCACCCTCGCACCCGGCACGGGTCCACCGCCCCTCCGGCGCACGATGCCGTGCAGGCGCCCTCCGCGGACGTCTCCCGAGGCGGTGAGGACCAGATCTCTCGTGCCCGCTTCCACGCTCTCCGCCCGCGCGCGGCGCGGGTCGCCCTCGGAGCGCGCGGCGACGTCGTACGAGGCTTGCGGGTCGAGACCGTCCAGCGAGAAGCGGCCGGACGCGTCCGTGAGGACGTAGCGGCTCGCCCCGGGGCCGCCTGCGAGCGGCCCGCTCCAGGATCCTCCGAAGCCGGCGCGGTGGAGGGGGTTGACCGCCGGCATCCACGGCAGCGCGGACGGAGCGCCCGCGGGCGACGCGCGCACCTGCCATCCCGCGAGCGCGCGTCCGTCCTCGTCCACGACGCGGCCGCGGATCGGGAGCTCCTCGGGGAGCGCCAGCTCGAGCGGCGCGGGGTCGGCGGGGAAGGCGTCGAGCAGCACCTGGCCGACGTCGGGAATGCGCTGCGTCGGGAACCCGTCGCAGCGCAGGACGAGCGCTTCGCCAGGATCGACGCGCTGGCCGAGCTCGGTGACGGGGAGGTCGCGCGGCAGGCTCGCGAGCGCGAGCGTGAAGGTCCCGTCGATCTCCGTCGTGCCCGCTGCCCCGCCGAACGACACGGAGACGTCGGCCGCCGGGTAGCCCGTCGGCGCCATCACCCGGCCGCGCAGGCGGACGAGCGCGCCGTCGCGGGGCGACTCGGCCTCGCCGAGAGCCGCGCGCTGCACCACACGCTGGGGAGCGGCGTGCGGCGTCTCGGGCTCGCGCTCGGGCACGGGCGCGGACGCGGACGCCGCGATCGATCGGGCATTCGCCTGCAGCTCGACCGGGCTCGCGACGGCCGCCTCCGGCGCCGCGAGCGTCGGCGAGCCCGCGGTAGCGCTCCTCCCGACCGCGCCCGACGACAGGCCGAGCCAGACGGCGAGCCCCGCGCACAGCGCGGCCCCGAGCAGCAGGGCGACACGTCGAGGGCTCTTCACGTCCGCGGTCTCCGTACTCTGCCCCGCACCGCGAGGCGGTGGGCTCCCCTTCTCGGATCCTTCGCCGCGGACCCGGGCTCCGGCCCACGTGCGCAGCGCGGAGCCGCGCCGCGAAGGCGCCCGAGGCGCAGCCAGGTCCCATGACCGCGCGCCGAGGGCGCGCACGAGGGCCCGCGCGCGCGTCCGCTCGGGCTGCGCCCTTTTCCCTCTGGAAAGGAGGCGGTCGAGACGGTTCCCTGGCGCCTGCTCCAGCGCCATGGCGGCCCTTCCCCGCAGCCCTGCCATCCGGCGAGCCGGCGCGCTCGCGTGCCTTGGCGCTCGCGCGCCGGCCGCGGTGCGCCGCGGCGGAGGAGCGCCGTGAGGTTCGAGCCGCAGAGCCGGCGCGAGCCGTCGATCCGGCTCTTCCGCTCGCCCGCGCTCGAGGCGCTGACGCACGTCCATCCGGCCGTGGTCGTGGTCGTGTGGGCGCCGGTGATCGGCTGGCTCCTGTGGCGCGCGGCGCACGACGCGGCGCTCTCCACCGGCGCCGTCGCGGGCGGCGTGGCGCTCGGCCTCCTCGTGTGGACGCTGGCGGAGTACCTGCTGCACCGCTTCGTCTTCCACTTCGCGCCGCGCGACCCGCCGGCCTGGCTGGAGCGGGTGCTGTTCCTCTTCCACGGCATCCACCACGTGCAGCCGTGGGACCCGACGCGGCTCGTGATGCCGCCCTCGGCGAGCATCCCGCTGGCCGCGCTGCACTACCTCCTGTTCGCGTGGGTGCTCGGGCCGCTGCTCGGCGCTCCGGCGTTTGTCGCGCCGGTCTTCGCGGGCTTCCTGTCGGGCTACGTCGCCTACGACCTCCTGCACTACGCGCTGCACCACCTGCCGGCCTCGGGGCCGGTGCTGAAGGAGCTCAAGCGCCACCACGCGCTGCACCACTACGCGACGCCCGGAATGCGCTTCGGCGTCAGCTCGCCCCTGTGGGACCGCGTCTTCGGGACGCTGCCTGGGCGAGAAGAGCGCGGAGTCGCCGCCGAGCGACCCCCCGCGGAGGGCGCCGAGGACCCGGCCGTCGCCCTGAGCCGGAGCCCGTCGGGGGCGGCCCGCTGAGGTCGCGGAGCCCGCGCGGCGGTCGGCCCCGCAAATTCCGCGAGCCCCCGAACCGGACCGCCGCGGCCGGCCGTCTTCCATCCTGCCGGCCCGAGATAGGCTCGATCGATCCCCCAGGAGGCCTCCCGTGACGACCCGCCGCTCCCTCTCCGCTCCCCTCGCCTTGCTCGCCGCGCTGCTCGCCGGCGGCTCTGCCGCCGCGGACGTCCTGGTCGTGGCGCCCGCCGCCGGCCCCGGCGTGGACGCGACCACGATCCAGGCCGCGGTCGATGCCGCGGTCGACGGCGACACGATCCTGGTCCGGCCCGGGCAGTACCCGGAGTTCGTCATCGACGCGAAGGCGCTGGTGGTCGTGGCGGACGGAGCGCCGGTGATGGTCGGCATGGGGAGCTACGCCGTCCCTTACCCCCTGCCGGTCCGCGTGCGGAACCTCGCCGCGGGGCAGGCGGTCGTGGTCCGCGGGCTGACGACGGTGGCGGGCGTGACCGTCACGAGCTGCGCCGGTCCGGTCTGGTTCGACCGGCTCGTGACCGTCGATCCGACGCAGCACTACCAGTGCCAGGGCCAGCAGGGGGCGAAGCCGGGCGCGAGCGTGACGAGCTCGCTCGCCGTGACGTTCACGCGCTGCACCTTGCAGGCCGAGAGCGGCTGGTCGCAGGCATTCAGCCCCGCCATCGGAGGGATCGGCCTCGCCGCGTTCGGCTCGGGCGTACAGCTCTACGACTGCGTGCTGCGCGGGGGCGTCGGAGCGTCGAACGTGAACCTCACCGGCACGAGCGGCGGCCCCGGGATGCTCGTCTCCAACGGCTCGACGCTCACCGTATCGGCCTGCACGATCCAGGGCGGTGCCGGCGGCCTGAACTTCGGCCCCGTCTGCACCGCGGCGCACTACGTCGGCGGCGCCGGCGTCCTGTTCACCGGGAGCGGCGGAACGCTCTACTCGCTCGAGTCCACCGCCGTCGGCGGACGGGCGAACCTCACCACCCTCTGCCCCGGCCTCTACGGCCCGGCCGGCCCGGCGATCGACGGCAGCGGCACGATCGTCCCGCTCTTCGGCTTCGCGCGCCACCTGCAGAGCACGAGCCCGGTGCGCGGCGGCGAGACGCTGACCTTCACGCTCGAGGGTCGCCCGGGCGAGGTGCCGATGCTGCTCGTCTCCGGCGAGCACGTCCCGCTCCCCCTGACGTCCTACTCCGGCGTGCTCCTGACCGGCCTGCCGCTGCTCGAGACCTTCGCGCTGGGCGCGCTGCCGGCGAGCGGCACGGCCACGCTCGCCTTCCCCGTCCCGAACGTCGGCGCGCTCGTCGGCGCCGTCACGCTCTACGCGCAGAGCCTCTTCGTCGACGCCCCCGGCATCTGGCTCGGCGCCGGGGCCACCGTCACGCTGCTCGACGCGAGCGAGTGAGGCGGACCGTCGCCTCGCGCTGCCCCGCGCGCGCTCGCTAGAGTGCCGCAATGGCTCGGGCGGCTGGAGGGCCGGCGCAGCGCGCCGCGCGCGGGCTCGCCACGGCGCTCGCGCTCGTCCCACTCGCGGGCTGCGCGCGCGATCCGGAGGGATGGCTCGCCGATCTGCGCTCCGAAGAGCCGTTCGAGCGGCGCATGGCGGTCGTCGCGCTGGGGCAGGTCGACGCGCGCTGGGCCGATCGCGCCGTCCCGGCGCTGGTGCAGGCGGTCGTCTGCGATCCCGACGTCGACGTCCGCGTGGACGCCTACGAGTCGCTGCGGCTCCAGGCGCCGAACGACCTGCGCGCCCTCGTCGACGGGCTCGCGCTCGAGCGCTTCCCCAAGGTGCTGCGCGCGCCGCTGCTGTGGATCCTGCTGGAGCAGGGAGCGCGCGCCGTGCCCGAGCTCGAGCGCGGAGTGCGCGAGCGCTCGGGCGAGGCGCGCACGCTCTCGGCGCTCGCGCTGGGCGAGGCCGGCGAGCTCGACCGGCTGAGCGCGCTGGCCGGCGAGCACGAGCTCGCGATCCGCCTCGCGGCCGTCGCCGGCCTCGCTCGCGCGCAGGCGGTGCAGCCCTCGCCGGAGGTGCGCGCGGCGCTCGAGGCGCTCGCGCACGGTCCGGGAGCGAGCGACGACGACCGCGCCGTGCGCGATGCGGCCCAGGCCGCGCTGGGCGGCGGCTGAACGCGCCTACCCGCCCCACCAGGGCGCGAGCGCGTCCGCCAGCGCGTTCCCCGCGACCTCGCAGCCGCGCTTGTTGAAGTGCGTGTCGCGCAGGTGGTAGACGTGCCGGCGTCCGTCGGCCAGAGGCGGCACGGCGCGCAGCGCGGGCAGGAGGTCGAGGTAACGCCAGCCGCGCTCGTCGAACGCGGCGCGCAGCAGGCGCTGCACCCGGTCGCGGTCGAGGCCCTCGCGGCCGAGCGCGCTCGCCACCCGCTCCCACACCTCGTCCTCGACCTGGAACTCGTCGGGGATCAGCAGGAACAGGACGGGGACCGGGCCGGCGACCGCGACGATGTCCTCGAGGACGGGCACGAGGGTTCGGACCGGGTCGACGGAGGTCTCCTGCGCGATGACGCGCGCGCGCCGCACCTCGATGTCGAGGAACGTCTCCTCGGAGAAGCCCGGCGGCTCGAGCAGCGGATCCTCGCGCCACGGGGCGTCGCCCCGCTCGTGCGCGTCCGCGCGCCGCCACGCGAGCGAGAGCGCCGCCAGGCGGCGCACATACGCGAGCGAGCGCAGCGAGTCGCGCGCGAGCAGGCCGCGCAGCCCCGGGGGCTCGGGCTCGGGAGGACGCTCCGGCACGTCGTTGCCGAGGAACAGCGCGATGACGACCACATCGGGGCGAAGCGCGAGCGCCTCGCGCTCGAGCATCGCCAGGTAGACGTCGGCGCCGACGCCGACGATGCCCATGTCGTAGAGCTCGCCGCGGCCCAGGCGCCGCTCGGCCACGCTCGCGTAGTGGTCCTCGTGCCCGACGCAGCAGAAGCCGAACGAGTCGCCGATCACGGCGGCGAAGGGGCGCACGCTCGGATCGGGCTCGCCGTCGAGGTAGCCGCGGGAGTTGCAGCGCGAGCCGTAGTGCTCCTTGCCGGCCGGGAAACGGCTCGCCTCCATCTCCTCGATCGGCCCGGAGCGCTCGACGAGCAGGAGGGGCGAGGGTCGGACCCGGGCGACCACGCGCGCGGTGAGCTCGCCGCCCACGCCGACGACGAGCGCGACCGTCGAAAGCACCTCGAGGCGCGTCACCGCTCGCACGGGCCAGCGCTGCCCCAGCGCGCGCACGCCGAGCAGCCCCGCCGCGAACACGCCCGCGCCGACCGCGGCCAGCGCCTGGAACAGGGTCGTGCGGAAGGGATCGAGCCACGCGATCTGCAGCACGCACGTCCAGAACGCGACGTGCACCGCCCAGCGCAGCGCCGGCGCGCCGCCGGCCCGCGGAGCGCGCCACTCGCGCGCCAGCGCCCAGAGCTCCGCGCCGAGCGACGCGACGAGCAGGGCGAGCACCGCGGCCGCGACGCCGCGGCCGAGGATGTGCTGCAGCGGCCCGAAGCGCGCGGACCACGCGCGCGCGGCGAGGGCTCCGGCCGCGCATGCGCCCAGGAGCAGGAGGCTGCGGACGACGCTCGCGCGCGCGCCGCGCTCACGCACGCCGCCGGCGGACGCTCCGGGGTCCGCGAAAGGGCCGGTCGACCCGGCTCGAGCGACGTCCCGCTGCACGGCAGGAGGATACGCGGGATCGCACGCGGCGGCTCGGGGCGTAACCCTGACCAGGAAGGCGCTTGGACAGCCTTTGCGCTCTTGCGGACCGGGAGATCCAATTGGAGGCACGGAGGTACGGTCATGTCGCTCGTCGCGCTCACGCTGCTCGTCCTGGCACCCCTGCAAGGTCAGCTCGGTCTCTACAAGGAAGAGAGCCCAGTCCCCGTCCCGAGCACCCTCTGGGTCGTGGATGCCTCGGGCGGCGGGGACTTCACGACCATCCAGCCCGCCATCGATGCGGCCCGCTCCGGGGACGCGATCGAGGTGCGCCCCGGCGTGTACGCCGGCTTCACCTGGGAGTCGAAGGACCTGATCGTGTTCGGCAGCGGCTCGCCGCGGCCCACGATCCGCAATGCGGTGCTCATCCGCTCGATCGGCGCGCTCCAGAGCGCGGTGCTGCGCAACCTCGATTTCCGCCTGGTGAACAACGCGAACCCCGCGCTCGTCACCCTCCAGAGTTCCGCGGGGACGGTCTGGCTCGAGGACTGCACCTTCGCGGGCAAATCCGTGAGCTCCGCCGCTGATGGGGAACTCCGGTCCATCGAGTGCGTGGACTGCGAGAACGTCGTCGTCCAGGGCTGCACGGTCTCGGCCGAGGGCCGCCCGGACAACCCCTTCTTCCCGTACGGACCGCGTGCCGCGTTCCGCGCGATTCGCTCCTCGGTGCAGGCCTACCAGAGCGAGTTCATCGGCCCCCGCGGGCACGCGACCATGCCCAGCAACCCGTTCACCACCTGGCCGACGAACCAGGAGGGCGGCCGCGGGATGGAGCTCGAGGACTCGCAGCTCTTCGCTGCCGGCTGCTCGTTCGCCGGCGGTGCTCCGAGCCAGACGGCCTGGTGCTGGCCGATGTTCCCGAACTTCTTCCAGTGCGTGACCCCGAAGCCTGGCGGCACGGCGCTGGTCGTCGACGCGGGATCGACCGCCGAGAGCCTGGACTCGACCCTCACGCCAGGCCCGGGCCAGGTCGGCGGCATCTTCCTCAACCCTTGCTACGGCACGCCGGCGCCCTTCCCCTGCCCCGACGGCCCGGCGGGAGAGCCCTTCAGCGGGACCGTCACGATCACGCCGATCCCGGCCTTTGCCTACCGCATCGACGCACCCGCTGCGGCGGGCGGCACCTACCACCTGAGCGTGGAGGGACAGCCCGGCTGGTTCGTGTTCAGCGTCTTCTCGGATCGGCCGGACGGGGTCTCCTTCCCGCTCTACTTCGGCGTCCGGCTCACCGCGCCCCCGATGACCTTCATCGACGAGGGGACGATCCCGGCCGGCGGCGTCCTCGAGAAGGACGTGCCCGTGCCGCCGGCGATGCTGGGCGAGCCCTTCCTCGCGCGCTTCGCCCAGGGCCTGCTCTTCGACGAGCTCGCCAACGCCTTCCTGACGGGCGGCAGCGTCTTGATCGTGCGCTAGCCCGCTGCGCGCGGCAGGTCGCTCAGGGACCAAGCCGCGCGTACAGCTCGCCGTTGAAGGCGAAGCCGCGCAGCGCCGGGGTCAGGTCGCCGAGCGCGTCGCGCTCGAGCACGAGCTCGAAGCGCTTCCCGCTCCACGAGCCGAAGTACGGGCAGTCCGGGCCCGTCAGGAGCCGCCCGTGCGCGAGGTCGTCCTGCAGGTTCCAGTCCACGCCGGCCAGGTTCTGCCACTCGAGCTGCGGCGAGAGCTGGATCGCGCCGACGTGCCAGGGGTTCTGCACGGGGCTGCGCTGGTAGGCACCGATCAGGTCGGCGATCTGGAACGCCTCCCACGGCGCGCCGACGGTGGAGTAGCGCAGGCCCGCGACGAGCGGCGGGGTCGCGCCCTGGAGGCGCTTGACCAGCGCCTCGTGGTAGTAGTCGGCCTCGTAGCGCCCGACGAAGTCCGCCGGCCAGGTGCCGAGGTCGAACCACTGGTGCGGCGTCGTCTCCAGCCCGAGCTGCGGGTACGTCCGGAACAGGTGGTGGAAGAACTCGTGCTGCAGCCACTGCGGCAGGTAGACCTCGCGCTCGACGGCGGAGTACGGACCGTCGCCCAGGTGCGGCGGCTTGCGCACGAGCCAGCGGTCGTCGATCAGGAACAGCGGCGAGGCGGAGTGCGCGCCGGCGCCCATCCCGCCCGTGATGAACTCGGCGTCCTGGAAGTCGGGGTACTGCTCGGGCACGTGCGAGGGATAGATCAGCCACCACCAGTCGGTCTCCTCGCGCACCTCGTCGGGCACCGACGGCCAGACCTGGCTCGCGTCTGCCGGCGACGCGGTGTAGAGGCCGAGCGAGAGCGCGCTCGCCTGCACCGGGAGGCTCACCTCGGGCAGGTGGACCACGCGCGTCTCGATCGCGAGCGCTCCGCCCGTCATGGCCAGGACGTAGTCCTGGAAGAGCCGCAGCGAGCGGTGCACGACCGCCGAGCCGTCGGCGAGCAAGAGCGGGTCGAGCGCGTGCTCGACCTGGACGCCCGTGCCCTGCAGGAGCTCCGCCAGCGAGCGCGGCTCGACGCCGCTCGAGTGCCCGACGAGCAGCACGGTCAGCCGCGCCGTGCGCAGCGCGGGCCCGGCACCGGGGTGGGCCACGTGCCAGTCCGTCGCGTCGGTCAGCATGCGCAGCCCGTAGTACGCCGGCGGCACGCCGAGGTTGAGCCCGAGCGTCTGCGTCGGCAGGTTGCCCCAGCTCGTCGCGCCGACGGGATGCTGCGCCCAGAGCGCGTCGAGGATGCCCTGCGCCTCGCCGTAGCGCCCGACCTCGAAGCTCTGTCGCGCGCGCAGGAAGGCCGAGAGCGCCGTGACGGTCTGCGGGTGGAAGTGCTCCAGCCCGTAGGGCGCGAGGAACGCCACCGCCGGATCGTGCGCATCGGGAGCCGGCGCCTGCCGCACGCGCACCTGCGCCGACGCGCTCGCCGCGGCGAAAGCCAGGACCAGGGGAGCGAGGAGCGAGCGCGGCGCGGGCAAGCGTTGCATTGGCCCAGTTTAGGCCCGCGCCGCGACGGCGGGGTCGGTCCTCCCCACTCTCGACCGCGATCCCCCTCGGGTCCTCCCGTGCGCCTCGGGCGAGCCGCTACCGCGCGCGCCAGCGCGCGGCCTCGCCCTCGTCGCCGGTGCGCTCGTAGAGCAGCGCGAGCTGCGCCTGCGGGCCGCCGCCCTGGCTGCCGCCGGGGAGCGCCTCGAAGAGCGGCAGGCTCTCGAGCAGGAGCGCCTCGGCCTCGTCGTAGCGCTCCGCTTCGAGCAGCGTCCAGCCGAGCTCGCGCAGGAACTCGAAGGCGTGCGGGTCGTGCGCGGGCAGGACGCCGTAGGAGAGCTCGAAGCCGCGCGTCGCGAGCGCCTCGGCCTCTTCCAGGCGGCCGGTCACGCGCGCCAGGCGCGCGAGCTCGTAGAGCGGCGTCAGGGTCGCCGGGCTGGCCGGCCCGAGCGTGCGCTCGCGCACCGCGTGCACGCCGCGCCACAGCTCCTCGGCGCGCGCCGCGTTGCCGCGCCGGCTCTCGAGCGTGCCGAGCGTCACCGAGGTCGCGAGCAGCACCGGGTGCTCCTCGGGCAGCGCGCGGCGCATCGCCTCGACCGACGCGTCGGCGAGCTCCCAGGCCTCGTCCTGTCGCTCGGCCAGCGTCAGCATCGCGATCAGGTTGCCGACGACCGCGAGCGTGTCGGGGTGGCTCTCGCCGAGCGTGCGGCGGCGCGCCTCGAGCAGCTCGCGGAAGAGCGCGATCGCCTCGTCGGCGCGCCCGCGGCTGTGCGCGAGCATGCCCAGGTTGAAGCGCAGGCGCAGCACCTCGGGGTGGTCGGGCCCGACGCGCTCGAGCAGCCCCTCGAGCGCCGTGCGGTAGAGCGCCTCGGCCTCGTTCAGGCGGCCCGCCTCGTGCAGCACGCCGGCCAGCGCGTTCTGCGCGAGCAGCGTGCGCTCCGACCCGGGCCCGAGCGTGCGCGCGAGGCCGTCCGTCGCCGGGCGCAGGAGCGCCAGCGCCTCGGGCGTGCGCCGCTGCGCCAGCCGCACGCGACCGATGCCGGCGCGCGCCTCGTGCGCCGCCGCGCCGTCGGGCCCCGCGCTGGCCTCGGCCGCCGCGAGCGAGCGCTCGAACGAGCGCTCGGCCTCTTGCAACCGCCCGGCGACGAGCTGCACCGAGCCGAGGTCGCCGTACAGGCGCCCGACCTCGGGGTCGAGCGGGCCGCGCTCGCGGCTGACCACCTGGATCGCCTGCTCGTGCTCGCGCACCGCCTCGTCGGTCATGCCGAGGCCGTGGTAGACCTCGCCCAGCGCGGCGGCCAGGCGCGCCTGCAGGAGCGGGTCGTCGGCGAAGCGCTCGCGGTAGGCCTCGCTCGCCGCGAGCAACGCCTCGGCCACGCGCACCTCGCGCCCCCGGCTGCCGGGGTGCGGCGCCGCGAGGACGTCGACCAGGAAGTCGACCATCGCCTCGGACTTCGCGGCCTGCTCGACGGCGCGGCCGCGGTCCGCGCGCGCCGACGCCTCCGCGCGCCGCGCGCGCACGAGGCCCCAGGTCGTGCCGACCAGCGCGACCAGCGCGGCGACGAGCACCACCAGCCCGGCCGCGACCGCCTTGCGGTGGCGGCGCACGAGCTTCCGGAGCTGGTAGAGCGCGCCCGGCGGGCCGGCGCGCACGGGCTCGTGGCGCCACAGGCGCGCGAGCTCCTCGGCCAGCTCCGCCGCGCTCGCGTAGCGCGCGCCGCGCTCCTTCGCCGTCGCCTTGGCGACGATCCAGTCGATCTCGCGCGGCAGCTCGGCGCGGCGCCGGCTCGGCGGCGGCGGGTCCTCGCTCTCGAGGCGGCGGCAGGCCTCCGCCAGGGACAGGCCGTCCACCGCGAAGGCCGCCTCGCCGTCGCACACGAGCTCGTGCAGCACGATCCCGAGCGCGTAGACGTCCGTGCGCACGTCCACGCCGTCCTCGCGCGCGGCGAGCTGCTCGGGGCTCATGTAGCGCAGCGTGCCGAGCAGCTCGCCGTGGCGCGTGCGCTCGGCGCGCTCGGCGTCGCCGTCGAGCGCCTTGGCCACGCCGAAGTCGATCACCTTCGGGTTGCCGTCCTCGTCCACGAGCAGGTTGGCCGGCTTCAGGTCGCGGTGCAGCACGCCGTGGCGGTGGCCGTGGTGCACGGCGTTGCAGACGCGCGCGAAGAGCCGCGTGCGCGCCTCGAGGTCGAGGCCTTCCTCGAGCGCGTAGCGGATCACGCTGCGCGCGCCGGGCACGAGCTCCATCGCGAACCAGGGCACCTCGAAGCGCTCGCCGGCCTGCTCGAGCGGCTCGGCGCCGGCCTCGAAGACCTGCGCGATCCCGGGGTGGCGCAAGCGCGCCAGCAGGTCCGCCTCGGCCCGGAAGCGGCGCAGCATCGCCTCCGAGGCGGTCGGCGGCAGCACCTTCAGCGCCACGCGGCGGCGCGGGCTCGCCTGCTCGGCCTCGTAGACCGCCGCCATGCCGCCGCTCGCGATCCAGCGCACGATGCGGAAGGGGCCGATGGAGGTGCCGACGCGCGCGCGCGGCTCGGGCGCCGGCGGCGGCACGAGGAAGTCGTCGCGCACGGCGTCCGCGCGCAGGAGCGCGCGCGCCTCGCGCCGCAGCGCCTCGGTGTCGAGCGCGTTCTCCAGGTACGGCCCGCGCGCGGGCTCGTCCAGCTCGAGCGCCCGCTCGAAGGCGGCCCGCACGCGCCGCCAGTCCTCAGCCGTCTTCTTCACCGCCGTCGATCCGCTGCCGCAGCCAGCTGCGCGCGGTGCGCCAGTCGCGCTCCACGGTCGCCGTCGAGATGCCGAGCGCCTGCGCCGTCTCCGCGATCGTGGAGCCGCCGAAGAAGCGCAGCTCGACCACGCGCGCGAGCTCGGGGTCGAGCGTGGCGAGCTCCGCCAGCGCCTCGTCGAGCGCCACCAGGTCGACCGCGCGGTCCTCGTACTCGGCCACGGCGCGGTCGAGCTCGATGCGCGCCGCGCCGCCGCCGCGCTTCGCCGTGCGCTTCGCGCGCGCGTGGTCGACCAGGATCGAGCGCATCGCCGAGGCGGCGAAGGCCAGGAAGTGCCCGCGGTCGCGCCAGTCGCCGCTCTCGCTCCCGGCGAGCTTGATCCAGGCCTCGTGCACGATCGCCGTCGGCTGCAGCGTGCCGCCGGCGGCGCCCATCAGGCCGCCGGCGCGCGCGCGCAGCTCGGCGTAGACCAGCGCGAAGACGCGCTCGCCGGCCTCGCGGTCGCCCGCGCCCATGCGGCGCAGGAGGACGGTGATCGGCTCCTCGGCCATGCCCGCCCCATCGTCGGCGGAGCGAACGCGGGCCACAAGGCGCGCGGCGGGAGAGGGAGACGGGCTCCGGCATGCCTTCGGGGAACGTCGAAGCGGCCCGGGCTCCATCACGGAAATCGTTTCCGGGCAGGCGCGGCGCGCGCGTCCGGACGGCCGCGCGGATTTCGCTGATGGAGCGGCGGCGCGGATCTCGTGTCCGGGGCGTCCCCGACACCCCGACGCGTTTCCCGCCATGACCACACCCAGCCTCCGCACCCTCCTCGCCCTCCCGCTCCTGTGCGCCGCCCCCGGCGCGACGCCCCCCTCGATCCCCGGCTCCGGCGCGACGCTCGTGGCCGACGCCGGACGCCTGCTGGCGCGCGGCCCGGGCGTCAGCGCCTCCTTCGAGGCCGGCGAGGTGCTCTTCGCCGCGACCGACGCCGATCCGCGCGGCGCGACGGCGCTGCGCTGGCAATTCCTCTCCGCGGCGCGCGACGGGGGCGCCCTGGCCTTCGCCGCGAGCGTGGCGCCCGCCGCCGACGCCTCCGGGCTCGTCCGCTACGAGCGCTCCGCCGCGCTCGAGGAGCGCTACGAGCCGCGCGCGCTCGGCATCGAGCAGAGCTTCGTCTTCCGCGCCCTGCCCGAGGGCGAGGGCGACCTCGTCGTGCGCGGCCGGCTGGAGAGCGCGAGCGAGCTCGTGCACCAGGACGAGCGCGACGGCCTCGTGTTCGCGAACGGCCTGCGCGTCGGCGGCGTGACCGGCGTGGACGCGCGCGGCCGCACGGCGCGGGGCTGGCTGCGGCTCGAGGGCGGCGTGCTGGCGCTCGGGCTGCCGGCCGACTTCGTCGCGCAGGCGACCTTGCCGCTCGTCCTCGACCCGCTGATCGGCTCGGTCGTCGGCCCCTACCAGGGCGGCGACCACGCGCGCGGCGACGTGGACGTGTGCCGCGGGGAGGGCAAGTACCTCGTCGTGTGGGTCGAGGAGGACGAGGCGCCGGTCGCCTGGTCGGTCGTCGGCCTGTGGCTGAACGCGGACGGCAGCGCCGCCTCGACGGTGTTCGACATCTGGACCAACCAGGGCCTCGAGATCCACGAGGTCTCGGTCGGCCGCTTCCTGGACCCGACCTTCGGCACGCGCTTCGTCGTCGCCTGGTCGCGCGACACGTCCGCGGCGGGCTTCCGCGAGGTGGCGGTGCGCGACTTCGCGACGCTCTCGACCACGGTCGGCACGCACCGCGTGCTCGGCAACAGCGTGTTCAACGAGGTCGAGCCCGACGTCGGCGCCAGCGACGAGGCCAGCGCGACGGTGGTCTACCGCCGCGTCGGCGCCGGCCTGCGCGGCGCCGAGGTCGGCCTGACCGCGGGCTCCAGCTTCGTCGTCCAGGGCGAGTTCGACGTGACGACCGACCCCGACGACCGCGCGCCCTCGATCGCGCGCGTCGGCGGGCGGCGCCTGGTCGTGTGGCACCGCGAGGTGACGGGCACGGTCGTGCGCTCGATCATGGGGCGCTCGTGGACGGGCTCGGCGCCCTCGGCGGCCGCCTTCCCGATCGCGACCGGCTCGCTGGGCTTCACCTCGGTGGACTGCGCCGGCGCGAGCGCGGACGACTTCTTCGTCGCCTACGACTACGGCTTCCTCGGCTCGGGCGGCGACCACGACGTCTACGGCCGGCGCGTCTCGTTCCCGGGCGGCTTGCCCTTGATCGGGGCCCAGGTCATCGTCGACTCGCACCCGACGCTGGAGGTCCTGGACCCGCGCGTGGCCTACAGCGGCAACGCGTACCAGGTCACCTACCGCGCCGAGAGCGGCGGCGGGCTGTGGCTGATCCGCTCGGTGTCGATGGACCCGCTGGGCGGCGGCGCGCTGGAGACGCCGCAGACGCTCCAGTTCGCCGCCTTCTACAACGGGCACGCGCTCGCGCCGGTCACGACCGAGGCGGCCGGCCTCGACCGCGCGCTCTCGGTGTGGACCGTCGACGACGTCTACGGCCAGCGCTTCGAGGGCAAGGGCGGCCAGTGGGAGGCGCTCGACGTCGGCTGCCCCGCGGGCGGCGGCGTGCCGCGCGTCGGCGCGCTCACCTCGCCCAACCCGGGCTTCGCCGCCGAGCTGTGGTACGCGGAGCCCTTCGCCGGCGCGTACCTGGCCGTGTCCGACAACGCCTTCTCCTTCCCGCTCGGGATGGCCTCGATCGCCTTCGACCCCGCCGCCACGGCGAGCTACTTCGTCGGCCCCACCAACGGAGCCGGCCAGGCGCGCATCGAGCTGCCGATCCCGGCCGGCCTCTCGGGCGCCAAGGCCTGGATCCAGTGGCTGGTGCTGACCGCGGGCGGCACGAGCTGCACCGGCTACCCGGTGCTGCTCTCCGACGGCCTGGCGCTCGGGGTGGACTGAGCGAGGAGCGCACGGGCGTCGGCTCGGCGGCGCGGGTCCGGGAGCTCCCGGGCCCGCGCCGCGCGCGCTCTCTCGCGGCGCGCTAGGATCCCGCCCATGGTGCGGGAGACGGTCACGCTCGAGGGGCACATCATCGACTCGGACGTCCTGCGGCGCGTGATGGACCGCGTCGTCGCGGAGGGAGCGCGCTTCGAGATCGAGGAGTTCCGCGTCGGGCGCACGAACGAGGAGACCTCGTTCGCGCGCCTGGCGATCGCGCACGACGATCCCGAGCGGCTCGACCGCGTGCTCGAGGCGCTGGCGTACCTCGGCGCGACGAGCCAGGTGAAGGACGCCGTCTTCGCGCCGGCCGAGGGCGAAGGGATCCTGCCCGACGAGTTCTACTCGACCACGAACCTGGCCACCGTCGTGCGCGTCGCCGGGCGCTGGGAGCCCGTGGACGGCCAGCGCATGGACTGCGCGGTCGTGCGCCGCGGCGGGCGCCTGGTCGCGCTCAAGCAGCGCGGCGTGCGCGCGGGCGAGCCGGTGCTGCTGCGCGGCGCGGGCGTGCGCGTGCGGCCGCTCGAGCGCGCGCGCAGGACCGACGGCTTCGCCTTCATGTCGAACGAGGTCTCGATGGAGGCCAACAAGCCGCTGGCGATCGCGGCCGCGGCGCGCGCGCTCTGCGCCACGCGCGCCGAGGGGCGGCGCATCGTCGTCGTGCCGGGGCCGGCGGTGGTCCACTCGGGCGGCGACGGAGCGCTCGTGCGGCTGATCCGCGCCGGCTGGATCGACGCGCTGCTCTCGGGCAACGCCTTCGCCGTGCACGACCTGGAGAAGGCGCTCCTGCACACGAGCCTGGGCGTGTGCCAGATGAGCGGCCGCGCCGTCGAGGGCGGCTCGCGCAACCACCTGTGGGCGATCAACGCCGTGAACCGCGCCGGCGGCATCCGGCCGGCGGTCGCGGCGGGGCTCGTGCGCTCGGGCGTGATGCACGAGGTCGTGCAGCGCGGCGTGCCGTACGTGCTGGCGGGCTCGATCCGCGACGACGGGCCGCTGGTGGACGTGCTGTGCGACGTGCGCGCGGCGCAGCAGGCGTACGTCGATGCGCTCGAGGGCGCCGGCGCGTGCCTCTTGCTCGCCTCCGCGCTGCACGCGATCGCGGTGGGGAACCTGCTGCCCGCCGACGTGCGCACGGTGTGCGTGGACATGAGCGAGGCGCTGCCGGTCAAGCTCGGCAACCGCGGCACGACGCAGGCGATCGGGCTCGTCACCGACGTCGGCTACTTCCTCGAGCGGCTGGAGCGCGAGCTGGCGGGCGACGGCGCGCCGGCGCACGGGCGGGCCGAGGGGCGATGACGGCGCTGCGCGCAGCCATCAGCGCGCGCGTCGAGCGCCTGCGCGCCGGCCGGGATCCCGAGCTGCTCGCCCGCGTGCCCTCGGGCTGGGCGATCCTCGGCAAGCATCAGCCCGAGCCGATCCGCGGGTGCTGCATGCTGCTACCCGACCCCGTGGTGCCCTCGCCGAACGACCTCGACGCCGCCGCGCGCGCGCGCTTCTTCGGGGACCTCGTGCTGCTCGGCGACGCGATCCTCGACGCCACCGGCGCGGAGCGCGTCAACTACCTCGTGCTCTGCAACCAGGTCCCCGAGCTGCACGGGCACTGCGTACCGCGCTTCGCCGCGGAGGACCCGCGGCTGCGGCTGCTCGGCCCGTTCGAGGCCTACGACTTCGCCGCCGCCCCGCTCGCCGACGCGCGCGGGGCCGACCGGGAGCTGCACGCGCGGCTGCGAGAGGCGCTCGCGCGCCGGCTCTGATCGAGCGCGGGTTTCCGGCGGCGCCGCCGGCGTCGCGGGGCACTGCCGGGCTCGGACACACGCCTCGTACGCGGCGCCGCGCCGAACCGCGCGGTCGGCCGCTCCGCTCGTTCCCGGATCGCCGTAGGATCCTCCCGGCCCCCGACCTCACGGAGATCCGCCATGATCCGCGCTCGATCGCTCGCCCCCCTTTCCCTGCTCCTCGCGCTCGCGCCCGCCGTCCTCCCGGCGCAAGCCACGAGCTTCGCGAAGGACGAGCAGGCCGAGGGACCCGCGCCCCAGGCGCTGCGCTTCGAGAGCGAGCACACGATCCAGGTCGGCGGCAAGGCGCTCGCCTACACGGCGCTGGCCGAGACGATCCTGCTCGCGAACGAGAAGGGCGAGCCGGAGGCGGAGTTCTTCACGAT
This sequence comes from uncultured bacterium, assembly GCA_902826945.1. The sequence goes on along the minus strand of CADEGS010000029.1, from coordinate 1,194 downwards.
CGCCTACACGCTGAAGGAGGGCGGCCCCGAGCGGCCGATCACGTTCGCCTTCAACGGCGGGCCGGGGTCGTCGTCGATCTGGCTGCACATGGGCCTGCTCGGGCCGCGGCGCGTCGAGGTGCCGGGCGACGGCCAGGCGGCCGGCGCGCCGCCCTTCCCGGTGGTGGACAACCCCGAGACGCTGCTCGCCGAGAGCGACCTCGTCTTCGTCGACCCGATCGGCACGGGCCTCTCGCGCGTCGTGGGCAAGGGCAAGGGCGAGGACCACTGGGGGGTGGACGAGGACGCCGCGTCGGTGTCGCGCTTCCTCCGCCGCTACCTCTCGCTGCACGCGCGCTGGGCGTCGCCGAAGTACGTGCTGGGCGAGAGCTACGGCGGGATCCGCGGGCCGCTGCTCGTGCGCGACCTGCAGGGCGGGTTCGGCTCGGTCGCGCTGAACGGGCTGATCCTGATCTCGCCGGCCCTGAGCACGGCGATCGTCGACGGCCAGTCGAACGACGCCGCGCTGGCGACGGTCGTGCCGACCTACGCCGCGACGGCCTGGTTCCACGACGCGCTGACCGAGCGGCCGGCCGACCTGGATGCCTTCCTGGACGAGGTCTGCACCTGGGTGACCGAGGAGTACGTGCCGGCGCTCTTCGCCGGCCGCGACCTCTCCGACGAGCGGCGCGAGGCGATCGTCGAGCGCCTCAGCCGCTACACGGGCATCTCGCCCGAGTACGTGCGCCGCGCGAACCTCGTGATCTCGACCGATCGCTTCCGGCGCGAGCTCCTGCGCGAGCGGGGCCTCGTCGTCGGCCGGCTCGACACGCGCTACACCGGCACCGAGCCCGACGACGTCGGCGAGACGCCCAGCGGCGATCCGATGGGCGCCGGCATCAGCGGCGCCTACGTCGCGGGCTTCCTGAGCTACCTGCGCTCCGAGCTGGGCGTCACCGTCGACCGCGAGTACGTCGTGATGAGCGAGGAGGTCGGCCCGCACTGGAAGCGCCCCGCCTCCGAGTGGGACTCCTTCCAGGGCTACGTCGACGTCGCCCCCGCCCTGGCGCGCGGCATGGCCGAGAACCCCGACCTGCGCGTCTACGTCGCCAGCGGCCTGTACGACATCGCCACGACCTTCTACGGCGCCGAGTACACCTTCCGCCGCAGCACGATGGACCGCGCGCGCGTCGCGCTGCGCCGCTTCCCCGCCGG
>CADEGS010000028.1:14998-29362 GCA_902826945.1 uncultured bacterium | reverse complement strand
ACGACGACGGCCGGCCGGTGTTCCTGTTCGTGCACACCTACCGCGCGCACCTGCCCTACCACGTCACGCGCCGCACGCGCGAGGCCTGGGGCGAGCGGCTGGGCCTCGAGGGCGACCCCGACCGCCTGCGCGCGCGCATCCAGGAGCTGGTCGAGAGCCCGCCCGAGACGCCCGGGCGCGCGCAGGAGATCGAGGCCGCGCTGGCGCGCATCCGCTCGTTCTACTGGGCCGGCGTGGTGGACCTCGACGAGGGCGTGCGCCGCTTCTGCGACGACCTCGAGGCGCGCGGCCTCCTCGCGCGCGGCGCGCTCGTCTTCGCCAGCGACCACGGCGAGGCCTTCGGCGAGCACGGCCTGGCCTACCACCGCGACAAGGTCTACGAGGTGCTGGCGCGCGTGCCGCTCCTCCTGTGCGGCGCGGGGGTCGAGCCCGGCCTGGTGGAGCACGCCGCGTCGCTCGTGGACCTGCCGCGCACGCTGTGCGCGCTGGCCGGCGTCGCGCCGCGCCCGGAGTGGGCGGGGACGTCGCTGCTCGAGCTCGCCGCCGAGCGCCCGACCTTCGTCTTCGAGTGCCGCAACCAGCCGGACTCGACGCTGGCCGTCGTCGAGGGCGCGCACAAGCTCATCGGCTTCGAGCGCGCGGACGCGCTGCTCGGCGCCTTCGACCTGGCGCGCGACCCGCACGAGCGGGAGAACCTGCTCCCCTCCGGCGCGGGCTGGCCGCGCGAGCTCCAGGCGCGCACGCGCGCGAGGCTCGAGACCCTGCTGCGCCCGCAGGTCGAGCCCGTGCCGGCGCGGCTCGACGCCGAGCAGGAGGACCGCCTGCGCGCGATGGGCTACGGCGGCGACTGAGCGCCCGAGAAAGAATCCTGCGCGGCCCCCAGCACCGTCTGGCTCCGCCCTGGCGGCGTTGCGCCTCCTCCGAGTCTTGCCGCGAAGACGCGTCGTCGGCGCGCCTTGCCAGGACGAAGCCAGACGGCACCGGGAGCCGCGCAGGATTCTTTCCCATGCTCCGAGGCCGAGCGTCGCCGCGCGTCACAGCCCGAGCTCGTTCGTCACGTCGGGTCGCAGCGCCACCGGCCGGCGCAGGAGCTCGCCCGCGTCGCCGAGGACGACCAGCGCGACCGCCTCCTCGCTCGCGAGCAGGCGCCGGCCGAGCGCGTCGGCGAGCGCCAGCCGGCGGACCGCGCGCCCCGGCTCGGCGGCGAGCCGCAGCGCGAGCGGCGCGTCGCGCGCGTCGCGCAGCTCGAGCGCGCGCGCGCCGGGGATCGCCCCGGCGAGCGTCACGCGCGCCTCGCAGGCGCGCGCGAGGAGCACCGTCGCGTCCGCGCGCCCGGCGGCGTCGAGCTCGAGCGCCGCCGCGGCGAAGCCGGGCTTCTGCGCGCGCAGGCGCACCGGGCCGGCGGGCGCGCGCGCGAGGCGGAAGCGGCCGTCCGCGTCGCTGATGGCGACGTCGGCGACCGGCCCGCTCCAGCCCGTGTCGCAGGGCGCGAGGAGCGGCTCGACCGTGACGCGCGCGCCGGCCACGCCGCCCGCGCCGGCGGCCGCGAGCACGCGCCCCTCGAGCGCGCGCGCGGCCTCCTCGCGGAGCCGCCACGTCGCGTCCAGGCCGGGGGAGAGCGGCGGGGAGAGCTCGCTCCGGCCCTCCTCCTTGCTCCACGCCGCGAGCCGCGCGAGGCCGTCCGCCGCGACGCCCGCGCGCACGCGGAAGGCGCCGCGCGCGTCGGTGCGCGCCACGACCTCGGACCGCCGCGCGCGCTCGGCCGCGTCGCAGGCCGGCGGCGCGCCGCGCGCGCCCGGCGCGTCCCCGAGGTCCGCGCGCTCCCCGGCGTCTCCGGGCGCCAGCGCGCGCACGAGCCAGCCGGCGGCCGGCTTGCCGTCGGCGCGCAGCAGGGTGCCCGCGACCCAGGCCTCGCGCGCGTCGATCACGAGCGCGAGCGGCGCCGCGTCGGCGGGCAGCGGGCACGGCGCGGACGCGCCGAGCCCCGGCGCGAGCGCCTGCACGCTCGCGCGCTCGTCCGCCGCGACGGCGAGCGCGAAGGCGCCGCGCGCGTCGCTCGTCGCGCGCGCAGCGCCGCAGCGCACGCTGGCGCCGGCGACCGGCTCGCCCGTCGCGCTCGTGACGCGGCCGCTCACGCGGCGTCCGGCCGCGCCCTCGCGCGCGAGCGCGACGCACGGCGCCGCGCCGCGCTCGTCGAGCACGAGCGTGCGCGGCGCGTACCCCGCGCAGCGCGCCTCGAGCACGAGCGGCGCGCGCAGCGGCACGCGCTCCAGGCGGAAGCGGCCCGAGGCCGCGCTGTGCGCCGACCACGCGGGGGCGCACAGGCGCGCGGCGTCCGCGGGCAGGCGCGCGAGGGCGCGCTCGTCGAGCGCGAGGCGCAGCGCGGCGCCGGCGAGCGGCGCGCCCTCCTCGTCCACGACGCTCCCCTCGAGCGGGCCGCCCGGCTCGACGACCAGCACCTGCGGCGCCCCGCGGCGCAGCGCGCTCGGGCCCGAGCGCAGGACGACCGACGCGCGCGGGTCCTCGACGGTGACCAGGGCCTCGGCGTGCTCCGCCGCGAGGCGGAAGGCGCCGTCGGCGCCCGTGCGCGCGCGCGCGCCGTCGGGCGTTCGCAGCGCGAGCCCGGCGACCGGCCGTCCGGCGAGGTCGATCGCCCGCCCGCGCACGGCGCGGCGCGCGGCCGCGGGAGGAGCCTCGGGCGCGCGCGCGTCGCGCGCGTCGCGCGCGTCCGCCGGCGCGAGCGCGACCGGCGCCGCGCCCGCGGCGGCGCCCGGCGCGGGGCGCGCCGGCGCGGGCCGCGCGTCCGGCGCGCCCGCGAGCCAGGCCAGCGCGCCGCCCGCGGCCGCCAGGGCGAGCAGGGCCGCGCCCAGCGCGCGCGCGCTCACGCGGCTCCTCCGGCCCGGCGGCCGGCGCTCACTTGCACACCACCTTCGACACGGTCGCGCCCGAGGCGTTGGCCGCCGGCAGCTCGAACTGCGCCAGCCGCAGCGCGCCCGTCGAGAGCGTCGTCGTGCCGAGCGGCGGCGAGAGCACGAGCGTCAGCGCGGCGCCGCCGCCGGGAGCGAGGCTCCCGATGGTCCAGCGCTCGTTCGCGTAGCTGCCGGTGTCCGGATCCGCGCCGACGAGCACGAAGCCCTGCGGGAGCGGCAGGTCGAGCGTGACGCCCGTCGCCGCGACGGGGTTGGCCGAGCTGGCCGAGACGGTCGCGCGGTAGGCGACCTCGTCGTCCTCGCACACCTGCGTCTGCAGCGCGCTCAGCGACACGCGCAGGTCGAGCACGTCCACGGCCATCGGCGGCGTGGTGTCCGCGCCGCCCGGGCCGGAGGCGGTCAGCGTCACCAGGTAGCGCCCGGCGGCGGCGTAGGCGTGCGTGACGCTCGTCGCGGCGGAGGTCGAGCCCTGCTGGTCGCCGAAGCTCCACGAGTACGCGCTCGCGCCGCTCGAGAGGTTCGTGAAGGTGACGCTGTCGTCGCCGGCCGCGCCGGACGGCGGCTCGATCGAGAAGGCCGCCACCGGCCGCGGCAGCACGACGACCGACGCGCTGGCGGCGTCGTTGGACGGATCGATGTCGGTCTGGTCGAGCGTCAGGCCGCCGGCCGTGTTCGTGATCGTCAGGCCGCCGCTCCCGGGGTCGACGCTCGCGTCCAGGAAGAGCGTCGCGCGCTTGCCGGCGTCGAGCGTGCCGACCTGCCACAGGCCGCTCTCGACGTCGTACGCGCCGTCGCCGAAGGCCTTCTGGAGCGAGAGCCCGGCCGGGAAGGCGTCGAGGAGCGAGACGTTCGTCGCGCTCGTGCCGGTCGTGCTGGCGTTCGCGACGGCGACCTGGAAGCGCACGGAGTCGCCCTCGGAGGCCGTGATCTGCGTCCCGCTCGGCTCCTTGCCGCAGCTGCCCTCGACGCACGACACCGTCTTCTCCACGACCAGGTCCAGCGCGGCCCCGACCTCGACCTCGACCGAGGCGACGTCGCTGCCGGTCGGGCCGCTGGCGGTCAGCACGACCGTGTACGCGCCAGGCGCGGCGTAGACCTTCTGCGGGTTCTGCTCGCTCGAGCCGCCCTCGTCGCCGAAGTCCCACGACCAGCTCGTCGCGCCGCGCGAGAGGTCGGTGAAGGCGAAGGTGGTCAGCCCCGCGAAGCCGGACGCGGGCGCGACCTCGAAGATCGCCACCGGCCGCACGCGCACCGTGGCGCTGGCCGTGTCGTTCCCGCTCGAGAGGTCGGGCTGGTCGGCCGTCAGGCCGCCGGCGGTGTTCACGAGCGTCTGGCCGGCGGTGCCGCCCGCGACGGTCGCGGCGAGCAGCAGCGTGGCCGAGGCGCCGGGCGCGAGGGTGCCGACCTGCCAGCTCGAGCCGGAGTAGGTGCCCTGCGAGGGCGAGGCCTGCGCCAGCGCGAGCCCGGCCGGCAGCGCGTCCTCCAGCGCGACGCCGGTGGCCTCCGTGGTTTGCGCGTCGTTCCGGACCGTGACGGTGAAGGTCACGGTGGCGCCCTCCGCGGGGTTCGCGTCGTCCACGCTCTGCGTCACGCCGAGGTCCACCGGGTCCTGCACGTCGATCGCGAGCGGCGCGCTCGTCGCGCCGGCGAAGCCGGCGTCGAGCGTCTCGAGCACGACCGCGAACGAGCCGCTCTCCTCGAACACGTGCATGACGACGGCGTCGGTCGTCGTGAGCAGCGGCGAGCCGTCGCCGAAGCTCCAGCGGCGCTCGGAGACGTCGCCGCGCGAGGCGCTCGAGTCGAAGCGCACCTCGAGCGGGGCGAAGCCGCTCGCCGGCTGCGCGTCGAACAGCGCCACCGGCCGCACGTGGACCGCCGGAGCGCTGGCCTGGTCGTCGGCGGAGAACTCCTCGCCGTCGGGCTCGTTCACGTCCTGCAGCGCGGCGGTGAGCACGAGGTCCTGGCCCGCCGCGCCCTGGTCCACGGTCGCGACGAGCTCGAGCACGACCTCCGCTCCCGGCGCGAGCGCGTCGATCGTCCACGCGCCGCCCGCGAGCTGGGAGCCTTGCGGGACGATCGTGGCCGACGGGTCGAGCGTGAGCCCGCCGGGCAGGGGCAGGCTCACCACCACGTCCGCCGCGCTCGCGGCGAGCGGCCCGTTGTCGACGCGCACGAGGAAGCCGACCGCCTCGCCCTCGGCGGGGTTCTGGTTCTGGACGTCGAGGAACGACACGCCCAGGTCCACGAAGGCGTTGCCGGACAGCCCCGTGCCGGAGAAGGTCGCGCGGTCGTTCGTCGCGAGCGGGTCGCGCTCCTTGAGCGAGACGATGCGCGCCTCGGCCGCGACCGCGTCGAGGCCGCCGGCGATCGAGCCGAACGGCACGCGCACCACGGCCGAGAGCGCCAGCGTCTCGCCGTCGGCCACGTCCAGGTCGCGGAAGACCAGGCGCGGCGGCGTGTGCTCGTCCTCGGGGAACGCGCCGGAGAGGTCCAGGCTGCCCTGCGGGGGCGGCGGCTGCCCGGAGAGGAAGCGCAGCCCCTGGGTCAGCTCGAGCGCGACCTCGACGTCGTTCGCGTCGTTGCCGCCGTCGAGGCGGTTCTCGAGCGAGAGGTCGAGCGCGAAGGGCACCTCCTCCGCGATCTGCGCCGCGTCCAGCGCGGCCGCGCGCAGCGCCAGGTCCACCACCCCGGGGTACTGGAAGGTGAAGACGGCCGGCTCCTCGAGCGCCGCCGCGGGGCTCTCGAGCGGCGCGAAGAGCTGGTCCTCGACGACCTGGACGAAGGACTCGGTGATGACGGTCAGGACGTAGCGCGTCGTGCCCGGGCACAGGTCGCTCGGCAGCACGCTGACCGTGTACGTGCCGCGCGGCGTGACCAGGTCGAGCGGTCCGCCCTCCCAGCAGAACGTCTCGTACAGCCGGCCCAGGACGGGCTCGCACGGTCCGCCGCCGGTCGCGACGCTCTGCTGGAAGCCGACGCTCAGGCGCTCGAGGTCCGCGTCGAACGCGATGCGCTCGCCGTCCGGGTCGAGGATCTCCAGGTCCAGGTCGCTGCCGTTGTCCCACTCCAGCGTGACCTTGATGTCGCCGCCGCCGCAGGTCGGCGTGACGCGCACGGTGGCGGTCACCGGCTGGCCGGTCACGCCGCCCCGCTGGGGCGTGAGCACGAGGTCGAAGCGCTTGAAGCGGATGTCCTCCTGGAGCGTCACGAACAGCTCGACGCCGAGGAACGAGCTGCCCGTGCCGTCGGGGTCGAGGTCCACCTCGAAGGAGCCCTGCGCGTCGCCGTCGACGGAGAGGAACACCGTGTCGAACTCGCCCTCCGCCGCCGCGCGCGCGAGCGCCGCCGCGGGCACGCCCAGCGTCACGGCGAACGTGCCGCCCGAGATCGCGTCGATCTCGGTGGGGGTGACGGGCACGCTCGGGCCGCCGCCGCCGGGGTCGGGCGGCGGCGCGGGCTCGCTCTCGCGCAGCTCGGCCAGGAAGATCTCGCTCGCGCCGAGCGAGCGGTAGCGGATCTCCTTGATGAGCTGGCGGATGCGCTCGGCGGTCGAGCCGTCCGCGAGGAGCTGCTCGTCCGAGAGCTCGCCATGGCACGCCGTGCCGGAAAGAGCGAACGCGACGACGAGCGCCGACGCGACGAGGGTTGCTAGCGCGGTCTTCACGGGGCGTTCCTCCACGTCTCCCCGGAGCGGCGGAATCCGGCGCACCAGCGTAGGCGTGGGGCCGGAAACCGACAAGCCCGCCCGGCCGGCCCGGTTTGCCTGGCGCGGGAGGAGCGGCTAGCCTCACCCGCTGGACGTCCACGGCTCGCGCGCGCGACGGACGCGTGCGCCCGTCCGTGCGGAGGAGGAGAGCGTGACGAGGAGCGCGGGGATCCTGCTGGCAGTGGCCTGTGCGTCGTGCGTGGCGGCGCCGCAGAGCGAGGAGAACGTCCGCTACGGCCCTGCGCGCGGCGAGTCGCTGGTCTCGATCGGCGGCAACCTGTCGGACAGCAGCTTCGACGGGGCCGGCCTCAACGACCTGAAGGAGACCGACTTCGAGCTCTCGCTCTCCTACGGCTACTTCGTCGGCGACCACCACGAGATCGGCGGCGAGATCGTCTACGGGCAGGTGGACTCGAACCTGCCCGACAGCGACGTGCTCAAGGTCGACGCGCTCGCGTTCTACAACTACAACATCCGCCGCTGGGTGCGGACGTGGTTCTACATCGGCGTGGACGCGGGCCTGACGTACCTCGACATGGACTCGCTCGACGACTCGAGCACCGAGCCGACCTACGGCGCGCACGTCGGCGCGCGCCTGTGGGCGACGCCGAGCGCGGCGGTGTTCTTCGAGCCGTTCTACCGGCGCACGATGCTCGAGCTCTCGGCCGGCGACGTGGACCAGGACACGCTCGGGATCCTGTTCGGCGTGGAGTTCGCGTTCTGAGGGGCGCGCGATGGCCGCGCACGAGAAGGGGCCGCAGGAGGGCGCGGGCGAGCGCCCGGCCTGGCGGCGCGGCGAGCCCGACCCGACGCTGAGGGCGGACGAGACCGAGCGCTTCGCCGCGGCCGGCGACGCGGCGCGCGCGGCGCCGGGGGGCGGCCCCGATCCGGACCCGACGCTGCGCGACGCGGGCACGCTGCCCGTGCCGCCGCGCGACGCGCCGCTCTTCGACGGCCGCTACCGCGTCGTGCGCACGCTCGGCGCGGGCGGCTTCGGGCGCGTGGACCTGGTGGCGGACACGCTGCACGAGGACAAGCTGCTGGCGCTGAAGATCGTGCTGCCCCAGCACCAGGACGTGCGCGAGTTCGAGGGGCGCTTCCGCAACGAGATCCGCGTGCTGCGCGCGCTGCAGCACCAGGGCATCCCGCAGATCTTCAACGACGGGCGCACCGAGCGCGGCGAGTTCTACTTCACGATGGACTACGTCGAGGGCGTGCCGCTCGACGACGTGCTGCGCCGCGAGGAGACGCTCGAGCCCGAGCGCATCGTGCGCCTGGTGCGCCAGCTCATCGCGGTGCTCGACTACGCCCACGCGCGCGGCGTCGTGCACCGCGACCTCAAGCCGGCCAACATCCTGCTGGTGCGCGCGGGCACGCCGGACGAGGAGCTGCGCGTGCTCGACTTCGGCATCGCCAAGATCATGCGCAAGGAGGGCATGCTCTCCGACGCGCGCACGATGGACACGATGGGGCCGATGGGCACGCCGCACTACATGGCGCCCGAGCAGGTGCGCGGCAAGGACGTCGACCCGCGCGCCGACCTCTACGCGCTGGGCGTCCTGATCTACCACATGGTGTCGCGGCGCTTCCCGTTCCGCGGCAAGACCGCGATGGAGATCGCGACGGCGCGCCTGGAGCAGGAGCCCGAGCCGCTCGACGTGCGCGACACGCCGCCGCGCCTGCGCGCGCTCGTCACGCAGCTCCTCGAGCGCGAGCGCGACAAGCGCCCCGACATCGCCGCCATCGAGCGCATGCTGCAGGAGATCGCGAGCGGCCAGCGCGCCGCGCGCCGCGGCAGCCGCATCGCGCTGGCCGGCGCGGCGCTCGCGATCGCGCTCGTGCTCGTCCTGACGCGGCCCTGGCGGCGCGTGAGCTCGGCCGAGGCGCCGCCGCCGCACGGGACGGCCGTCGCGCCCGCCGTCGCGAGCGGCGCAGAGGGCGCGCCCGGCGCCGGCGCGCAGGCGCCGCGGACCGACGGCGGCGAGCGGGGGAGCGCCGCGGCCGCGCCCGTGGTCGTCGACAGCGCGCCGCCGACGCTCGAGCTCGCCGCGCTGCCCGGCGCGAGCGTCGCGGGCGAGCAGTACCTGGCGCGCGGCGCCGCGCTCGTCGGGCGCGTGCGCGACGACGCGGGCGCGCCGACGCTCGCGACGGACGACGGCCAGCCGGTGGCGCTCGACCCGGACGGCGGCTTCGCGCTCGAGCTCTTCCCCGGCGCGGGCGGCGCCGTGCGCTCGCGCGCGCTCGAGCTGGTCGCGCGCGACGGCGCCGGCCGCGAGACGCGCCGCGCGCTCGCCTTCCACTACGACCCGCTGCCGCCGCGCCTCGCGCTGCGCCGCGGCGGCGAGGCGTGCGCGGACGGCGCCGAGGTCGTCGTGTTCGACGACGCGACCGAGGTCGAGCTCTCGGCCGCGGACGACTGGCTGGCGGGCGTCACGCTCGACGGCGAGCCGCTCGAGCCGGGCCGCGTGACGCTGGCGCTCGACGGCGAGGCGTCGCGCGCGTTCCGCTTCGAGGCGCAGGACCGCGCCGGCAACGCGACGCGGCTGTCGCTCGGGCTGCGGCGCGGCACGCGCGTGCTCTCGCTCGCCGCGGACGGCGCGCCGCTCGCCGAGGGCGAGCCCTTCGAGACCTTCGCCGCGAGCGTCGCGCTGGCGGGCGCCTGCGACCACGGCGAGGCCGAGCTGTGGCTCGCGCAGGACGGCGGCGAGGGCCGGCGCGTCGCGGTGGACGGCGAGGGGCGCTTCGCGCTGCCCGCGCTGGCGCTCGCGGGCGAGCGCACCGAGCTCCGCCTGCGCGGCCCCGGCCTCGACCGCCGCTGGACGATCGTGCGCCGCTCCGGCCGCCTGCCCGAAGGCGCGGGCTGGGAGGCCGACCTGGCCGCGGGGATCGGCGCGGACGGCTGGTACGCGGTCGTGCGCAAGGGCGGCATGCGCTTCGTGCTCGTGCCGCCGCCGGCGCAGCCGTACGCCTTCGCGGGCCAGAGCATCGACCTCGCGCGCCCGTTCTACCTGGGCGAGACCGAGGTCACCTGGCGCCAGCTCGGCGCGCGCCCGCCGGCCTCGCGCGCGGCGGGCGACGACCATCCGGCGACCGACGTCTCGTTCGCCGACGCCGAGGCCTTCTGCGCGCGCCTGGGCGGCCGGCTGCCGCGCGTCGCGGAGTGGCTGCACGCCGCCGCCGGCCCCGAGCGGAGCGAGTACCCGTGGGCGGGCGCGTGGGCCGAGGCCGGCTACGAGCGCGGCGAGGGCACGAGCCCGGCGCTCGCGCACCCGCTCGACCGCTCGTGGTGCGGCGCGCTCGGCTTGGCGGCGAACGTCAGCGAGTGGTGCACGGACGAGGGCGGCGCGCCGCGCCTGCGCGGCGGCTCGTGGTACAGCGATCCCGAGGAGTGCCGCGCCGACCACGAGCCGGCCCTGTTCGGGACCGACGGCGACAAGACGATCGGCTTCCGGGTGCTGCTGCCGGTCGCGGCGGGAGGAGAGCGATGAGGTCCACGCGCGCGAGGTCCCTGGCGGTCTTGGTGCTCGTCCTCCTGGCCGCCTGCAGCGCGAGCGGCACGCGCGAGCGCGCGGCGCGCCCGCAGCCCGTCGTGCTGCCCGCGGGCGGCGAGAGCTACGTCGTCTTCGACGCGGGCCGCATCGCGCGCCACGGGCCCGACGGCGTCGAGTGGCAGGAGCCCGCGCCGGGCGTGCCGAGCGCCGCCGGCTACGACCTCGGCTCGGGCTGGGCCTGCGTCGGCTACGACGACGCGCTGGCCATGGTGCGCCTGGGCGGCAAGCGCGTCGAGCGCGCCGCCTCGCCGCTCCCCGGGCCCTGCCGCACGATCGGCGTGCACGCCGACGTCGCCGCGCTGAACGCGGGCGGCCGCGTCGAGCTCGTCTCCATCCCGGCCGGGACGAGCGAGGCCTCGCTCGACGCGTCGGCCTGGCTGGCGCAGTTCGACCTCGACGCGGTGGACTACGCGCTGCCGACGAGCGCCTGCGAGGTGCTGCTCGTCGTCTCGCGCGCCGTGAACGCGTTCACCGGCGACGTGCGCGTGCTGCGCGCCAGCCGCTGCGACGGGAGCTGGAAGAACGACGGCGAGACGGCCCTGCGCGGCCTGACCTGGGTCGAGCGCTGCGAGAGCGACGGGCGCTCGATCTACGTGGCGGGCGTGTTCGAGCGCGCGCAGCCCGGGGCGCTCGGCCGCCCCGGCCGCCTGCTGCAGCGCCTGGTCGTGCTGAAGGTCGACCTGGCGACGCTGCGCGCGACCGAGCTCGTGGCCGACGACCGCGCCGAGCGCTCGACGCGCGTGCGCGACCTGGCCGTCGGCAGCGAGGCGGTGGCGGTGCTGCTCGACTCGGGCGAGCTCTCGATCTTCGCCGCGTCGGGCTCCGACGCGCGCCTGCGCCGCGAGCACCTGCCCGGCGCCGAGGCCGTCGCCTGGACCGGCCCGGGCACGCTGGTCGTCCTCGCCGGCGGCGAGCTGCGCCCGCTGCGCTACGCCGACTGACGGCGCGCGCAGCAGCCGGGCCCGCGCGACGCGCGGTCGCGCGGGCCCGCTGCGGAGTCCCGCCGCGGCGCGGCTACTTGCGCGCGGGCGGCGGGCCGACCGGCGCGCCGTCGAGGCCGGTGGCGTCCTCGGGCAAGCCCGAGCGGCCTTCGAGCGACTCCATGTAGAGCTCGGTCTCCTTGCGCGTCGCGTCCATGCAGGTCGCCAGCTCCAGCACCTCGTCCACGAAGCCGTCGTAGGTGTCGGAGAGCGTGTTGATCGCGCGCGGGTTCAGGTTGTGCTCGAAGAACAGCACGTAGTCGCGCAGCGACATCAGCACCGGCTGCATCTTCTGGAACGTGCCGTCCATCGACACGACCAGCCGCGCGTGGCTGGCGCGCGCGTCCTCGAGCATCTTGGCGCTCTTCTCGCGCAGGTCGGGCCGCGCGAAGGCCTCGAGCTGCGCCGACCACTCGGCGAACAGCGTGTCGGCGTGCATGCGCATGTTGAGCGTGCGGCTCTGCCACGCCTTCGACTGCTTGTCGCAGTCGGCGACCGCGTCGGCGAAGTCCTCGTAGAGCCCCTGCAGGTCCTCCGAGTCGAAGCGCGTCAGCCGGTTGAACAGGTTGAGGGTCGAGATGAACTGCTCGTGCGTGCCGAGCTGCTCCGCGTGCCCCTTCTCGACCGCCTCGAGCAGCTCGAGCTTGCGGTCGTCGTGACCGAACTTCAGGAACGACGAATAGCCCGACGAGCGACAGCCCGCGAGCACGATGACGAGCGGCGCGACCAGCGTCGCGCCACGAAGCGTGGAACGCTTGTTCATGGCAGAGATCTTCCCTGGGGACTTGCCCCGTCAGCCTTCCGCCCCTCTTGCTCGGTATGCGCTGCGTACGAACTTGAGGCGCGGCGACGTCCTGGCCGGCGGTCTTCGGCCACGACGGAAGATCCTTCCGGAGGCGGCCGGCGAGGGGCGAGCGCTACTCTGGCCCCCGTTGGATCCGGCCGCGGCCGCGATCGCCCGACCGCTCTCCCCCGAGGAACAGGACCATGGACCCGAAGGCCGGATACGCGGAAGCGAAGGACGACCTGCAGGCGATCTCCGAGCCGTTGTTCGACCTCGCCGTGCAGCAGGTCCAGGAGCAGGGTGCGTTCCTGCCCTTCGGTGCCGTGCTCGACCGCGCCGGAGAGCTCGCGCTCCAGGCCGCCACGACGGGGCGTGAGCTCCAGGATCCGGCCGAGGTCCTGTCGTTGCTGCACGAAGGGCTGCGGGCCGCCCGCCGGCAGGAGCTGCGCGCCGTGGCCGTGTGCGAATGGGTGAAGGTCGCACCGCAGGGGCAGGCCCTGACCGATGCCGTGAAGGTCCTCGTCGAGCACGAGAACGGGCTGGTCGTGGCCTTCTACCTGCCCATGCGCAAGCGCCTCCTCGGGAAGTGGCGCAGCGGCGAGATCCTGAGCGTCGCGGCCGAGCCCGAGGTGGGACTGTTTCGCCGGCGGGCGTGAGCGGCGCGACGCATCCTCGGCCCGGGCCCTGCCGGCCGAGTGTGAAGCGCTCGGCTGCCTCGGAGGAGCGAGCAGCTCGCCGCTAGCGCGCGAGCAGCGTGCAGAGCGCCGCCGCCACGCGTCGCCCGTCGAGCGCCGCCGACACGATGCCGCCCGCGTAGCCCGCGCCCTCGCCGGCGGGGCAGAGGTTCGCGGTGCCCGCCGCGACGCAGGTCTCGGGGTCGCGCACGATGCGCACCGGCGAGCTCGTGCGCGTCTCGACGCCGACGAGCTGGCCCAGGTCGGTCGCGAAGCCCGGCAGGCGCGGCTCGAAGGCGAGCAGGGCGGCGCGCAGACGCTCGGCCATCCCGCGCGGCAGGAGCCCGGCCAGCGCGACGGGCGTCAGGCCGGGGCGGTAGCTCGTCGGGAGCACGCGCTCGGACGGGCCGCCCTCGACGAAGCGGCCGACCGTCTGCGCCGGCGCGCGGTGCGCGCCGCCCGCCGCGCGCCAGGCGAGCGACTCGAGCGCGCGCTGCAGGCGCGTGCCGAAGAGCGGGTCGTCGGCGGGGACGCGCGGCAGCTCGATCGGGCGCCCTTCGGCGCGCGCGAGGAGCTCGCTCCAGCCCTGGCGCTCGCCCTCCGCGCCGCACCAGTCCCCCGGCTCGAGCGCGACCACGATCCCGGAGTTCGCGAACGGCGAGTCGCGCCGCGCCAGGCTCATGCCGTTCACGACCACGCGGCCGTCCTCGGTCGTCGCCGGCACGATGAAGCCGCCCGGGCACATGCAGAAGCTGTAGACGCCGCGGCCGTCCTCCTGCGCGACGAGCTCGTAGAAGGCGGCCGGCAGCTCGCACGCCTCGCGCCGCCCGCCGTACTGGCGCGCGTCGAGCCAGGGCTGGGGATGCTCGGCGCGCACGCCCATCGCGAAGCCCTTGGCCTCGAGCCGCGCGCCGGCGGCGCGCGCCATCTCGAGCGCGTCGAGCGCGCTGTGGCCCGCCGCGAGCACGAGCGCGTCGCAGGCGATGCGCTCGCGCGCGCCGCTCGCGAGGTCGCGCGCGAGGACCGCCGTCACGCGCGGCGGCGCGCCGCTCGTCTCGAGCGCCTCCGCGCGCAGCCGGAAGCGCACCGCTCCGCCCGCCGACCGGATCGTCTCGCGCAGCGCGGTCACGACGCCGGGCAGCCGGTTCGAGCCGACGTGCGGCCGCCAGTCCCACAGGATCGCGCTCGGCGCGCCGTGCGCGACGAGCGTCTCGAGCACGCCGCGCACCGCCTCGCGCTTGCCGCTGCGCGCGTAGAGCTTGCCGTCGGAGTACGTGCCCGCGCCGCCCTCGCCGAAGCAGTAGTTGCTGTCGGGCTCGACCGGCTGGCCGCGGTTCGGCGCGCGGATCGAGCGCCGCCGCGCGCGCGCGTCGCGCCCGCGCTCGAGCACGCTCACGCGCACGCCCGCCGCCAGGAGGTCGAGCGCCGCGAAGAGCCCCGCCGGCCCGCTGCCGACGATCGCGACGTGCGGCGCGCCCGGCGCGGGCGGCGCGATCGCTGGCGGGCGCAGGGGCGGCGGCGCGGGCACCGCCTCGCCGCGCTCCCAGGCCATGAGCGCCAGCCGCCAGCCGCGCCGCCCGCGGCGCGCGTCGAGCGAGAGCCGCGTGGGCCGCACCGCGGCGAGCGACTCCGGCGGGCGCCGCAGCGCGCGCGCGGCGGCGCGCACGAGCTCGCGCTCGTCCTCCATGCGCGGCGGCCGCGCGCTCGCGGGCAGGCGCAGCACGACCTCCACCGGCATG
>CADEGS010000028.1:0-14898 GCA_902826945.1 uncultured bacterium | reverse complement strand
ACCGAGGTGTTCGTGGACGAGATCTCGGGGTCGTAGTGGTCGTGCAGGAGCTCGAGGCCGAGCGCCGCGACGAGCGCGCGCATCTCGCCCGAGGTGAACGTGCCGCGCCAGCCGAGCTTGCGATCGGGGAGCTGCGCGCGGTCGAGCGAGGGGTAGTGCACGACGCCCACCGCGCCGGGCCGCAGCACGCGCGCGAAGTGGCGGAAGTAGTCGCCGATCACGTCGGCCTCCATGTGCACGAACACGTCGAACGACCACACGAAGTCGAACGAGGCGTCGGCCAGGAAGCCGAGGTCGCGGCCGTCGTTCTGCCAGAACTCCGCGCGCCCGCCGTCGTCGGGCGCGTGGCCGAAGCGCGCGCGGCACATCGCGACGCAGCGCTCCGAGAGGTCGATGCCGACCAGGCGCTGCGCTCCCAGGCGCAGCAGCTCCGCCGTCCAGCGCCCCGCGCCGGGCCCGATCTCGAGCACGTGCATGCCGGGTCGCAGCCAGGGCTCGATCCCTTGCTCGACGATCACCGCGCGCCAGACCGCGTGCGGGGTCCACTCCTCGCCGCCGCGCGACCAGTCGTGCTCGTCGTTCCAGCGACGGTGGTTGTCTTCGATCGAAGGCAAGGGGAGAGCGCTCCATCGGCCGGGAAGGCCGCTGCGGCGGAGCCGGGACGGCTGCGCGCAGGACGGGCACGGTACGGCCGGCCCGCGACCTCCGCCATCCGCTTCGTCGCGCACCGCCCGGCGCGCGTCGATCCTCGCCGCGTCCCGCCCTAACCGCAGCGCCCGGCCTCCCGGCCCTCGCCCTCCGCCTCCCACGGCGGCGGCTCGAGGCGGCGCTTGCCGTCGGCGCTGCGCGCGACCGGCGCGCCCTCGCGCTCGTCGTCGAAGACGCGGTCCCAGAGCTGGCAGGTGACCTCGACGTGCTTCTGGTCGAGGCCCTCGCAGTAGTTCGTGTAGAGGCAGCGGCGGACCTCGGCGCCGCGGCCGAGCTCGACCTTGCGGAACCAGTCGGGGTCGGCGAGCGACTGGCGCGCGGCGCCGACCACGTCGCAGTCGCCGCGCGCGAGCGCGGCCTCGGCCAGCTCGAACGAGTTGATGCCGCCGCAGCCGACGACCGGCGTGGCGAGGCCGGCCGCGCGCACGCGCTCGCGCACGGCGCGCGCCAGCGGCAGGTTGCGGCCGAACGGGCCGGGCGCGGAGACGAACACGGTCGGCATGCACTCGAGCCCGCTCGGACCGGTGTAGGGATAGGCCGCCTCGCCGACCTTCGGCTGCTTCGCGTCGTCGAACTTGCCGCCCTTCGAGAGCGAGAGGAAGTCCATCCCCGCGCGCGCGAAGGCCTCGGCGTAGAGGCAGGCGTCCTCGATCCGGCTGCCGCCCTCGATCACCTCGTCCCCGAGGAAGCGGCAGCCGACGGCGAAGTCGTCGCCGACGCGCGCGCGCACGGCCGCGTAGACCTCGAGCGGCAGGCGCAGGCGCGCCTGCGGCGAGCCGCCGTAGCCGTCGGCGCGCTCGTTCGTGCGCGAGAGGAACGAGGCCATCGTGTAGGCGTGCGCGTAGTGCAGCTCGACGCCGTCGAAGCCGGCCTCGCGCGCCCGCGCGGCCGCGTCGGCGAAGAGCCCGGGCAGGACGCGCGGCAGCGCGGCGACGTGGGGGAGGTGCGTGTCGTTCACCGTCTCGCGGTAGCCGAAGGCGAGCTCGCGCGCCTCGCGCGGCGAGAGCAGCCCGACGAGCGCCTCCTCGGGGAGCGCGACCAGCGCCTCGCGCACGGCCTCGTCGCTCCCGCGCGCCGCGGCGGCGAGCCCCAGCCGCTCGAGCCCCGCGCGGTGCTCCGGCCGCAGCGCGAGGAAGCGGCGCAGGAAGCGCTCGCGCGGCGGGCGGCGCTTGATCGCGAGGAAGTCGATGAGCTGGATCAGGAAGCGCGTCTCGCCTTGCGAGCGCTCGCGCACGTGCGCCACGAGCTCGCGCAGCCCGGGCACGAAGCGCTCGTGCCCGATGCGCAGCAGCGGCCCGCTCGGCACGTCGCGGATCCCGGTCGCCTCGACGACCAGCGCCCCCGGCCGGCCGCCCGCGAAGCGGCCGTACCAGTCGCGCACCTGCGGCGTGACGAAGCCCTCCTCGCTCGCGCGCCAGGGCACCATCGCCGGCACCCACGTGCGCGTGCGCAGCGCCAGCGGCCCGTGCACGAGCGGCGCGAACAGCCGGCTCGCGCGCGCCTCCGCCCGCGACGGCCAGCGCGCCGGCTCGATCGCGTGCCGCGTGCGCCGCGCGCGCGGCGCGGGGAGATCGTCCTCGGAGGCGTCCAAGCGCTGCCAGCGTAGCGGCCTCGCCTCCTCGGCGGAGCCCGACGACAATCAGCCCGTCTTGCGGAGTCGCTTGATCCCCTTTCTCGGGCGGCTGATGGCGAGGTCGTGCTGTGCCTGGAGGTTCATCCAGAACTCAGGCGTCGTGCCCAGCGCATCGGAGAGGAGCCAGGCCGTCGCGGAGGACACGCCACGTCGACCTCGCACGATCTCGTTGACGCGCTGGAGCGGGACGCCGATGTGCTCGGCGAACGACTTCTGTGTGATGCCGAGGGGGTCCAGGAACTCCTCCCGAAGGATCTCGCCGGGATGGGTGGGGATGCGGTTCTTGGGGAGCATGGTTCGATCTAGTGGTAGTCGGCCAGGGAGACGTCGGCCGGTCCGGCATCCGTCCAGCGGAAGACGATCCGCCACTGGTCATTGACGCGGATCGACTGGAAGGCTTTCCGATCGCCTTTCAGGGGCTCCAGTCGGTTTCCGGGGGGACTGCGCAAGTCCTCGAGTCGATGAGCGGCGTTGAGCATGTCGAGCTTTCGGAGCGCGACCCGTCGCACGTCGGGGGGCACGCGCTTCGCCTTCCCGGCGGGCTGGCCGTGGAACACAGCCGCCGTGGCCTGGTCGCCGAAGGACTGGATCACCGGAGCAGCCTAGGCGATACATGGATGCCGTGCAAGGAGGCATCGACGACGAGGCGGCTTGGGAGAGGCCGATTCGCCGGCCTTCGTTCCGCGGCGACGTGGGGGAGGTGCGTGTCGTTCACCGTCTCGCGGAAGCGAAGGCGAGCTCGCGCAGCCCGGGCACGAAGCGCTCGTGCCCGATGCGCAGCAGCGGCCCGCTCGGCACGTCGCGGATCCCGGTCGCCTCGACGACCAGCGCCCCCGGCCGGCCGCCCGCGAAGCGGCCGTACCAGTCGCGCACCTGCGGCGTGACGAAGCCCTCCTCGCTCGCGCGCCAGGGCACCATCGCCGGCACCCACGTGCGCGTGCGCAGCGCCAGCGGCCCGTGCACGAGCGGCGCGAACAGCCGGCTCGCGCGCGCCTCCGCCCGCGACGGCCAGCGCGCCGGCTCGATCGCGTGCCGCGTGCGCCGCGCTGGCGGTCGGCGCTCCCCGCCGGCACACTGGCCGGCGTGCACGGCCGACACCCGAGCGTCCTCGTCACCGGCGCGAGCGGCGGCATCGGCCGCGCGCTCGTGCTCGAGCTCGGCCGGGCCGGCTGGCAGGTGATCGCGGCGGCGCGCGACCCGGCGCGCGCGGAGGCCGTCGCGGCCGAGGTGCGCGCGGCGGGCGGCGGCGCGCGCGCGCTGGCGCTCGACGTGGCCGACCCGCGCGCGGCGGAGCGGCTGGCGGCGCTCGGGCCGCTCGAGGGGCTCGTGAACAACGCCGGGATCGCCGAGAGCGCGCCGCTCGCGCGCAGCGACGAGGCGCTGGTCGCGCGCCACATGGAGATCAACTTCCACGGCGCGCGGCGGCTGGCGCAGGCGCTCCTCTCCGGCATGCGCGAGCGCGGCCGCGGGTGCGTCGTGAACGTGGCCTCCTCGGCCGGCCTGCGCGGCTACGCCTACGTCAGCGCGTACTGCGCCTCGAAGTTCGCGCTGGTCGGCTGGACGCTCGCGGCCGCGGCCGAGCTCGAGGGCTCGGGCGTGACGGTCAACGCGGTCTGCCCGCACTACGTCGACTCGCCGATGCTCGAGGCCGCCGTGCGGCGCATCGTCGAGCGCACCGGCCGCGGCCCCGACGAGGCGCGCGCGTTCCTCGCCGCGCAGAACCCCGGCGGCCGGCTCGTGCGCCCCGACGAGGTCGCGCGCGCGGTGCGCGAGCTCGTGGAAGGCGAGGAGACGGGCGTCCTGCTCGAGCTCGACGGCGCGCGCGCCGTGCGCCGGCGGCCGAACGGCGAGGGGAGCGCGCCCGTCGCGCGCGCCGCCCGTGCAGAGGAGCGGCGCGATGGCTGAGTCGCACGACGTCGAGCGCGTCCAGCCCGCGGGCTGGAAGCCGCCGCGCGGCTACGCGAACGGGATGCTCGTGCCGCGCGGCCGGCGCATGCTCTTCGTCGCCGGCCAGATCGCCTGGGACGCCGAGCAGCGGCTGGTCGGCGCGGGCGACCTCGCCGCGCAGTTCCGCCAGGCGCTCGCGAACGTGCTGGCCGTGGTCGAGACCGCCGGCGGCCGGCCCGAGCACCTGGTCGCGATGACGGTCTACGTGACCGACAAGCGCGCCTACCTGGCGGGCGCGCAGGCGATCGGCGCCGCCTGGCGCGAGCTCCTCGGCAAGCACTTCCCGGCCATGGCGCTGGTCGAGGTCGCGGACCTGCTCGAGGACGGCGCCCTGGTCGAGATCCAGGCGCAGGCGGCGCTGCCCTGACATGGAGGCAGGGGTGTCAAGCCCCTGCTCGCGCTCAGGCGTCCTCGCAGTCGCAGGCCGAGCGCGCGCGCCGCTCGGCGTCGGTCAGGTTGCCGCGCACGTCGAAGGCGAAGGCGCAGCAGGCCTCCAGGCGCTCGCGCAGGCGAGCGCGCGCGCGCTGCACGCGCGAGCGCGCGCCGCTCGGCGACAGGCTGAGCTCGCGCGCGACGTCCTCCTGCGTGCGGCCCTCGAGGTCGACCGCTCGTAGCAGCGCGGCGTCGTCGGGGTCCATCGCCGCCAGGAAGGCCTCGAGCCAGCCGGCGACGACCGCGCGCAGGTCGCCGTCCGGCTCGGCCGCGCCCGGCTCGCCCTGGTCGCCACCCTCGTCGTCAAGCGAGCGCGTCCGCCGCGCCCGCGTGCGTCCGTGGTCGGCCAGGACGTTGGCGGCGATGCGTCCCGTCCAGCCGTCGATCCGCTCCTCGGCGCGGAGCGACGGGAGCCTCTCCTGCACGCGCAGGAACGTCTCCTGGACGAGGTCGTCGGCGTCCTCGGGGCTGCCCGTGCGCCGCTCGAACCAGTCGCGCAGCCGCCGCGACGAGGCGTTCCAGAGGGCTTCGACGGCTCCCGCTCCGCTCGGGGCGCTCATGGCTCGATCCTAGCGCCGGAGCAGCAGGCCGGCTCGCAGCAGGCGCCCTGCGCGCCTCCCCGGCCGGGCGCCTCGCGGACCTCCTCGTGGGCGACGAAGAGCTCCCACGCGACGCCCGAGGGGTCGCGCGCCCAGGAGCGCGAGAGCAGCGCGTAGCAGCACTCGACGCCGGACTCGTCCTCGAGGGCCGCGCCGAGCTCGCGCAGGCGCCGGCGCGCCTCGTCCAGGAGCCGCGGGGCGGGGAAGCGGATGCCCAGGTGCTCGATCGAGCCGTGGGCGCCGGACGCACCGGCCAGGCCGCCGCCGCGCACCGCGTTCAGCCCCAGGACGAGCGCCGGCTCGGCCAGGTCGAAGCGGGCGTAGTCGTGGCGCACGAGCGCGGGCTCGGCCCCGAGCAGGGCCCGGTAGAAGGCGATCGAGGCCGCGAGGTCGGCCGTGTCGAGGGAGACGTGGGTCTGGAGGGCGTGGGCAGTCATGGCGCGTTCCTTTCCGGGGCGGTGCCCCGCTGTCGTCCCCCCTGTAGACGGAGCGCGCCCCGGAACGACGCACTCCGGCCTCCGGGATCGACGGTCGGGGAGCCAGTATCCTGGGCCGTCATGGACCCCAGGCACTTCCGCTACGAGGAGGAGCACGGCGTGGCGACGATCCGGCTGGATCGGCCCGAGCGCCTGAACGCGCTGACGTTCGACTCCTATGCCGAGCTGCGCGACGCGTTCGCGGCGCTGCAAGGGCGCTCGTCCGTGCGCGCCGTGCTCCTGACCGGCAGCGGGCGCGCCTTCTGCTCGGGCGGCGACGTCAAGGACATCATCGGGCGCCTGTTCGACGTGTCCGACGCGGAGCTCCTGCGCTTCACGCGCATGACCTGCGACCTGATCGAGAACATGCGCCGGCTCGAGAAGCCGATCGTCGCCGCGCTGAACGGCACGACCTGCGGCGCGGGCGCGGTGATGGCCGCGGCGGCCGACGTGCGCGTGGCGGCGGAGAGCGCGAAGATCGCCTTCCTGTTCACGAAGGTCGGGCTGTCGGGCGCCGACATGGGCGCGGCCTGGCTCCTGCCGCGCATCGTCGGGCTGGGGCACGCGAGCGAGCTCCTGATGACCGGCGCGTTCGTGGACGCGCGCCGCGCGCAGGCGATCGGGCTCTACAACCGCGTCGTGCCCGACGCCGAGCTGCCCGCCGCCGCGCGCGCGCTGGCGGACGAGCTCGCGCAGGGGCCCTCGATGGGCCTCGCGATCACGAAGCGCATGCTGAACCTCGAGGCCTCCATGAGCCTTCCCGCGGCGATGCAGGCCGAGGGCTGGATCCAGGCCGAGTGCATGCGCCACCCCGACTACCGCGAGGCGTACGAGGCCTTCCTGGAGAAGCGTGCGCCGCGCTTCGCCCCCGCGCTCGCGGCCGGCGAGGGCGCGCGGTGATCGCACCCTTGGTCGAGCGGGCGCGCGCGCTCGGCCGCTCGCTCGCGCCCGAGCTCGAGGGGCTCGACGAGGAGGCCGCCGCGCGCCGCGCGCTCGCCGGCCTGGCCGAGGCCGGCCTGCTCGGCTGGACCGTGCCGGCGCGCGACGGCGGCTGCGACGCGGGCGGGCTGTGCGCGGAGGGCGAAGTCTCGACGCGCGTCCTGTGCGCGCTGCGCGACGAGCTCGCCTGGCACTCGGGCATGCTCGACGTGATGCTCGTCATGCAGGGGCTGGGCTCGTACGCGCTCGCGCGCGGCGGCTCCGCCGAGCTGCGCGCGCAGGTCCTGCCGGAGGTCGCGAGCGGGCGCTCGATCGCCGCCTTCGCGCTGACCGAGCCCGGCGCGGGCTCGAGCCTGAACGACGTCGCCACGCGCGCCGAGCGCACGGCCGAGGGCTGGCGGCTCGAGGGGCACAAGACCTTCATCTCGAACGCCGGCCTGGCGCGCTTCTACACCGTGCTGGCGCGCACGTCGGGCGCGCCCGGCGAGCGCGGCGGGCTCTCGATGTTCTTCGTGCCCGACGACGTGTGGGGGCTCGACGTCGAGCGCTTCGAGGTGCTCGCGCCGCACCCGATCGGCGACGTCTTCTTCAAGGGCTGCACGCTGCCCGAGGCGTTCCTGCTGGGCGAGGAGGGCGCCGGCCTCGAGCTGGCGCTGGCGACGCTCGCGCGCTTCCGCGCCTCGGTCGCGGCCGCCGCGAACGGCTTCGCGCGCCGCGCGCTGGACGAGTCGCGCGCGCGCCTCGCCGCGCGCCGCCAGTTCGGGAAGCCGCTCTCCGCCAACCAGGGCCTGCGCTTCGACCTGGCCGAGATGGACGTGCGCCTGCGCGCGGCGCAGCTCCTCGTGGACGAGGCCGCGCAGGCCGCCGACGAGCAGGCCGACGAGGCCGCGCTGCCGGTCGCGCGCGCCAAGCTCTTCGCCACGGAGACCGCCGGCTGGATCTGCGACCGCGCCGTGCAGCACTTCGGCGGCCTGGGCGTGAAGCGCGGCACGGTGGTCGAGCGCCTCTTCCGCGACGTGCGCGCGCTGCGCATCTACGAGGGCACGAGCGAGATCCAGAAGCTCTTGATCGCGCGCGAGCTCTTGGGCGGCTGAGGCCCGGCCCGCGCGGGCCTCTTTCCCCGGCGCGGGGCGCGGTATCATCGGCGCCCGCCGCGAGCCCCATGGCCAAGTTCCAGCGACACCTGTTCGTGTGCACCAACGAGCGCGCGCCCGGCGACCCGAAGGGGTCGTGCGCGGCGAAGGGATCGCTCGCGCTGGCGGAAGCGCTCAAGCGCCTGGCCTACGAGCGCGGCCTGAAGCGCGTCGTGCGCGTCAACAAGGCCGGCTGCCTCGACCAGTGCGCGCGCGGTGCGGCGTGCGTGGTCTACCCCGAGGCCGTCTGGTACGGCGGCGTCACCGAGGCCGACGCGGCGGAGATCGTCGAGCGCCACCTCGTGCGCGGCCTGGTCGTCGAGCGGCTGGTGATCCAGGACGACGCGCTGACCGGGCGCGCGCCCGCGGGAGGGAGCGCGTGAGCGGGCTCTCCGAGGAGGCGCGCGCGCTCCTGCGCGAGATCGTCGAGCGCCTGGCCGTGCGCCACGCGCAGGCGGCGGACCTCGTCGGGCACAGCCTGACGCTCGTGCCCGAGCTCGCCGTCAAGCGCCGCATGGCGGGCGAGATCGTGGCGCACCTCGAGCTCCTCGGCGAGGCGCGCGCGCTCTACGTCGAGCTCGGCTGGAGCGACCTCGACGCCGTGCTGCGCGACGCGGCCGAGGAGACGCGCCTGCCGCGCACGCGGCTCGAGTTCGGCGCGGCGAGCTTCCTGACGCGCCTGGCCGAGGAGGTCGCGATGCAGGCCTGCGTCGAGTGCGCGCACGCGCCCTTCGCCGCGCTCGCGCGCCGCTGGCTCGAGGCGACGCCCGAGCGCCCGCTCCCGGCGCGCTTCCTGGCCTTCGCCGCCGAGGCGACGAACCGCCCGCGCGCGCAGGAGATCCTCGACCTGTGGCTGCGCGTCGCGCTCGAGGCTTTCGCCCTGCGCCCCGGCACCGACGCGCGCGTGCGCGAGCTCGGCCTGCGGGCCGCCACGACGCCCGAGCTCGAGCGCACCTTCCGCGCGCGCCTCGAGCCCGTGCTCGCGCCGAGCGGTCTCGTGCTGCGCGCGGCGACGAGCTGAGGCCCGCCGGAGCCCTCTCACCGCGAGACCCGCGGCGATCCGGCCTTCCCGAATCCCCCGCGCCCGGCCGGACCTCCCGCCTATCCGCCCTGCGTCTCCGCGCGCGCGAACGCCACCACGCGGCGGCCGAGCTCGGCGGGGGAGAGGCCGGTGAGCTCCTGCACGTCGACCGCTCGCCCCTGGCTCCAGGCCCGGACGGCGCGCAGGAGCGCGTCGCGCCAGCGGCCGTCCTCGGCGCGCAGCAGGAAGTGGCAGGTCGCGCCGGCCTGCACGTAGAAGAGGCGCAGCGGGCTGACGCGGCCGCGCGCGCCCAGGCGCCAGGCGAGCGGCACGGCGATCTTCGGCTCGGCGTCGAGGCGCAGGAAGTCCTCCTGCGTGGCGGCGAAGAGCGCGTCCCAGGGGACCAGGTCCTGCGCGCGCGCGTTGGCGAGCGTGTCGAGGCTCTCGGCGCGCTCGTTCGCGTGCTGCCAGCGGCGCTCCTCGGGCAGGAAGCGCCACTCCTCGACCATCGTCGCGAAGCCCTCGGCGACCCAGTAGCCCTTGCCGTCGGCGCGCGCGCGCATGGCGCCGGCGCCGCCCGCGCCACCAGCAAACGGCGCGCGCGTCGCCAGCCAGTGGTGCGCGAGCTCGTGCGCGTAGACGCCGAGCAGCCGCTCCGAGCGCTCGTCGTCCGGCGGCACGAACATGCGCGAGAGCCCCTCGTCGGCGCTGAAGTGCCCGCCGCTCCAGCCGCGCGCCAGCTCGGGCCGGCTGCCGGCGCGCTGCGACTGCGCGACGTACTCCGCCTGCGTGTCGTAGAGGAAGAGCACGAGCGGCTCCGTGGCGCCCGCGCGCGCGCCGATGAGGTCCTCGAGCGCGTCGCACACGAGCTCGCCGACCTGCAAGGCGCGCGCGACCGCGCCCGGGCGCGAGGGCGGCGTGACGACGAACAGGCGCTCGCTGGCGTAGCCGCACAGGTCGGGCCGCCAGAGCGAGGTCTCGCGCGCCAGGATCGCCGCGCCGCTGCCGGGCGCCGGGCGCGGGTCCGCGCCGGGCAGCACGAAGCGCACCGGGCGCGCGGCGTCCGCCGCCAGGAACTCGAGCCAGCTCGCCGCGTCGAAGGGCGCGGCGACCGGCGCGCCGGCGGGGAGCAGCGCGCGCAGCGCCGCCTCCAGCCCGGGCGCGTCGGGCGCCTCGGCGACGAGCCGAGCGAGGAGCGCGCGCGCGAGCGCCGCGTCGCGCGCGCCGCGCGCCAGGTCGAGCAGGTGCTCGCGGTAGGCGGCGAGCAGGCGCTCGCGCTCGGCGAGGAGCGCCGCGCGCGCGCCCGCGTCGGGCCGCGTGCGCGGGCGCGCGGGCCGCTCGAGCGCCTCGCGCGCGCGCGCCAGCGAGCGCTCGCCCGCCCCGCGGCGCTCGGCCTCCTCGAGGAAGGCCGGCGCGAGCGCACGGCCGTCCGACGACGCCGCGCGCAGGGCCAGCGCGGCCAGGCCCTCGCCGAGCTCGATCGCGAAGCGCCGCGCGAGGCGCTCGGCCTCGGCCGCGGCCGGCGGCGGCGCGCGCGGCGGCTCGCGCAGGAGCACCAGCCGGCCGGCGCCCGGGACGACGAGCAGCCCGCGCTCGACGGGCACCGGCCGCAGCCGCGGACGGTGGCCGCTGCGCCACAGGACGCGCAGGTCGTCCGCCGCGACGCCGAGGTCGTCGAGGTAGAGGACGTCCTGCGCGCGAGAGGCAGGAGCGCGGCAGGCGAGCAGGCGCGCGTGGTCGTCGCCGTCGGCGAGCACGATGCTGCGCGTCTGCGCGCCGTCCACGGCCGAGGCCAGCCAGCGCGGCGCGCCGCCCGCGGTCGCGTCGAGCGCGATCCAGCCGCCCGCGTGCGCGAGCGGCGGGGCGAGGAGCGCGTGCAGCGAGCCGCCGCCCGCCGCGCCGCCGAGCACGCCCCCGCGCCGGCCGACGCGCACGCCCGCGCCCGCCTGGCCGCCCGCGCCCTCGGCGAAGGGGAGCGGCGAGAGCGCGAAGGCGGCGTCCTCGAGCAGCGCGAGCGCGAAGGGGAGCGCGGGGTCGGGCGCCTGGGCCAGGCGCCCGAGCGCGACGTCGCTCGCCGGCTCGCCGTGCGCGCGCGTCAGGGCGACGATCCGCAGCGTGCCGCGCGCGTCGCAGCACAGGGTGAAGACGTGCTCGCCGTCCGCGCGCGGCCGGCCGAGCGGCACGCCCCCCGGCCGCGCGCGCCAGCGCGGCTCGCGCTCGCCGATGTCCTGGCACACGAGCGCGTCGCCGTCGGCGTAGTAGAGCTCGCCCTCGACGAGGAGCGGCGCGCCCGCGCGCGTCGCGCGCAGCGTGCGCAGCGCCTGCGGCCGGCCGGAGACCAGGCGCAGGAGCTCGATGCGACCCGGCGCGGGCCGCAGCGCGAGCACGCCGTCCCACAGCGCGGCGCCCAGGTCCCCGTCCTCGGCGGGGACGGCCAGCGAGGCGCGCGGGCGGCCGTCCGCGAGGTCGAGCACGACCAGCGTGTGCGCGGCGCGCGCCGTGCGCACGTCGAGCACGACGTTGCGGCCCCACACGAGCGGCTCGGCGGCGATCGTGCCCTGCGCCTCGTAGGTCCAGGCGAGCCCGGGCGTCTCGCGCAGCGGCTCGCCCGTCGCGACGCCGGCGCCCGCCGGGGAGCCGCCGTCGCAGGTCCAGGCTCCGGGCGGCGGCGTCGGACCGCCCGCGGCGGCCTGCACCAGGAGGGCAAGGAGGAGGGAGAGCGCCATGCGGCCGGCGCGCAGCCTAGCAGGCGCGCGGCGCTCGCCCGAGCGCGCGCCGCCGCCCGCGCGCGCTCTCCCCGCGAGCGGGTACGATCCGCCGTCATGGTGCAGAGCGAACCCGCGCGCGGCGGCGCGCTCGAGCCGGCGCGGCACGACCCCGACCGCTGGCGCGGCCTGTTCCCGATCCTGGCCGACACGACCTACCTCGTGACCCACAGCCTGGGCGCGATGCCGGCCGCGGTGCGCGACAAGCTGGCCGCGTACGCCGAGCACTGGGCGAAGAGCGGCGTGCGCGCCTGGGCCGAGGGCTGGTGGAGCGCGCCGGTCGACGTCGGGAACGTGCTCGCGCCGCTCCTGAACGCGCCGCCCGGAACGGTCGTGATGCACCAGAACGTCTCGGTCGTCGAGGCGATCGTGGCCTCGGCGCTCGACCTCTCCGGCCCGCGCAACAAGGTCGTCTACACCGACCAGAACTTCCCCAGCGTGATGTACGTCTGGGAGGCGATGCGCCGCCTGGGCGCGCGCATCGAGTGCGTCTCGAGCGAGGGCGCGCCCGAGGGCTGCGGCGCGCCGACCGAGCGCGTGCTCGAGGCGATCGACGAGGAGACGCTGATCGTCCCGATCAGCCACGTGTGCTTCAAGAACAGCTACCTGCAGGACGCCGCCGCGATCTGCGCGCGCGCGCGCGAGGTCGGCGCGCTGGTCCTGCTCGACACCTACCAGTCGCTCGGCACCGTGCCGGTGGACGTGCAGGCGCTGGGCGTGGACATGGTGTGCGGCGGCTCGGTCAAGTGGCTGTGCGGCGGCCCGGGCGCGGGCTACCTGTACGTGCGGCCGGGCCTGATCGAGGAGCTCGAGCCGCGCATCACCGGCTGGGCCGCGCACGAGGCGCCGTTCGCCTTCGAGACCGGCCCGCAGCGCTACGCGCAGGGCCCGTGGCGCCTGCTGCACGGGACGCCGGCCGTGCCCTCGCTCCTGGCGGCGACGGCGGGCTACGAGATCGTGCGCGAGGTGGGCGTGGCGACGATCCGCGCCTGGTCGGTCGCGCGCACCGAGGCGCTGCGCGCCGACCTGCTCGCGCGCGGCTTCCGCGTGCCGAGCCCGGTCGATCCCGCGCGGCGCGGCGGCACGCTGACCGTCGGCCTGGCCGAGGACGAGAGCGGCCCCGCTTTCGTCGCCGCGCTGGCCGAGCGCGGCATCCTGGTCGACCACCGGCCCGGCGCGGGCATCCGCGTCAGCCCGCACTTCTACACGCGCGCGGACGAGCTCGCGCGCTTCGCGGCGGAGCTCTCCGACCTGCGCGCGACGCGCGCCTGGCGCTCGCACGCGAAGAGCGTCGGGGCCTACTGACGTGCGCTCGGCGCCGCGGGCGGTGCGCTTCGACGGACACGCGGGCGACGCCGTCGGCGGGCTGTTCCTCGAGCCCGAGGCGCCGCCGGACGCGCCGCGCGGGCCCGCCGTGTGCGTGCTGCACGACGTGCACGGGCTCGACGAGCAGGCGCGCGCGTGCGGCGCGCTGCTGGCGCGCGCGGGGTACGCGGTGCTCCTGCCCGACCTCTACGCGCGCGAGGGCGCGCCCGGCGCGGGGGCGCGCGCGGACGGGCGCGAGCTCGCCGCGGCGCTCGCCGCGCTGCCGGACCGGCGCGCGCTGGCCGACCTCGACGGCGCGCTCTCCTGGCTCGGCGCACGGGAGCGCGTCGACGCGCGCGCGCTGGGCGTGGTCGGCTTCGGCCTGGGCGGCACGCTCGCCTTCCTGGTCGGCTGCACGAGCACGCGCCCGGCGTGCGTGGTGGACGTCGGCGGTCCGACGCTCTACCCCGCGCTCTCCGCGGCCAAGCCGAGCCAGCCGCTCGAGCTGCACCTGAACCTCGACCGCCCGCTGCTCGCGCTCCTCGGCGCGCGCGACCCGCTGGCGCCGGCGGGGCACGCGGCGCTCCTCGCCGAGCGCCTGGAGCTCGCCGGCAAGGACGCGGCGGTCGTCACCTACCCGCGCGCGGGGCGGCGCTTCTTCGACGCCGCGCACGCCGACCACGAGCCCGAGGCCGCGGCCGACGCGCGCGGGCGGACGCTCGCGTTTCTGCGCGCCAACCTATAGAACGCTCGGCATGACGATCCTCGACCTCGCTCCGGGCAGCGTGCTCGCCGGCCGGTACCGGATCGTGCGGCCGCACCGCAAGGGCGGCTTCTACGCGGCGCTCGAGGTGCGCTCGCTCGCGGACGACGCGCCGGCCGAGCTGCAGCTCTTCCCCGCCGGGCTGTTCGACGCGCGCTCGCAGGTGCAGGAGCTCGCGCGCGACCTCGAGCGCTGGACGGCGGTGGACTCGCCCTGGGTCGCGCGCGTGCGCGAGGTCCTGCTGCTCGACGCCGACCACCTGGCGCTGATCGCGGAGCTGCCGCGCGGGGCGTCCCTGCGCGCGCACCTGAACGAGGCGCGCGTGCTCCCCGCGGCGACCGTCGTGCCGCTCGGCATGCGCCTGCTCGAGGGCCTGGCGGCGATCCACGCGCAGGGGCTCGTGCACGGCGACGTGAAGCCCTACACGATCCACGTCGAGTCCGAGGGCGACGGCCTGCACCCGACGCTCGTCGACGGCGGCCTGACGCCCGGCCTGTGGAACGCCAAGGGCATGGCCGACAAGACGGCCCTGATCGGCACGCCCTACTACGCGCCGATCGAGCAGTTCGGCGGCGACGCGCCGGACGTGCGCTCCGACGTCTACAACGTCGCGACGGTGCTCTACGAGTGCCTGACCGGCGTCTTGCCCTGGCCGGGCAAGACCTTCCTCGAGGTGTTCCAGGCCAAGCTGCAGAAGGCCCCGCCGAAGATGGCCCGGCGCGCGCCGGACGTGCGCGTGGACCCGCGCCTGGAGGCGGTCGTCGTGCGCGGCTGCATGGGCGAGCGGCGGGAGCGCTACGCGACCGCGCTCGAGTTCCGCGCCGCGCTGGAGGAGCTCGTCCCGTAGCGCTCCGCGCGGGACGGCGCGCGGCCCGGTTTGCTAGCCTGGCGCGCCGATGACCACGGCGGAGGTCGATCCCTGGAGCGCGGTGGCCCCGTTCCCCGCGCGCTTCAACCTGTGCCGCTACTTCCTCGACGAGAACGTCGAGGAGGGGCGCGCGGAGAAGGTCGCCCTGGTGCAGGGCGACGAGCGGCGCACCTACGGCGCGCTCGCGCGCCGCGCGGCGCGCCTGGCCGCCGCGCTGCGGCGCGCCGGCGTGCGGCCCGAGGAGCGCGTGCTGCTCGTCCTGCCCGACGGCTTCGCCTTCGCCGAGGCGTTCTTCGGCGTGCTGCGCGC
>CADEGS010000027.1:11144-30426 GCA_902826945.1 uncultured bacterium | reverse complement strand
GCGCGCCCGCGCGCCCGCGGCCGACCCGGCTCGTCCCGGCGGCCCTGCTGGTCCTGGCCGGCGCGTCGGCGGCGCTGCTCGTCTCCAGCGCGCGGGCGTCGGGCGCGAGCGCTCGGCCGAGCGCGCCGAACCCCGCCGGCGCCCCGCGGACGCAGCTCCTCTTGGTCGTGGTCGACACCCTGCGCGCCGACGCGCTCTCGTGCTACGGCGCGCCGCCCGGCAGCACGCCGGTCCTCGATCGGCTGGCCGCGCGCGGTGTGCTGCTCGAGGACGTGCAGTCGGTCACCTCGTGGACGATCCCGGCCGTCGCCTCGCTGCTGACGGCGCGCAGCCCCGCCGAGCACGGCGTGGACGAGTTCTCCGGCGTGCTGCGCGCGCAGGACGCGACGCTGTTCGAGGCGCTGGCCGGGGCGGGCTACGACTGCGCGGCCTTCCTCGGCAACCCGCTGGTCTCGCCGCGCGGCGGCTTCGACCGCGGCTTCCGCCTGTTCGACTGCTACGACTACCGCGCGGAGGGGGAGCGGCTGCTGCAGCGAGCGGGGTGGGAGCTCGCGCGCCTGGCCGGCCTGGTGCGCTACCCGCACCGGCTCAACCCCGTCCTCTGCCCGAGCGCCTCTTTCCCCTTCGTCGCCACGCGCCCGCAGCGCTCGTCGCTCGACGAGGACCTGGCCCGCTCGCTCCTGCGCTGGGCGCCGCCCGCGCGCGGGGTGCCGCGCGCGACCTACGCGCAGCCGGTCGGGCCGCACGACCCCTACTTCGAGCGCCCGGCGACCTTCGGCAAGGAGCGCGCGCCGCTCGTCGCCGCCGACGTCGCGCGCCTGCGCCGGCTGTACGCGGGCGAGGTCGCCGCCACCGACCGCGCGCTGGGCGAGATCCTGGCGCGCTACGAGGCGGCCGGCGTGCTCGACGACACGCTGGTCGTGGTGACCGCCGACCACGGCGAGGAGTTCCTCGAGCACGGCGGCCTGCAGCACGGGCACTCGCTCTTCGGCGAGGTGCTGCACGTGCCGTGCCTGATCGCCGGCCCGGGCGTGGCGCGCGGCGCGCGGGTCGCGCAACGCGTGTCGCTGATCGACCTGGCGCCGACGATCTGCGAGCTGCTCGGCGTGCCGGCGCCGGCGAGCTTCCGCGGCACGAGCCTGGCGCCGCTCGTGCGCGCCGGCGGCGCCGCGGACGCCGCCGCGGGCGGCCCGGTCTTCGCCTCGCTCTCCTCGCGCATCCTGAACGGCGAGCGGCGCTGGAGCGCCGTGCTCGACGGCCGCTGGAAGCTCGTGCGCGAGCGCCTCGCGGACGGCTCGCTGCGCGAGAGCCTCTACGACCTGCGCGCCGATCCGCTGGAGCGCGCGCCGCTCGCCGCGCTCCCGCCCGAGGCGGCCGGCCTGCGCGCGGCGCTGCTGGCGCACGAGGCGCTCGCGGTGGGGGGGAGCGAGCGCCCGCTCGAGGGCGAGGAGCAGGCCGCGTTGCACGCGCTGGGCTACGGCGAGGGCGCGCCGCCGCGTTGACCCGCGTCCCTCACGGGGATGCGGGCCAGGAGGCGTGCGCCGCCGCGTGCGCCGCGCGGTTCGCCGCGAGCTGGCCCAGGTGGCGCTCGGCGTGGCGCGCGCAGAGCTCGATCCATCCGCACAGGTCGAGGCGCGCGTCGGGGCCGAGCTCGCGCATGCGGATCGTGTGCAGCGTGCCGCGCCCTTCCGGCAAGAGGGCGAGCAGCGCGCGCGCCTCGTCCAGGCCGGCCAGCAGCGAGGCGCCGACCTCCGCCGTCGCGCGCTCGCCGCCCGGCGTCATGTGCGGCGGGTGCGGCCAGGCGCGCTCGCGGCGCGCGAGCGTCGCCAGCGCCGCGAGTGCCGGGGGGTGCGCGGGCCAGGCGAGGCCGCGCTCGGCGCGGCGCCCGGCGCGCCGGGCGACCTTGTGCGCCAGGCGCAGCAGGAAGCCCGTCGCGAGGTCGAGGTGCTCGAGCACCTCGGCCGCGCTCCAGCGGCCCGGCGCGGGGCGGAAGCGGAGCAGCGCGTCGGGCGCCTCGAGCCAGGCCGCCAGCGCCGCGCGCAGCGCGGAGAGCCGCGCCCCGACGTCGGCCTCGGCCGCTCGCCAGAGCGCGCGCCAGGCCTCGCGCTCCTCCGGCGTGCTCACGGCCGGAGCGCGCCTTGCGTCAGCCGCGCGGGATCGAGCGCGCGCGCCAGCGGGTCGTCGGCGGCGCCGCCGCACAGCCGCTCGGCCGCCAGCCGCCCGACCTCGGGGCTCGTCACCATGCCCGCGCCGCCCAGCCCGGCGACCCAGAAGAGGCCGCGCACGTCGGCGTCCCAGCCGACCGCGAAGCGGCGGTCGTCGGTGAAGGTGCGCAGGCCGTGCCAGGCGCGCGCGACGGGGAGCGCGGCCTGCGCGGGCACGAGCGCGCGCGCGCGCGCGCGCAGCGCCTCGAGCGCGCGTGGGTCGTCGGCGCAGACGTCGGGGTCTGCCGGCGTCTCGTCGCAGGCGCACAGGAGCAGGCCACCGGCCTCGGGCCGCGCGTAGAAGGCGTCGTCGAGCCCCCACACGACCGGCCCGCCGGGCGCGACGCGCGCGTCGGGCGCGGTCACGAGCAGGTGCCGCTGCGTCGGGTGCAGCGCGAGGCGCGAGCCCGCGCCCGCGCCCAGCGCGCCGGCCCACGCGCCGGCGGCGAGCACGACCGCGTCAGCCTCGAGCGTGCGCCCGTCGGCGAGCCGCACGCCGCGAGCCGCGTCCGGCTCCGCGAGAAGCTCGCGCACGGCCGTGCCCGTCTCGATGCGCGCTCCGGCGCGGCGAGCGCCGTCCGCGTAGGCCTCGACCAGGCCGGCCGTGTCGAGGCGCCCCTCCTCGGGAAAGCGCCAGGCGCGCACGAGCGCGCCGCGATAGTGGGGAGCGGCGGCGCGGAAGGCGTCGGGCGCGAGGGGCTCGACGGGCACGTCGGGCGGCACGGCGGCGATCCAGCGCTCGAGCTCGGCGGCGCCGCGCTCGCCCGCGGTCAGGATCAGGCCGCAGCGCGCGACGAGCGGCTGCGCCGCGAAGCCCGCGGGCGGCGCGTGCAGGAAGCGCGCGCCGCGCGCGGCGAGCTCGCGCTCGAGCGGGTCGGCGCACGCCGTGCGCAGGATCGCGGCGTTCTTGCCGCTCGACTCGCGGCCGAGCCCCCCGGCGCGCTCGACCAGCGCGACGCGCACGCCGCCGCGCCGCGCCAGCCACCAGGCCGTCGCCAGCCCTGCGACGCCGCCGCCGACGATCAGGACCGATGCGGGGGGCATCCGGGGGAGTCTAGCAGAACGCGCCGGCTCCCCCGGACGCGGCGGGTCAGCCGTAGTGCACGCTCTCGCGCACCTCGACGACGACGACGTCCATGCCGATCGTCACCTCGAAGACGGCCAGGCCGGTGCACATGATGCAGTGCCCCTTCGGCCAGGCGTTCATGACGACCTCGTAGTGGAACTCGTCGTAGAGGATCTGGCTCGTGTCGCCGGGAAAGCGCGCCTCGAGCAGGTTCTTGGTGCGCAGGATGGCGTTGGTAGCCCCTCCGTCCATGCGGACGACGGGAAACACGAGCGTCGCTACGTACAGCACGTTGCCGTTGGTCGTCGAATCGGGCAGCGCGGTCGCGTTCTTCAGATAGACGCGGGCGTCGAGCTTCTTCTCCGCGTCGGGCGAAGGCTGATCCATGTCGTTCTCTCCGTCGATAGGCCTGAATGCGAGACGATCTGGTGTTCCTCAGGGATCGCTGAACGCGACACGGAAGCACGTACCGATCCAGCGCGAATCCTCCCCCTCGCCGAGACGCTCACGAGGCGCCCCGCTCGTCACGGGCACTCCGTTCAGTACGCTCATCAAGCCCATCGCGTCTTCGCCTCCCAGGTAGCGGACCGCCGGGTCGTACTTGAAGAGGCTCGCCTGCTCCGGCGCGGCGTCGAAGGCGAGGTCGGAGACCCACTCTCCATGGCCTCTCCGGTCCTTGCCGCGAACGGGAACGCGGCCGGCGGCGTTTGCCGCGAGGAGCTCGCAGGCCGTCGGGAGTCGACCGCCACGCCATCGCGCGTACGCTTCCGCCTCCTCGAACGGCAGCCAGGCCGGAGCATCCGGGCCTCGTTCCAGCATCGGGGTCTGCTGGTAGATCACGCCGTCCGGGGGATCGTGCAGGAGGATGCCGCTCTCCCGAGCGAAGCGGGCGGCCTCGCTCCTCGTCACGAGCTCCGAGAGATGAAATGCCGGGACCTCGACTCGCAGCGTGATCGGAGGGCGGGGAGAGGGAGGCGGAGCCGTCGCAGGGGGCGGGGCAGTCGAGGGGGGCGGGTCGAGCAGGTAGTCTTGCAACGACACCCACGAGCTCGGGAGCGGATGGGAGCTGCCGAGCAAGTCCTCGTCGGGAGGACGAAGCTCGAGCGTGATCGGGTAGAGGTCGGCATCCGCGACCCGGAAGTCGGCTTCCGCGAGCAGGCGTCCATCCGGGCCGGAGAGCCGGACCCTGTAGACGCCCGCCCCCGGACGCTCCACGAAGGGGATCTCTCGATACTCGCGATAGCCGGAGAAGCATGTGTGGGTGACCCCGCCGTCCTCCGTGCGGTCGTGCAGGACTTGCTCGAGAAGCTGCACCTCGTCGGGGCGCACTCCGGCAGGCAACAGGAGCCGCCGGTGATCCATCTGCTCCCACACGCGCGGCGCGATGGGACGGAGGAGAAGGGCCAGTCCGCTCCAATCGTCGCTCTGGAAGCGTGTCCCCAGCGTCTCGGACTCCCGGCGAGACTCGCGGTAGGCGTCTGCGCAATGCGCCGCGAGCGCCTCCTGCTTGCCGCGGACGAGGCCACAGATGTCCGAGAAGAGGAAGGCGGTCCACGAACGCTGGAGATCGGCCGCGCGCGCGAGGAGCCTCTCCGACTCGTTCACGCCCTCCGTCAGCCCCCGAGGATCCTTTGCGTCCACGCGCAGGAGATCCAGCTCGCCGCGCAAGAGGCGACGCGCCCGCGTCTCCTCCTCCAGGCGGGCTCCGATCCAGCTGCCGAGCAGGAGCGCGCCGACGGCCGCGCCGATCGCCAGCGCCTTCCGGTTCCTCCGCACCCACAGGCGCGCGCGCTGCGCCGGGCCCGGCGCCTCCACCGACACCGGTCGCAGGTCGCGCACCGCGCGCAGGTCGGCGGCCATCGCGGCGAGCGTGGGATAGCGCTGCCCCGGGTCTTTCTCCAGCGCGTGCAGCACGACGCGCTCCAGGCTCGCGGGCAGCGCGGGGTTCAGGCTGCGCGGCCGGCGCGGGACGGTCGTGACCACGCGCTGGTTGACCTGCGTCGCGGTCTCGCCCTGGAAGGGGCGCTCGAGCGTCAGCACCTCGTAGCACAGGACGCCGAACGCGAACTGGTCGCTGCGCGGGTCCGAGCCGGTGCGCTCGTGGTCGATCTGCTCGGGGGCGATGTAGCCCGGCGTCCCGATCAGCCGCTGCGTGATCAGGAGCTGCTCCTGCCCCTCGACGCCGGTGTGCGCCAGGCCGAAGTCGATGAAGCGCGCGTTCCCCTCCTGGTCGAAGAGGATGTTCTCCGGCTTCACGTCGCGGTGCAGCACGCCGCGCTCGTGGCAGTGGGCCAGCGCCTCGGCCAGGCCGATCAGGAGCTCGAGCCGGCCCGCGACCGGGTCGAGCCGCGCGAGCACCTCTCGCGCGCGCTCCTCCGGCGCGCCCTCGCCGCGCAGCCCGCGCAGGACCTTCCGCAGCGACGGCCCGGCCAGGTGCTCCATGACCAGGAACGCCCGCCCCCCGTCGTGCCCGACGTCGAGCACGCGCACCAGGCCGGGGTGCTCGAGCCTCGCCACCGAGCGCGCCTCGTTCAGCACCCACTCGCGCTCGACGCGGTCGAAGTGCGTGTCGCGCAAGAGCTTCACCGCGACCTGCCGGCGCAGGTCGGGATCGTGCGCCAGGAAGACGCTGCTCTGGCCGCCCCCGTCGATCTTGCCCAGCAGCCGGAAGCGGCCCAGGGCGATCGGGTCGCACGGCGTCAGGTCCGCCAGCGTGGCGAGCATCGCGGCGAGCGCCGGCCGCTCGTCGCCCGCGCGCTCGAGGAAGGGCTCGGGCGACACCTGCCCTCGCTCGCGGGCGGCGATGTACTCGGCGCACAGCCGGCGCACGCGCTCGGAGCCGGTGTCGAACGCCTCGCCCACATCGAGCTCCGGGTCTCGCGCCACTCGCCCCCTCGCCCGACCCGCGCTATCCGGCGTGGTGGCCGTCGCCCCTCGTGGTCTTGCTGATCTTCTCGAGCGCGCGCAGGAAGCGCTGCGCCGCCGCGCCGCGCGACATCCCCAGCGCCTCGGCGATCTCCGTCCAGGTCATCTCCTGTCCGAAGCGCAGCGCGACGATGAGCTGGTCGCGCCGCGAGAGGCTCGCGAACGCGTCGCGCAGGCGCTGGCGCTCCTCGGAGAGGATGGCGGCCTCCGACGGGCTCGGCGCGGCGCCGTCGTCCTCTCCGCGTCCTTCGAGGAGGCCCGTGTCCAGGCCGCGCTCGGCGTTCCGCGGGGCGCGCTGGCGGTTGCGGACCTCGCTGTGGACGATGCGCACGAGCCAGGCGAGGAAGCTGCCCTCGCCGCGGTACTCGAAGCTCCCGATCCGGCTCCACGCCTTCAGGAAGCACTCCTGCAGGATGTCGTCGACGCTGAACTGCCGCTGCGGCGAGCCGGCGAGGAACATCCGGGCGACGTAGGCCAGCGAGCCGAGGTAGCGCTCGTGGATCGTCTTCCAGGCCCGTGTGTCGCCGTCTCGGGCCTGGTCGAGGAGCGTCAGCGTCTTCGGTTCGAGCGCGGTCGTGGTCAATGCGAGCGATTCCGGCGGGGTGAGCCGCGGGGGCGCCGCGAGACGAGGCCCCCGGTCCTCCCGGGTGGAGGAGCGGCGGCGCCGGGGCTGCCGCCGCGCCCTCAGGCTAGCTCAGCCCGCCGGTTTCGGACAGCGGCAGGCCGAGCCAGCGGCGGATCACGCCGCGCAGGACGGGCAGGGAGACGGCGCCGTTCTCGAGCACGCGGTCGTGGAACTCCGCCCAGGAGAAGCTCGCCCCGAGCTGCGCGCGCGCCTCCTGCAAGAGGTCCAGGATCTCGCGCTGGCCGATCTTGTACGCCAGCGCCTGGCCGGGCCACGCGATGTAGCGGTCGACCTCGTTCTCGACGTTGTTGCGCGCCAGGAGCGAGTTCTCGTAGAGGTAGTCGATCGCCTGGTCGCGGCTCCAGCCGAAGGCGTGCAGACCGGTGTCCAGCACCAGGCGGCAGGCGCGCCAGGCGTCGAACGAGAGCATCCCCAGCCGGTCGAGATCGGAGGAGTACAGGCCCATCTCCTCGCACAGGCGCTCGGAGTAGAGCGCCCAGCCCTCGACGAACGCGGTCGAGCCGAGGTGGCGGCGGAAGCGCGGCAGGCCGGCGAGCTCCTGCGCGATCGCGATCTGCAGGTGGTGGCCGGGCACGGCCTCGTGGAAGGCCAGCACCTCGGCCTCGTAGCGCGGGCGCGTCTCGGGCGCGTACGTGTTCACGAAGTAGCGGCCGGGCAGGCTGCCGTCGGCGGCCGGCTCGCGGTAGTAGGCGATGGTCGAGTCGCGCTCCTCGTGCTCGGCGATGCGCACGACCTGGCAGGGCGCGCGCGGCACGATGCCGAAGAACTGCGGCACGCGCCGCTGGGCGCGCAGCAGCGCCTCGCGGGCCTTGGCCAGCACCTCCTCGCGGGTCGTGAAGTGCATGCCCGGGTCGTGGCGCAAACGGCGCTGGATCTCGCGCACGTCGGAGGTCCCGAAGAGCTTCTGGCCCAGCGCGCCGATCTCGCCGCGGATGCGCGCCACCTCGGCCAGGCCGTAGTCGTGGATGGCCTTCGGATCGCACTCCTCGAGCGGCAGCGACGTCTCGGCGTGGATGCGCCTGCGGTAGAGCTCGGCGCCGCCGGGCAGGCTGGAGAGGCCGACCTCCTCGTCCGTGCGCGCGACCGCCGCCAGCTCGTCGCGCAGGAAGTCGCGGTAGCTCGCGAGCGCCGGGTAGAAGCTCTGCTCGACCGCCGTGAGCGCGCCGTAGAGCACCTTGCCGCGCTCCTCGGGCGTGAGCGAGTCGTCGCCCGCCGGCACGAGCACGCGCGTGCCGACCGAGAGCCGCGCGCCCTCCTGCAGGTGCAGGTTCGCCAGGCGCAGCTCGCGCGCGCGGCGCGCGTCGCCGAGCTCCGCGTGCGCGACCTCGGCCACGGAGGCGCCGGGCGGCAGGTCCACCCAGCGGCCGCCGCCGGTCACCGCCTGCACCAGCGGCGAGTCCATCGGCGGCGTGTCGAGGATGGCCTCGACCTGCTCGATCGTCTTCTGCACCGCCGTGTGCGTCGGCAGCAGCCCGGCGCGCTTGCCCCGCGCGAGGTTGCGCTGCGTCTGGCGGATCGCGTCGCCGAAGCGCTGCCAGCGCGCGACCAGCCGCTCGCGCTCGCGCGGCGTGCGCGTCGGCTGGACCTGGGCCAGGTTCAGGAAGCGCACGTGCGGTCCCTCGACGGGATCGACGGTGAACGAGGCGAAGTCGAGGTCGATCGAGCCGATCTCCTTCTCGAGCTCCTCGCCGAGCAGCTCCCAGGTGATGCGGTCGCCCTCGCTCAGCGCGCCCGGCGCGAGGCGCAGGCGGCGGCGCTCGAGCTGCTCGAGCGCCGCGCGCCGCAGCTCCAGCGAGCGCGGGTCGTTCAGGTCGACCTGGTCGCTGTTGCGCAGGTCGCCGAGGTAGGTGGCCGCGATGGGGGCGGCGGCCAGGTGCTCGTCCCAGTAATCCGCGCACAGGCGCGCGAGCTCCGTGTCCTCCACGCCCGCGCCGGCGTCGGTCCAGGTCTCGAACGCCTCCGGCTCGGGCGGCAGGACGGTGCGGCAGGCGGGCGCGACGAGCACGGCGCAGGCGGCCGTGCGGGCGAGCAGGAGCGCGGGGCGAGGCATGGCGTGCGGTCGCATGGGTTCCAGGGTGCGGTCTCGCGGAGGGCCGGATTCTAGTGCGCCGGGCGCGGCCCGGGCGCCCCCATCTCGCGAAGCCGCGCGGGCGCGCGCAAGGGGATCAGAGGGAGATCCCGACGCGCAGGTCCAGGACGCGGCACAGCGCGCTCACGACCAGGCTGTGGCGGATGGCGCCGCTGGCCAGGCGCCGCGCGACCTCGTCGAGCGGCAGGTGCACGACGACGATGTCCTCGCCGGGATCGAGCGCGAGCGGGTGCGTGGCGCGCGCGTCCTGCGCCAGGAAGTGGTGGCAGAGGTTGTTGTGGAAGGCCGGGTTGGGCTCGACCGTGCCGAGCGCGGTCCAGCGCTCCGCGGTGTGTCCCGTCTCCTCGCGCAGCTCCCGGCGCGCCGCCTCCAGCGGCGCCTCGCCCGGATCGACCACGCCGCCGGGGATCTCGGTCGTGACCGAGGAGGTGCCGAAGCGGAACTGGCGCACGCACACGAGCTCGCGCTCCGGCGTCAGCGCGACGA
The DNA here is from genome assembly GCA_902826945.1 of uncultured bacterium. The sequence goes on along the minus strand of CADEGS010000027.1, from coordinate 21,010 downwards.
CGTTGACCCAGTCGGCGGTGTCGAGCACGAGCCGCCGCAGGCGCTGGCGCGTGCGCGGGTTCTCGAGCACGTCATAGCGCGCGCGCGCGACCATCAGGTCGGGCCCGGGCTCGCTCGCGACGAGCGGCCAGGGACGGGGGAGCTCCGGCGCGTCCGCCATGGCGGGGGAGTCTAGCCCGCGTCTCGCGCCGCCCCGCGGCGCAATCGCCGCATCCCGAGCGCCGCCGGCGGAACCCGCGCCCGGCCGGGTAGGATGCTCGGTCGCGAAGGCGCGAGCGGCGGCGCGCGGACGGGCGGACGTCCCTCCGGCGGCGCGCCCCCGGGAGCCGACGCGCCGCGCGTGCACGACTCCCTCTCCCCCGCGGAGCGCCTGCGCCGCCGCCAGGGCACGATCGCCCTGGTCGGCGTGCAGGTCCTGTTCGGCCTGTTCGCGGTCTTCGTCAAGCTGGCCGGCGACGGCGGTCACGGGTTCACGCCGCGCGCGATGGTGTCCTGGCGCATCGCGTTCGCCGCCCCGGTGCTGGGCGCGCTGGCCTTCGCGCGCGAGGGCCGCCGCGCGTGGCCGCGCGCGGCCGACCTGCCGCGCCTCTTCGCCTGCGCGCTGTGCGGCATCGTGTGCAACCAGCTGCTCGCGATCGAGGGCGTGGTGCGCACGAGCGTGGTGGACGCGGCGCTCCTGATGGTGCTGATCCCGGTCTTCACCTACGCCCTGGCGGTGCTCGCGCGCCAGGAGCGCTTCCTGTGGGGGCGCGCGCTCGGCATCGCCCTGGCGCTCGGCGGCGCCGTGCTGCTCGCGCTCGCGGGCGAGGCGCCGCGCGCGGCGGCGCCGCAGCGCGCGCTCGGCAACGCGCTGATCGTGCTGAACTGCCTGAGCTACGCCGCGTACCTGGTGATGGCCCGGCCGCTGCTCGCGCGCTACGCGCCCACGACGGTGATCGCGTGGGTGTTCCTGCTCTCGGCCGCGGCCGTGCCGCTGGTCGCGCACGGGCAGCCGCTCGTGCCGCGCGTCCCGGCGGCCACCTGGGGCGCGCTCGCCTACCTGCTCGTCGGGGCGACCGTGCTCGCGTACCTCGTGAACACGTACGCGCTGGCGCGCGTGTCGGCCTCGACCACGGCCGTCTTCATCACGCTGCAGCCGCTCGTCGCGGGGCTGGGCGGCTGGGTCGCCTTCCGCGAGCGACCGGGGCCGGCCGCGCTGGCGGCCGGAGCGCTCCTCTTCGCCGGGATCCGGCTCGTGACGCGCACGCCCTCCCTGCGCCGCGGAGCCGCGCCGGGCGTCGCCGCCGCGGCTCAGGAGCCCGAGCGCTCGCCCGGCTGACGGACGACGTAGCGCCCCGGCGCGGCGAGGTCGAGCTCCGTCTGCACGCGCCCGTCCGGCCAGGTGACGCGCAGCACGTCCACGCGGCGCGCGCGGCCGAGCCCGATCTCGATCGGCTCCCCGCCCGCGTGCACGCGCCGGTACAGCGGCCCGGCGCGCACCTCGAGCGTCGCGCCGACGCCGCGCGGGTTCTGCGCGCCCCCGCGCAGAGAGACGCGCAGCGCGCCCGCGGCCCCGCGCACGAGCAGGGCGCGCAGGTTGCGCCCGTCGGACTCGACGACGTCGCGCACGCCGTCGCCGTCGAGGTCGGCCAGGGCGCACGAGGCCGGGGCAAGCTCGTCGACGCCGTGCAGCGCGCGGGGGCCGGCGGGCGCCTCGAGCGGCGCGAGGGCCATCAGCCCGCGCTCGGGATCCGGCCACAGGCACAGCTCGACGCCGGCGTGGAAGAGGTCGTGCACGGCCGGCGCGCGCACGCCGGCGAGGCCGGCGAGAGGACGCACGCTCCAGCGCCCGCGCGCCGCGGCGACGAGCAGCGCGCCGCGCTCGCCGCCGATCAGGAGGTCGGGCCGCGCGTCGGGAACGAGGTCCCAGACGAGCGCCGACGGGCTCACGCGCGCGGCCGGAGGCAGCGCGCGCGTGGCGTCGGTGAAGCGCCCGTGCCCCGCGTTCGCGAACCACAGGAGCCCGCCCGCGCCGGCCAGGAGGAGGTCCGGGTCGCCGTCGTCGTCGAGGTCCTCGACCGCGCACGAGGCGAGCGCGGGCGCGGCCGACAGGCCCGCCTCGGCGCTCGCGTCCACCAGCTCGCCGCCCGCGCGCGTGCGGTCGTTGCGCAGCAGGCGCGCACCCTCGGCGCCGACGAGCAGCAGGTCCAGGTCTCCGTCGCGGTCGAAGTCGAGCGGCGCGAGGTCCGCGACCGGGAACCCGTCCGCGACCAGCGGCCGCTCGCGCGCGCGCCGCCAGCCGGCCGGCGTGTGCTCGAGCAGCACCAGCCCGGCGTCGGTCACGGCGAGGAGCTCCGCGTCCGCGTCCGCGTCGGCTCGCGCTCCGGCCTCCCGCGCGCGCAGCGCGACGGGCACGACCAGGCTGGTGCCTTGCTCGAGCACGGTCTCGACCGAACGCAGCTGGCCGTCCACGAGGCGCATGAGGCGCACGCCCTCGGCGCCGTACGCGAGCACGTCCTCGGGGGCGAAGGGCAGCGCCGCGCAGGCCTCGCCCGCGGACTCGGGCGCCGCGCGCGCCAGCCCGACCAGGCCGCGCACGCCCTCGAGCGTCGTCGGCGCGAGAGGCTCCAGCCGGCCCTCCGGCGGCGGCCCGAGCAGCGCCTCCAGCGCGGCGGCGTCCGCCACCGGCCCCGGGCGCGCCGGCTCGACCCGCCCGAAGCTGCCGCGGTCGAGCTCCTCGCGCGTGGGGTCCGCGATGCCGGCCTCGAGCAGGCGCTCGCGCTCCTCGCGCGCGCGCCGGGCCTCCTCTGGCCGGCCGAGCGACTCCAGCGCCTGCGCGTGCCCGGCGAGCGCCGCGCACAGCCAGCGCGCGCCGCGTGCGGGCGCGCGACCGAGCAGCGCGGCGAAGTGGCGCTCGGCGCTCGCCGCGTGCCCGAGCGCGCCGGCGACGGTCGCCAGCGCGAGCTGGGCCGGGACGTCGGCGGGCGCGAGCGCGTGCACGCGCTCGAGGTGCGCCAGCGCGCCCTCGCCGTCCCCCCGCGCGAGGGCCAGGCGATAGGCGCACCAGTGCGCGGCCGGATCGTCGGGGCGCAGCGCGAGCGCGCGCCGCGCGAGCGGCGTGGCCGCCTCCCACGCGCCGCGTGCGAGCTCGACGCCGGCCGCGCGCACGAGGTCCTCGGCCGCGGCGCCGCCGGCCGCGACCAGGGGCGCCAGCGCGTCCGCGGCCTCGTCCCAGCGACCGGCCGCGAACCAGGCCGCGGCCCGGTCGCGCGCGAGCACGGTCGCGAGGTCGGGCGGCTCGCGCTCGCCCTCGCCGCCGCGCGCGCACGCGCCGCACAGGGCCAGCGCGAGCGCGAGCCCGGGACGGCGGGGAGAGGCGGCGGCGCCCTCCGGCGCGCTCGCTGCGAGCGGCATCGACGCATGAGAGCATCGCGCGCGCGGCCTTCCAAGCGACGACCCCGCCCTGACCGCCGCGCTCCGCGTTTGCGTTTCGTCGCGCCGCGGCCGATCATGGCGCGGCCGCGAGGCGGCGCGAGAGAGGCCATGGGCGCTGCCAGCACGACCCCCGCGAGCCCCGCGCCGCCCTCCCTGGCGGGCGTGCCGCCCTCCCGCCGGCGCGCGATCGTCGTCGGCGCGAGCTCGGGCATCGGCGCGGCGCTGGTGCGACAGCTCGCGCGCGAGGGCTACCGCGTGGCCGCCCTGGCGCGCCGCGAGGGCGAGCTGCGCGCGCTCGCGCGCGAGCTCGAGGCGGACAGCGCGAGCGCCGGCGGGGCCGTGCTGGTGCGCGCGCACGACGTGGCCCGCCCGGCCGGCGTCCCGGCGCTGTTCGAGGAGCTCGTGCGCGCCCTGGGCGGCCTCGACCTGCTCGTGTACGCGGCCGGCATCATGCCGCCGATCGGCGAGCGCGAGTACGACACGCAGAAGGACCTCTCGATCCTGGCGGTGAACACCGGCGGCTGCGTCGCCTGGTGCAACCCCGCGGCGGAGCTCTTCCTCTCGCAGCGCTCGGGCACGATCGTCGGCATCTCGTCCGTCGCGGGCGACCGCGGCCGCAAGGGGCATCCGGCCTACTGCACCAGCAAGGCCGCGATGAACACCTACCTCGAGGCGCTGCGCAACCGCCTGGGCGCCTACGGCGTGCACGTGTGCACGGTGCGCCCGGGCTACGTGGACACGGTCATGACGCAGGACATCCGGCCCTCGGCCGTGCTGCCGGTCATCCCGGTCGAGGACGCGGCGGCGCAGATCCTGGGCGCGGCGCGCGACCGCGTGAACGTGCGCTACGTGCCGCGCCGCTGGCGCTGGATCATGCTCGTGATCCGCGCCATCCCCTCGTTCCTGTTCCGCAAGCTGAACGTATGAAGGGCGAGGGCGGGCCGCCCGAGCGCGCCTACGCCTACGTCGAGGCGTGGGGCATGTCGAGCGGCGCGTACGCGCGCGTCGTGCGGCCGCGCGACGTGGAGGGGATCCGCGCCGCGCTGGCCGAGGCGCGCACCGACGGCGTGCCGCTCGCGCTGCGCGGCGCCGGGAACAGCTACGGCGACGCGAGCACGGGGTCGCCGGGGCGCGTGCTCGACGTGTCGCGCATGAGCCGCTTGCTCTCGTTCGACCCCGCCACCGGCGTGGCCGACCTCGAGGCGGGGGCGACGATCGAGACGCTCTGGAAGACGATCCTGCCGCACGGCTGGTGGCCGCGGGTCGTGTCCGGGACGATGTTCCCGACGCTGGCGGGCGCCGCGTCGATGAACATCCACGGCAAGAACAACTTCGCCGTGGGGCCGATCGGCGACGCGATCCTGGACCTCGACGTGGTGCTGCCCTCGGGCGAGCTCGTCACGGCCAGCCGCGACGAGAACCCCGACCTGTTCCACGCCGCCATCGGCGGCTTCGGCGCGCTGGGCGTCCTCAGCCGCGTGCGCCTGCGCACGAAGCGCGTGCACTCGGGGAACCTCGCCGTGCGCGCCGTCGCCACGCGCGACCTGCGCGAGATGATGGAGTGCATGCAGGAGCGCACGGCGGTCGCCGACTACCTCGTCGGCTGGGTCGATTGCCTCGCGCGCGGCGACGCGCTCGGCCGCGGCCAGGTGCACGACGCGCGCTACCTGCCCGAGGGCGCGGACCCCGACCCCGAGCGCACGCTCACGGTGGCGCACCAGACGCTGCCCGGGAGCATCCTGGGCTTCCCGAAGTCCGAGCTGTGGCGCGTGCTGCGCCTCCTGAACAACGACCCGGGCCTGCGCTTCGTCAACGCGGCCAAGTACTGGGCCGGGCGGATCGAGGCGATGGGGGAGCCGCACGTCTGGTCGCACGCGCAGTTCGCCTTCCTGCTCGACTTCGTCCCGAACTGGAAGTGGTCCTACGGCCGCCGCCCCGGCCACGGCCTGATCCAGTTCCAGACCTTCCTGCCGCGCGAGCGCGCGCTGGAGGTCAACACGGAGATCCTGCGCCGCTCGCAGGCCGCCGGGCTGGTGCCCTACCTCGGCGTCTACAAGCGCCATCGCCCCGACGCGTTCTGGATGACGCACGCGATGGACGGCTGGAGCTTCGCGATGGACTTCAAGGTCACGCCGGCGCGCCGCGAGCGCCTGTGGCGCCACTGCCACCTGCTGGCCGACCTCGTGATCGACGCCGGCGGGCGCTTCTACTTCGCGAAGGACTCGGTGCTGGGCGCCGCCCACGCGCGCCGCATGTTCCCCGCCGAGCGCCTCGACGCCTTCCTCGCCCTCAAGCGCCGCCTCGACCCCGAGGGTCTGCTGCAGACCGACCTCTGGCGGCGCCTGTTCGCGGCCGGCTGACGCTACGCGTCGAGCGGCGCGTACGCGCGGCGCGCATCGACCTGCACGATGCGGTCCTCCTCGGCGATCCAGGCCGAGAGCTGGCGGCCCCACACGCAGCCCGTGTCCAGGCCGCGCAGGTCGGGCTGGTGGATCAGGCCGCGCACCGACCAGTGGCCGAAGACGACCGTGCGGCCGTCGTGCTCCTCCTGGCGGTAGAACTCGTACCAGGGCCGGAAGCGCTCGCTCGTGCGCGTGTCGTCGCCGTCGGGCAGGCGTCCCTCGTCGTCGCACACGCGCACCGACACCGCGAAGCGCGCGTCGTCGCCGGGCGCGAACGCGTCGGCGCCGTCCAGCCGCTTGGCGGGGTTCTTCCAGCGCGGGTGCAGCCCGGCGTGCACGAGGTAGACGTCCTTCCAGCGGCGCAGGAACGGGCGCGCGGCGAGCCAGGGCACGAGCTCCTCGCGCTCCTCGCTCTGCAGCACGTCGGCGAGCGTGTCGCGCGGGCGCAGGGGTCGCGTGCCGCGATAGGTGCGCAGGAGGTGCAGGTCGTGGTTGCCGAGCACGCCGCCCGCGTCGAGCGAGCGCAAGAGCCGCAGCACGCCCAGGTTGTCGGGGCCGCGGTTGACCAGGTCCCCGACCGGGTGCAGCTCGTCGGAGGCGGGGTCGTAGCGGGTGCGGTCGAGCAGCCGCTCGAGCTCCTCGCGACAGCCCTGGATGTCGCCGATGAAGATCCGCCGTCCCACGCTGCGCCTCGCAGGCGAGCATACGCCCGCGCGCGCCGCGCAAGAAGGCCGGCGCCCGCCCGCGATGGACAACCGTCGGCCCCGGCACCACACTGGGCCGGATGCACCCCTCCGAGCGACGGAGGCCCGGTCGGCCGCGCGGTCTGCTCGTGCTCTTTTGCATCGTCCTCGTCGGGCTGGCCACCGGCGCGGGCTACTACGCGGCCGAGCGCCCGCGGCTCGAGCGCCGGCGCGCCGCGATCCTGGCCGCCGCGCCGACCACGCTCGAGGGGCGGCTCGACCAGTGGCTGGTCTACGGCGCGCCGCAGATCCACCACCGCCTGGCGCGCTTCGCGCGCTTCTCCGACGCGTGCCCGTGGATCGTGACGCACCGCGTCGCGGCTCCCGACGGCGGGGTCCCGGTCGTGTGGGGCGTCGACTGCGCGTCGCTGCCGCAGGAGCTCGCGCGCCGCGAGGGCGCGGCGATCGTCGTCGAGCTGCCCGCGCCGGTCGCGCTGGCACGCGCGGAGCTCGACGCGTTCCAGGCGCGCACCGTCCCGACCTATCCCCCGGGGGCCGCCGTGCCCGACCCCGCCGCGCGCCTGGCGGACCTGGCGACGTACTTCCTCGAGCGCCTGCCCGCCGCGCTGGAGCGCGAGATCCCCGGCGCCCGGCTCGAGGTGCGCGTGCTCCACGCTCCGGCGCAAGCGCGCTAGCGGTCGATCGATGCGACGCCTGCTCGCCGCCCTGCCCTTCCTGGCGCTGGTCCTCGGCGCGGCCGAGACGGTCATGGCGCGCGCGGAGCTCCCCTGGCGACCGCGCGACCCGGCCCTCGCCTGGCAGGCGAGCCTGCTCTGGCTCGCGCTCGGTGCGCTGGCGCTCGCGCCCGCCTGGCTGACGCTGCGCCTCCTGCGGCGCAGGGACCGGTCGGGCCCCTGGCCGCCGGCCGTGCTGCTGGGGTGGATGGCGCTGCCGATCGCGGTGCACGGCGTGCTCGACCGTCACACGCAGCTCGGCGGCGCGACGCGCGGTCTGGCGAGCGCGCGCACGGCGCTCGAGGTGGGCGCGACGCTCGCCGTCGGCCTCGCGCTGCTCTGGATCCTCGCGCGGCTGCTGCGCGGGCTGCGCGGGCGCGCGCTGGCCGCGCTGGCCGCCGGCGCGGCCCTGCTGGCGGCGACGCTGCTGCCGCCGCGGGCGGCGGCGCAGCCCGCGCCCGCGCGGGACGCGGGGGCCGGCGCGGGGCGCCCGAACCTGCTCTTGCTCGTGTGGGACACCTGCCGCTCCGACCGACTCCAGCCCTACGGCTTCGAGCGGCCGACCTCGCCCGGCCTGGCGGACCTGGCGCAGCAGAGCGTCGTGTTCGAGCGCTCGCTCTCGACCTCGGTGTTCACCTTCACGTCGCACCTCTCGCTGCTGACCGGCGTCTACCCCTCGACGCACGGCGCGCGCCTCCTGCGCATGCGCTACGACCCGACGCGCGCGACCTCGATCGCCACGACGCTGCGCGCCGCGGGCTACCGCACCGGCGCCTTCGTCGGCACCGACGTCCTGGCCGGGCGCACCGGCCTGCGCGACGGCTTCGAGCGCTACGACGACCAGGTGGATCCGCCGGTGTGCGACACGCGCGCCTGGCAGGCCGTGCACGACGTGCAGACGCTCCTCGCCGCGCGTTTCCCCGGGCTGCGCAACAACGGGGAGCCGCACTGGTTCCAGCGCTTCCAGCGCCCGGCCGGCGCCGTGCTCGCGCGCGCGCTGGCGTGGCTGCGCGAGGACGACCCGCGGCCCTGGTTCTGCTTCGTGAACCTCTACGACGTGCACTGGCCCTACGTGCCGGACGAGCGCGCGGCGCGCGAGCTCGTCGGGCCCTACGCCGGCGCGGTGGACGGCTACCTCTTCCGCAGCGACCGCTGGCGCGCGGGCCAGGCGATCTCGGAGGACGACCGCCGCCACGTGCGCGAGCTGTACGAGGCCGAGATCCGCCAGCTCGACGGCGCCGTGAGCGGCTTCCTCGACGCGCTCGCGCTCGAGCGCGGCGGCACGGCGGTGCTCGTCACGGCCGACCACGGCGAGGCCTTCGGCGAGCGCGACCAGTGGTACCACGAGGACATCGGCGAGGTGCAGGTGCGCGTGCCCTTCCTCGTGCGCCGGCCCGAGCCGGCGCCGCAGGGCGAGCGCCGCCGCACGCCCGTCTCGGGCGTGGACGTCGCGCCGACGCTGCTCGCGCTGGCAGGGCTGCCGCCGCCGGAGGACATGGAGGGACGCGACGCGCTCGCGCTGCCCGAGGACGCGCCGCGCACGCTGTTCGTCGAGGACCGCGACCATCCCGACCCGCGCGACGTGCGCATCGCGCTCTACGAGCAGGGCTACAAGCTCGTGCGCCACGGCCTGGGGTCGGACGCGCGCTACGAGCTCTACGACCTCTCGCACGACCCGGGCGCGCTGCACGATCTCGCGGCCGAGCGGCCCGACGTGCTCGCCCGCCTGCGGGCGCTCCTCGACGTGCGCCGCGCGGCCTTCGACGAGGAGGAGGCGCAGCAGGCCGCCGATGGCGGCCTCAGCGACGCCCTGTACGGCCTCGGATACGCGGACACGAGGGCGAGCGCCCCCGTCGCGCCGGGGACGGAGCCCGGGTCGGGGGGGCAGCGCTAGGACCAGGCCGCGAGCCGTCGGGGCCGGTCGGCCTCGCCCTCGGAAGCCCGCCCCGGCGTCTCGCCTTGCGGCCAGCCGGCCGCGAGGCTACAAGATTCCGCCCGATCCGGAGCGCCAGGGCGCCGGAGCCGGCGCGGGACGACACCGATGGCCAGATTCCAGAACAAGACCGGCGGCCCGCTGCGCGGACGCCAGCGCGTCAAGAAGATCGGCATGGGCTCCGGCAGCTCGGTGGCCAAGCAGAAGGCCAATCGGAAGCGCGGCAAGCGCAGCTAGCGCGCGCGGCGCGCGAGCAGCCCCAGCCCGACGGCCGCCAGCGCCCCGGCGCCGAGGTCGGCCGCGAGCCCGCTCCCGCCCCAGAGCAGCCACGCGTTGTGCCCGAGGTGCGCGAGCATCGCGGGCGCGATCGAGCCCGTGCCGAGCACGAGCCCACCCAGGGCGAGCCCCGCGACGGCGCTCGGCACCAGCCGGTAGAGCGAGCCGTGCGAGGCCGCGAACAGGCCCGCCTGCACGAGCAGGCTGCGCGCGGCCGAGCGGTCGTGCCGCAGGCCGTGCAGCAGCACGCCGCGGAAGAAGAGCTCCTCGAACACCGCGGGCAGGGCGCACAGGAGCGCGAAGGAGAGCGCCGGCGCGAGCTCGAGCGCCGTCTCGGCCAGGCCGCGCGGCAGCGGCAGCACGCGCGCCTGCAGCGCGTGCAGGCCGCGCGTCACGAGCGCGAGGCCCGGCCCGAGGCCGAGCC
>CADEGS010000027.1:0-11134 GCA_902826945.1 uncultured bacterium | reverse complement strand
CGCGGGCAGCAAGACGGCGAGCGTCAGCGCCAGCCCCGGCGCGAGCCGCCAGGCCTGCAGGCGCCCGCCGATCGCCCACAGGGCGACCGCGCCGAGCGCGCCCCAGGCGAGCGCGCTCTGCGCGGCGGCCCGGCGCGCGCCGTGCTCGGCGCGCGGCGCGCGCGTGGCGAAGAGCCGCTCGGCGTCGAGCGTGCGCGCGATGCCCGAGAGCGCGAGCAGCGCCCAGCCGGTGCCGGCCGCGAGCGCGACCGCCGCCGGCCCGGGCGCGAGGTGGCCGGCCAGGGCGTCGCGCAGCGCGAGCGCGCTGCCCGCGATCGGCACCAGCGCGAGCAGCCAGCCGAGCTCGACGCGGCCGGCCATCGAGAGCGAGGCCGGCGCGATCGAGACCAGCAGCAGCGGCAGCAGGTAGTGCTGGCCCTCGCGGAAGCTGCGCGCGCGCGCGGAGATCAGGCACAGGAGCGCCGCGAGCAGGAGCGCGCAGGGCAGGAACAGCGCCAGCCCGAGCGCCAGCCGCCCGCCCAGGACGGCCAGCGGGACGCGCGGCAGGAAGCTCGAGCGCCCGAGCCCGAGCGCCTGGCAGGCGAGGAAGGACAGCGCGTTCCCCGCCAGCGCCGCGAGCGCCGTCGCGAGCACCGCGGCGAGCTTGCCGCGCGCGATCGCCGGCGCCGCGACCGGCGCGACGAGCAGGGTCTCCAGCGTGCCCGCCTCGCGCTCGCCGGCGAAGGCGCCGAGCGCCGCGAAGGAGCCGCCCGAGAGCAGCATCAGGACCGCCAGGAACGGCAGGAGCTCGCCCAGCTCGCGCGCGCTCGCGTCCTCGGCGCGGGCGAGGTCGCGCTCCTCCAGCGCGAGCGAGGCGGCGGGGTCGCCGCCCAGCGCCTCGAGCCGCTCGCCCAGCAGGGCCAGGTCGAGCGCGTCCACCGCGGCCGCGACGCGCTCGGCCGCCGAGCGCGAGAGCGTGTCCGAGCCGTCCATGGCCCCGCTCAGGACGTAGCCGCCGTCGTCGGCGGGGCGCGCCGCCAGCGCGAGGTCGGTCGCCAGGCGCGACCAGCGCGCGCGCGCCGCGCCGGGCGGCAGCGCGGCCAGCTCGTCGAGCGACTCGGGCGCGAGCCCGGCGTCGGCGAGGGGGAAGAGCTCGAGGCGACGCTCGGGCGCGCGCCAGCGCTCGAGCAGGCGCGCGCGCAGCGCCTCGGGCAGCGCGCCCAGGTCGTGGCCGACGCGCGCGGGCCGCTCCTCGACCGAGCGCCGCGCCGCGCCCTCGAAGCGGTCGAGGCCGGCGAAGAGCGCCGGGTAGAGCAGCATCGGCAGCACGACGGCGAGGAACAGCGCGCGCCGATCGCGCAGGAGCGAGCGCAGCTCGGTCGCGAAGACGGCCGGGCCGGGCCTCACGCGCCCTCCGCCGCGCCGCGCGCGAGCAGCGCGCGGAAGACCTCGTCGAGCCAGCGCTTGCCGGTGCGCTCGCGCAGCTCCGCCAGCGTCCCGACCGCGAGCAGGCGCCCGCCGGCGAGGATGCCGATGCGGTCGCACAGGCGCTCGGCCTCGCTCAGGACGTGGGTGCTGAAGAGCACCGCGCGCCCCGCCGCGCGGCGCGCGGCGATGAAGTCGATCATGTCGCTCGTGGCGAGCACGTCCAGGCCGGTGGTGGGCTCGTCGAGGATCAGGACCGGCGGGTCGTGCAGCACCGCGCGCGCGATCGAGACGCGCTGGCGCTGGCCGCTCGAGAGCGACTCGCAGCGCTGGTCGGCGAAGGCGTGCAGGGCGAAGGCCGCCACGAGCTCCTCGATCCGCGCCTCCAGCGGCTCGCGCGGCAGGCCGCCGAGCCGGCCGAAGTAGCGCAGGACCTCGCGCGGCGTCAGGCGCGGGTAGAGGCCGGTCGAGGCCGACAGGAAGCCGATCGCGCGCCGCACGGCGAGCGGCTCGCGCACGGCGTCCAGGCCGGCGACCACGGCCTCGCCCGAGGTCGGGGCGAGGATCGTCGCGAGCATGCGCAGCGTGGTCGTCTTGCCGGCGCCGTTCGGGCCGAGCAGGCCGTAGATCTCGCCGTAGCGGCACTCGAGGTCGAGCCCGGCCACGGCCTCGACCTCGCCGCGGCGCGGATCCGCGTAGCGCTTGCGCAGCGCGCGCGTGCGGATGGCGGCGGCGCCGGGGGAGGGGACGGGGGGCTGCATGTCAGCGGGCGCGCGCGGCGCTCCAGCGCTCGCGTCCGACCAGGCGCAGCGCGAGGGCGGTGGCGAGCGCGGCGTACACGACCTGCGTGCCGGCCGCGAGCGCCAGGAAGCCCGGGTCGGTCGCCGCGCCGCGCTGCAGGATCGTCCGGAAGGCGAGCACGGTCTGCACCACCGGCACGCAGGCCAGCCCGCGCGTCGGCTCCAGGCCCGGCAGGAGCGCCACGAAGGCCGGCGCGAGCAGCACGATCTGCACCGCGCCGAGCAGCGACTGGCCCTGGCGGAAGGTGTCGGTGAAGGAGGCGGCCGCGACGAGCAGCGCGCTCGCGCAGGCCAGGAACACGACGCCCAGGGGCAGCAGGGCGGCCAGGCGCGCCCAGGGGATCGCGATCGCGTCGCCGACCCCCTCGTGCGCGAGCGAGGCCAGCAGGCGCTCACCCGCCAGGGCCACGCCGATCAGGTTCAGCGCGGCGGCGATCGTCGCCGCGGCGGTCACGGCGGCCACCTTGCCGAGGTGGATCCCCGCGCGCGGCACGGGCAAGAGCAGGGTCGTCTCGAGCGTGCCGCGCTCGCGCTCGCCGGCCGTGACGTCCACGGCGGGGAAGAAGGCGCCGAGGATGCCCATCGAGACGAACAGGATCGGCACGAGCAGCGAGAACACGTACGCGCCGCGCTCGCTGCGCTCGGCCAGGTCGTGCAGCTCGAGGCGCAGCGGGGCGAGCGACGCGGCGGGCGGCCCGCCGCGCTCGAGCGCCTGCGCGCGCAGGGCGCCGGCCAGCGCCGCCAGCCGCTCGCGCACGCGCTCGCGCGCCAGGCGCGAGCGGGCGCGCGTCGAGTCGAAGGCGAGCGTCGAGGGCTCCGGCGCGGCGCGGATCGAGACGAGCGCTTCGAGCGCGGCGCCGCGCCCCGTGAGCAGCGCGCGCGCGTCCCCCTCCGGCGCGGGCCCGACCGCCAGCGGGCCCGGGTGGCGCGTGCCCTCGTCGGCGGCGAGCGCCTCGGCCACGCGCTCGGGGTCGGGCGCGGCGCCCTCGGCGACCGCCAGCCCGACGCGCGCGGAGCGGTCCTCCTCCGTGCCCTGCAGGACGGCGGCCGCCTCGAGCGAGGCCCAGAAGAGGACGGGGTAGAGCACCAGCGGCAGCACGACCAGGTAGACCAGCGTCTGGCGGTCGCGCAGGCTGGAGGCGAGCTCCTTCGCCGCGACGGCCAGGGCGGTGCGGGCGACCCCGTGGCGAGGCGGCCGGCCGTCCTGGATGCCGTCGAGGAAGCTCATGGGGGGCGCAGCCTAGCGAACCCGCGCAGGCCGAGCAGCGTTCCGTCCGCAGGCGGTCAAGGCCCGGGGGGCCGCGTTCCGAAAGCGGAACCGTGGACGACGCGCTCCCCGACCCCCGGCTCCCGCGCGCAGCCGTGCCGGCCGCGCTCCCGCTGCGCCCCGCCTCGCACCTGCTCGACGGCATGCGGCTGGGCCTGGTCGCGGTGCTCTTCTACGCCTTCTTCTTCCACCTCTCGGTCGTGCGCGGCAGCTCGATGGCGCCGGGCATCCAGGACGGCGACCGCATCCTGATCGAGCCGTGGAGCTACCTGGTCGGCGGCGTCGAGCGCGGGGACGTGATCGTGCTGCGCTATCCGCTCGACCCGAGCGTGGACTACATCAAGCGCGTGATCGGGCTGCCGGGCGACCAGGTCACGCTGGCCGACGGGCACGTGTGGGTGAACGGCGCGCTGTGCGACGAGCCCTACGTGGCCTCGATCGACCGCAGCTCGTACGTCTCGACGCTCGTCGCGGAGGACGCCTACTTCGTGCTGGGCGACAACCGCCAGCGCTCGTCCGACAGCCGCGAGTTCGGCCTGGTGCCCTCGGACCACGTGCGCGGCCGCGTGGACGTGCGGCTGTGGCCCCCGGAGCGGGCCGGCTGGATCCGCTGAGCGCGCCGCCGCACGCGCGCGGCGCCGCGGGGCGCTAAGCTCTGCGCGTGGGCGCGGCCGACGAGCGGGCGGAGGACGACGGCCCGCGCGTCAGCCTGGTCACCGGCAGCGCGCGCGGCCTCGGCCTGGCGGTCGCGGAGCGCCTCGCCGCGCGCGGCGACCGCGTGCACGTGGTGTGGCGCAGCGAGGACGAGAGCGCGCGCGCGCTGCGCGCCGCGTTCGGCGCGCGCGCGCACCGGGCCGACCTGCTCGAGCCGGCCCAGGTCGAGCGCGTGCTCGATGCGGTGGCCTCCGCGGAGGGCCGCCTCGACTGCCTGGTGCACGCGGTCGGCGAGTACGTCTCGGCGCCGCTGGAGGAGACCTCCGCGGCCGACCTGCGGCGCATGCTGGCGAGCAACGCCGAGTCGGCCTTCCTCGTGTTCGGCGCCGCGCGCGCGCTCCTGCGGCGCGCGGCCGGCAGCGCGGTGTTCTTCGGCACGAGCGGCCTGGCGGGCCTGCGCGCGCGCCGCCGCACCGCCGCCTACGCGGCGGCCAAGAGCGCGCTGCTCGTGCTCGTGCGCGCCTGGGCGCTCGAGGAGGCGCCGCACGGCGTGCGCGTGAACATGGTCTCGCCCGGGCACGTGCCGCACGCGCACGCGCACCCCGACACGCTCGACGCGGCGCGCCGGGGCCTTTTCCCGCTCGGCCGCGCGGGCCGCCCGCAGGACGTGGCCGAGGCGGTGCTCTGGCTCACGTCCCCGCAGGCGGCCTACACGAGCGGCACGGACCTCCTGGTCGGCGGCGGCTGGATGCTCTAGCCGCCGTCCTCCGGCCGTGCCGTGCGCAGCGTCACCAGCGCGTAGGCGGTCGCCAGGACGGGGTTGCCCTCGAACCAGCGCGCGGAGTTGTCGTTCTTCCAGGAGCCGTCGCGCCGCTGCATCGCGACCAGCCGGCCGCACAGCTCGCTGCGCCAGGCGTGCTTGGCGCCCGCCGCGTCGGTGACCTCGTCCTCGCCGTAGAGGGCGAGCGCGCGCGCCATGGAGAGGAAGTAGTAGAAGAGGCCCTGGTAGCCCGCGGTCGGGTTGCTCGAGGCCTCGAAGCCCGGGTTGACGTCGAGCGTGTAGTGCTCGCGCAGCCACTTCCAGGCGGCCTCCACGCGCGGGTCGTCCTTCGAGAGGCCGGCCAGCATGTAGCCCTTGAGCAGGGCGTAGGTCATCGAGCCGTACGAGCGCGGCACCTTCTTGCCGTTCGCGAGCGTCACGTAGCCGGCCTTCGAGTCGCCGGGCGCGTACGCCGCGCCGCCGTCGTCGCCGCCGACGATCGTCTCGCCGTCCTTCGTCATCTCGAGGTCGTTGGACTCCGAGCGGTTCTGGCAGCGCTGGAGGAACACCAGCGCGCGCTGGAAGGCCGCGTCGTCCGACGGCACGCCGGCGGCGGAGAGCGCCTCGAGCGCCATCTGCAGGTTCGAGAGGTCCGGCCGCTCGTCGTCGCCGTAGCCGACGCCCCCGTAGTAGCGGTGCGACGGCCCGTAGCCCTCGCCCTCGTCGGACTGCAGCGCGAGCAGGTACGCGCGCGCGCGCGCCACGACCGGCGCGTCCTCCGGGCGCGCGCCGGCCACCAGCGCCAGGACGGACGCGCCCGTCACGTAGTTCGCCAGCGCGCCGTCGTGGATCGAGCCGTCGGGCTTCTGGAGCGAGACGAGCCAGTCCAGGGCGCTCTCGAGCGAGCGCTGGACCGTCTCGGAGCGCGGCGCCGGCAAGCTCGCGAGCCCGCCGGCCACCATGGCGGTGATCCCCGCGTCCGGTCCCTGGACGCCCCAGCGACCGGGCGCGACCTCGGCCTGCACCAGGAAGGCGCCGCCGCGCAGCGCGGCGGCGAGCGCCTGCGCGGCGTCGGCCGCGCCGAAGGCGGGCAGCGGCTCCGCCTTGGCCGGAGTCGCCGGGGTCTCGCGGCCGGCGAGCGCGGCCTGGATGCCGATCAGCTCGGTCGTGGCCGAGGCCGTCTCCGCCACGTCGCCGATGCTGCCGTCCGCGCGCTGGCGCGCGAGGATCGTGGCGGCCTGGTCGAGCAGCGCGTCGGTCGGCAGGCCTTCGGCCAGGCGTCGCGGCGAGCCGACGAGCGAGAGCTCCTGCACGCCGAGGAAGCGGATCGCCTGCGCCGCGGCGTCGTGCGCGCCCATGACCTGGAAGGCGTGCAGCGCGCTCGTCGTCTGCAGCCGCTTGCCGGCCGCGTCCGCGCCGGCGGCGGCCACGCTCCCGTCCTCGGCCTGGGCCGCGCGCAGCCAGGCGAGCGCGCGCTCGACGAAGGGGCCGTCGTCGGGGCGGTAGGAGCGACGGTGCTCGCCGAAGGCGATCAGCGTCGCGGCGGTCGCGCTCACGTCGCCGTACGAGCCGTCTTCCTGCTGCGCGGCGCGCAGGAAGCGCACGCTGCGCTCGCTGGCGCGGTCGATCTGGTCGGCGGTGGGCGCCTGCGGTCGCGCCCCGGCGAGCGGGACGAGCGAGACGAGGGCGAAGAGGGCCGGGAGGATCTTCATCAAAATGGATCGTGAGCGCGCGGTGTCGAGGGATCGCACGAGGCTGCTACCCCTCGCGCGGACCCGGTTACCCTACCCGCGATGGAAGGGCGGTCCCAGGGCCCCGGGAGCGGCGCGGGCGCGCGGGGGGGGGACCGGCGCGCGCGGTTGACCGGGATCCTGAGCAAGCGTCCCGCGCCCGGTCGCGTGAAGACGCGCCTGGTGCCGCCGCTCACGCCCGACGCGGCGGCGCGCCTCGCCGAGGGCATGCTGGCCGACGCGGTCGAGCGCTGCTCTGCTTGCAGCGCGTTCCGCACCGCGCTGGTCTTCGCGCCGCCCGAGGAGCGCGCCTGGTTCGCGGCGCGCTTCCCGGAGCTGGACGACCTGCGCGCGCAGGAGGGCGACGGGCTCGGCGCGCGCCTGGCGCGCTTCTTCGAGCGCGCGCTGGCCGAGCCCGGGACGCGCACCGTCGTCGCCATCGGCAGCGACCAGCCGCTGGTCGGGACGCGCACGATCGCGCGCGCGCACGAGCGCCTCGAGGCCGGCCAGGACCTGGTGCTCGGCCCCGACGCCGGGGGCGGCTACTATCTGGTCGGGCTGCGGCGCGCGGAGCCGGCGCTCTTCACCGAGGTCGCGATGTCGAGCGCGGGCATGTGCGAGGCGACGCTCGCGCTGGCGCGCGGAAGGGGCCTGCGCGCCGAGCTGCTCGAGCCGGGCTACGACGTGGACGTCGCGGCCGACCTCGAGCGTCTGCGCGCCGACCTCGGCCGCCTCCCGCCCGCGACGCCCGAGTTTCCCCGCCACACCGCGCTCCGCCTGCGCGAGCTGTTCCCGCCGCCGTCATGAGCCACGCCGACGCCCGCTTCGTCCCGCTGCGCTTCGAGCGCCGCCCTGCGGCCGAGATCCAGGCCCGCGCGCGCGCCTTCCGCGAGGAGCTCGAGCTGCGCCGCAGCGTGCGTCACTTCTCCGACGAGCCCGTCCCCGAGGGGGTGCTCGACGAGTGCCTGCGCGCGGCGGGCAGCGCTCCCTCCGGCGCGAACCGCCAGCCGTGGCACTTCGTGGTCGTGCGCGACCCGGAGATCAAGCGCGCGATCCGCGTCGCGGCCGAGGCCGAGGAGCGCGAGCTCTACGAGCGCCGCATCAGCCCGGAGTGGCGCGAGGCGCTCGCGCCGCTCGGCACCGACTGGCGCAAGCCCTTCCTCGAGACCGCCCCGGCCCTGGTGGCGGTCTTCCGCCAGACCTTCGGGCTCGAGGACGGCAAGCGCAGCACGAACTACTACACGCAGGAGTCGGTCGGCATCGCGGTCGGCTTCCTGATCGCGGCCCTGCACCGCGCGGGGCTGGCGACGCTGACGCACACGCCGAGCCCGATGGGCTTCCTGGGCGAGATCCTGCGGCGGCCCGAGAACGAGAAGGCCTACGTGCTCCTGCCCGTCGGCTTCCCGGCGTCCGGCTGCCAGGTGCCCGACCTCGAGCGCAAGGCGCTGGAGGAGATCCGCACCGTGCTGTGAAAAGGGCGCGGGCCGCGTCGACGGCCCGCGCCCCGCCAGGGACCACGGGCTCCCGCCGTCCAGACGGGATCCCGCACGGGTCCACGCACCGCGCGTCCCCGCCGCGGCCACGCGCGCGGGGGAGAGGGCGATGGGCGAGCGCCGCGTCCTGACCACGCGACCCCGCCGATCCGAGCAGCCGGGAGCGGCGCCGGAGCGAACGCCCGGGGTGGGGGCGGGTCTCGGGCGCGGGATGGCTCGCGCGCAATGTCGAGCCGGTTCGACGGGCCCGGGGCGCGTGCTTCCGTCGCTGCGCGACGATGGGTCGCGCACTGCGGCGCGAGCGAGGCCTGCGGCGCCGCGGCGCTGGCGCGCCGGCCGCGGCCATGCGGCCGCGGGACTGAGGAACGAGGTCCTGGGCTCCTCGCGCAACGCGAGGAGCCCAGGACCTCGTTCCTCAGTCGAGCTTGACCGCCGTCCCGTAGACGAGCAGCTCGGCGGCGCCGCGCGAGACGTCGCTCGAGGAGAAGCGCAGCGCCACGATCGCGTCGGCGCCGCGCGCGCGCGCCTCGTCGACCATGCGGTCGATGGCCTGCTCGCGCGACTCGGCCAGGAGCTTCGTGTACTCGAGCACCTCGCCCCCGACGATGTTGCGCAGCACGGCCTGGAGGTCGCGTCCCAGGTGGCGCGCGCGCACGGTGTTGCCGCGCACCAGCCCCAGGCAGTGGACGATGCGACGCCCGGGGACCTCCATCGTGGTGACCAGGATCATCGCTGGACCTTCGTGTACGGGTCGTAGCGCAGGGTCCGCAGCCGAGCGCGGACCGACAGCGCGAGGAGCAGGACCAGGCTGCCGGCGAGCGCCAGGATCAGCGCCTTGGGCACGAGCTCGAGCGGCGAGCGCACGACCTCGAAGAGGAGCCAGCCGCCCAGGCCCAGCACGGAGAGGATCAGGACGCCCCAGGCGAGCCGCGAGCCGCCGCGCTGGACGAGCTCGCGCTCGAGGCGCGCCCACTCGTGGTCCATGGGCTCGGGCGGGGCGGCGTGGCGGGCCAAGAGCGCCAGCCCCTGCAGCGCGACGACCTCGCGCGCCAGGGCGGGCTCGCCCGGCAGCCGCGCCTCGAACGCGCGCCGCGCGCCCGCGTCGAGCTCGTCGTCGACGTAGGCCATCGCGAGCAGCTCGTCGCGCGTGGGGCTGGCTTCTTCGGCTCTCATCGGATCAGCGGGTGCTCGGCGTGGTGCCGCGGAGCTCGCCCGCGGCGGAAGAGCGCTGCGCGAGCTCGTCGCGCAGGCGCCGGCGCGCGTGGAAGAGGCGCGACATGACGGTGCCCTCGGGGATCTCCAGCGCGCGCGCGATCGCGCGGTAGGAGAGCTCCTCGAAGTGGCGCAGGGCCAGGATCTCGCGGTCGTTGGCCTTGAGCGCGTGGAAGGCCGCCCAGAAGGCCTGCGCGCGCTCGTCGGCCTCCAGCGCGGCCGATGGGGGTGCGTCGCCGGACTCGAGCGTCCATTCCCCGTCGTCCTCGTCGGGCCCGCCCGAGAGCGAGACGCGCTTCAGCCGACCGTGGTGGCGCAGGTGGCTGAAGCAGGTGTTGCGCAGGATGCGGTGGAACCAGGGCACGAAGGCCTCGCCCTCGCGGTAGCTCGCGCGCGCGCGGTAGACCTTCAGGAAGGCCTCCTGGCACAGGTCGAGGGCGTCCTCGGGCGAGCCGACGAGCGAGCGCGCCAGCCGGAACGAGCGCGCGCGCATCAGGGCCACGAGCTCGTCGAAGGCCCCCGCCTCGCCCGCCTTGGCACGGCCCATCAGCTCGGTCGCGTGGAGCTCCATCGCGGCGTCGCCGTACGCTCCGCCCGCGGCTCCCTTCAGGGGAATCCCGGGCTCGGCGCCGTCGGGGGGCGCGGGCGGGAGCGGAGGGGCGCCCGCGCCCTCGGGGAGAGGGGCGGCCGTCATGCCCGTGCGGGGTCGGAGACGAGGTGCAAGGCGTGCAGCGCCGCCCGGCGCGCGGCGCCGGGAGGGCCGAGGGCCCGCGCGGCGTCCTCCAGGCCCTCGGCCACGGCGCGTCGGCGCTCGGGGTCCTTGTAGCAGGCGACCAGCAGGCGGCAAGCCTCTTCCAGCGGACCCTCGCCGTGGAAGACGAACTCGGGGTAGACCTCGCGCCCCGCGAGCAGGTTCACCGAGGAGAACCAGGGCACGCTCAGGAGCCGGCGCGCCAGGCGCGGGGCGAGCGGGTTCCCGACCCGGTACACCACGACGGCGGGCAGGCGGCGCTCGAGGAGGTCGATCAGCACCGTGCCCGAGACGCTCAGCGCGATCCGCGC
This sequence comes from uncultured bacterium, assembly GCA_902826945.1. The sequence continues at coordinate 752 of CADEGS010000027.1, read as the reverse complement.
GCGCGCCAGGAGCGGGTGCAGCGCGCCCTCCTCGACGGGCGCCCAGGCCGCGGCGCCCGCCGCGCGCACGAGCGCGCGCGCCCGCTCGCGCGCCGGCCCCTCGGCCGCGGCGACGCGCACGACGAGCGCGGGGAGCTCGAGCCGCACGCGCGCCGCGGCGGAGAGCATCCACGGCAGGTTGCGCGCGACGACGCCCTCGCGGCTGCCGGGCAGGAGCACGAGCAGGGGCTCGCGCTCGCCCGGCGCGGCGAGCGGCGGCAGCTCGGCCAGCGCGTCGCGCTGGGGGTGGCCGACGTGCGCGACGGGCACGCCGCGCGCGGCGAACCAGGCGGGCTCGAAGGGCAGGATCGTGAGCGCGAGGTCCACCGCGCGGCGATAGCCCGCCGCGCGCCACGGCGCCCAGCCCCAGAGCTGCGGCGTGACGTAGTGCAGGCTCGGCACGCCGCAGGCGCGCGCGATGCGGCCGAGCGGCGCGTGCAGCGCGGGCGAGTCCACCGGCACGAACAAGTCGGGCGGATCGTCGCGCAGCAGCGCGGCGGCGCGCCGCACGAGGCCGAGGTAGAAGCCGAGCGAGCGCAGCACGTCGGCGCCCATCGCCGCGCGCGCGACCGGGTCGCCGACGAGCGCGACGCCGCGCGCCGCGAGCGCGGGTCCGCCCAGCCCGACGAAGCGCGGCGCGGGCGCGCCGAGCCGCTGGCACAGCGCGCGCAGCTCGTCGACGAAGCGCGCGGCGTGCAGCTCGCCCGAGGGCT
>CADEGS010000026.1 GCA_902826945.1 uncultured bacterium | reverse complement strand
GCAACTGGGACCTGGTCGGGAACAACATCCCGGTCTTCTTCATCCAGGACGCGATCAAGTTCCCCGACCTGATCCACGCCGCCAAGCCCGAGCCCGACCGCGGCTTCCCCCAGGCGCAGACGGCGCACGACAACTTCTGGGACTTCGTGTCGCTCACGCCCGAGTCGGTGCACATGTTGCTGTGGATCATGTCCGACCGCGCGCTCCCGCGCTCCTTCCGCTTCATGGAGGGCTTCGGCGTCCACACCTTCCGCCTGGTCGACGCCGAGGGGGTCGCGCGCTTCGTCAAGTTCCACTGGAAGCCGGCGCAGGGGCTGCAGTCGGTCGTCTGGAACGAGGCGGTCAAGATCAACGGCGCCGATCCCGACTTCCACCGCCGCGACCTGTGGAGCGCGATCCGGCGCGGCGACCTGCCGTCCTGGGAGCTCGGCCTGCAGGTCTTCGACGAGGCCTTCGCGGAGCGCTTCCCCTTCGACGTGCTCGACGCGACGAAGCTCGTGCCCGAGGAGGACGTCCCCGTCCGCCGCGTCGGCCGGCTGGTGCTCGACCGCTGCGTCGACAACTTCTTCGCCGAGACGGAGCAGGTCGCCTTCTGCACGCAGAACGTCGTGCCGGGGATCGACTTCACCGAGGACCCGCTGCTGCAGGGCCGCAACTTCTCCTACCTCGACACGCAGCTCAAGCGCCTGGGCAGCCCGAACTTCACGCGCCTGCCGGTCAACGCGCCGCGCTCTCCGGTCGCCCACTTCCAGCAGGACGGGCACATGGCGCTCGCCAACCCCGCCGGGCGCGCCAACTACGAGCCGAACTCGTGGGGCGAGGCGGGCGGCCCGCGCGAGACGCGGGCCGGGTACCGCTCCGTCCCGCTCGCGGCCGAGGGCGTGCGCCGGCGAGAGCGCTCGCCGACGTTCGCGGACCACTACAGCCAGGCGCGCCAGTTCTACGCGAGCCAGACGCCGGTCGAGCGCGCGCACATCGCCTCGGCCTTCGCCTTCGAGCTCGGCAAGGTCGATACGCCCGCGATCCGCGAGCGCATGGTGGCGCACCTGCGCCACGTGGACGACGAGCTCGCGGCGCGCGTGGGGCGCGGGCTCGGGCTGCCGCGGCTGCCCGACCCCATCCGGGCCGCCGTGCCCGCGCGCACGGACCTCGCTCCGTCTCCGGCGCTGAGCATCCTGGAGAACGGGCCGGACAGCTTCGCCGGGCGCGTGCTGGGGGCGCTGGTGACCGACGGCACCGACGCCGCTCTGCTGGAGGCGCTGCGCGACGCGCTCGAGGAGGAGGGCGCGCTGCTGAAGCTCGTCGCGCCGACGCGCGGCGGGATCGAGGACTCGCAGGGCGCGCACCACGACGCCGACGAGGCGCTCGCGGGCGGCCCGTCCGTGCTCTTCGACGCGGTGGCGCTGCTGCCCTCGGACGAGGGAGCGCGGGCGCTCGCCGGACGCCCGGCCGCGCGCGACTTCGTCGCGGACGCGCAGGCGCACTGCAAGTTCGTCGGGCACGCGGAGTCGGCGCGGCCGCTCCTGGAGGCCGCGGGGGCGGAGCTGGACGCGGGGTTCGTGGCGCTCGGCTCGCCGGAGGACTGCTCCGCGCTGGTCGAGGCCTGCCGGGCGCTGCGCTTCTGGGAGCGCGAGGAGGAGGGCTGATGGCGCCTCTGCCCCGTTCCCGGCGATCGACCTGACCTTCTTCCTGGCTCAAGACCAGGAAGACGGCGCCGAGCAGGAAGCCGCAGCACCTCGTCGCGACCACGGGCTCGGGCCGCGGTCGCCGTAGACGACGACGAGCGCCGCCGGCGAGAGCGATACGAGCCGCCGGCGGCGCGCCGCGCGCTCCGCCGCCGACGCCTGCCGTGCGCTCGCTTCGTCCCCCATCCGCCGCCGCAGGCGGTCGGTGCGCGCCGGTCCCGGAGCGCTGCACGCCTGCCGGCGAATGGCCGGCGCCGCGCACCGCTCCTGGCGCGCTTGCGGCCGCTCCTGCCCTCCGCACCGGGGGACGACGGCGGCGCCGTTCGTCGCGCGGGCGCGCCGGCGCTAGCTTTGGACGCTCCTCCGTCACGGCCCCCCGAGCACCATGCAGCACCTCCACGACCTCGCCGCGCCCGCCGCCCGTTCCGGCTCCTTCTTCGCCGAGCTGTTCGAGACGTTCACCCCGCGCCGGCAGTGCATGAACCTCGAGGCCGACGTCATCTGGCTGCACGTCTTGTCCGACTCGCTGATCGCGCTCGCCTACTGGTCGATCCCCGTGGCGCTCTTCTGGTTCGTGCGGCGCCGCAGGGACCTGGCCTTCGACTGGATGTTCGTGCTGTTCGCGCTGTTCATCTTCCTGTGCGGCACGACGCACCTGTTCGGCGTGTGGGCCATCTGGCAGCCCCTCTACCGCCTCGACGGCATCGTCAAGCTCCTGACGGGCGCCGTCTCGATGACGACGGCGGTGCTGCTCTGGAGGCTGATCCCGACCGCCGTCGCGCTGCCGAGCCCCGCGCAGCTGCGCGTCGCGAACGACGCCCTGCAGGCGGAGATCGACGAGCGCCGCCTGGCGGAGCAGCGCACGGCCGAGCTGGCCTCGCAGCTCGAGCAGCGCGTCGAGGAGCGCACGCGCGAGCTGGCCCAGCGCAACCGCGCCCTGCGCGCCGAGGCGCAGGCGCGCGAGGTCGCCGAGGACGAGCGCAACGAGCTGCTCCTGCGCGAGCGCGCCGCGCGCGCCGAGGCCGAGCGCCTGAACCGCGTCAAGGACGAGTTCCTGGCCACGCTCTCGCACGAGCTGCGCACGCCCCTGAACGCGATCTTCGGCTGGTCGCAGATCCTGCGCGAGGGGCGCTCGAGCGACGAGGACCGCCGCCGCGGCCTGGAGGTGATCGAGCGCAACGCGCGCGCGCAGACGCGCATGGTCGAGGACCTGCTCGACATGAGCCGCGTGATCTCGGGCAAGCTGCGCCTCGAGCTCGAGCCCGTCGACCTGGTGCCCTCGGTGGCGGCGGCCGTCGAGACGGTGCGCCCGACCGCCGAGGCCAAGGGGCTCTCGCTCGCCACGCGCCTGGACCCCGCGGCGGGCGTGGTGCGCGGCGACGCGGCGCGCCTGCAGCAGATCGCCTGGAACCTGCTCTCGAACGCGATCAAGTTCACCCCCAAGGGCGGGCACGTCGAGGTCACGCTCGCGCGCGAGGGCAGCCAGGCCGTGCTGCGCGTGCGCGACGACGGCGCCGGCATCGAGCCGGCCTTCCTGCCGCACGTCTTCGAGCGCTTCCGCCAGGCCGACGCGACCACGACGCGGCTGCACGGGGGGCTCGGCCTCGGGCTCTCGCTCGTGCGCACGCTGGTCGAGCTGCACGGCGGCACGGTCGAGGCGGCGAGCGCGGGCCGCGACCGCGGGGCGACCTTCCGCGTGCGCCTGCCGATCGCCCCCACCGCCCGGACCGACGCCGGGCGCCCGGACGGCGCGCCGGCCGTGGGCAAGGAGCCGCTCTCCGGGCGTCGCGTCCTGGTCGTGGATGACGAGGCGGACGCGCGCGAGCTCCTGTACCACGTCCTCGCGGAGCACGGCGCCGAGGTGCTCGCGGTCGCCTCGGCCGAGGAGGCGCTCGAGGCGCTGGCGGGCTTCCGCCCGGATCTGCTCGTCAGCGACGTGGGCATGCCGCGCGTCGACGGCCACGAGCTCCTGCGGCGCGTGCGCTCCACGCCGGGCTTCGAGCGCCTGCCCGCCCTGGCGCTGACCGCGCTGGCGCGCGCCGAGGACCGCCAGGCAGCGCTCGCCGCCGGCTTCGACCTGCACGTCGCGAAGCCCGTCGAGCCGACGCTCCTCGTCGCCAGCCTCGCGCGCCTCGCCGCGCGGCCCTGACGGCGCGCGAGGTGCGGGCCCGGACCTCCGGAGCGGTCCGGGCCCGCGCGGGCTCGGATGGAACCCCGTACGTGCGGAGCGCTCGGCCTGCCAGCCCGTCGCGCGCCGCTCGCGCCGCATCCTCCCGCGCGAGCGCGCAGCGGTCGGCCGGCGCTCTCGCGGAGAGCAAGCGCCATGCCGGCCGCGCGCCGCGCGCGCGCGCGGCACGCGCACCGCCGCTCGCGTTGCGCGCGCGTAACGGGACTTGCCCCGCACGAGAGCGCCGTGCGACGTCCGCGCCGCGCGCCCTCGACATCCCGCGCGCGAGTAGGCAGCGCGCAGGCGGAGCGGCGGCGCGAGACCTCGCGCACCGCGCGGCCCACGGACCGCGCGGCCTCGCGGCGATGATCCGGTATCGTCCTGCGTCCGTCGCGCGCGATCGATGCACGCGGCGCTGACCGCTCCCCCTCCGCGACCGTTGATCCTCCTCCTCCTCCTCGCCGCGCTGCAGTCGGTCTCCGCTCCCGACGCGCTCGACGTCGCGCGCCGGCGCCTCGAGCAGACGCTCGTCGTCGAGCTCGAGGCGCTCGCCGAGCGCTGCCGCAAGGACGAGCTCTACGCCGAGCGCGAGCGCGTGCTGGCGCTCGCGCTGACCGTCGATCCCGAGCGCGCGGAGGTCCGCAAGGCCCTGCGCTACAAGCTCCAGGAGGGTCGCTGGGTGCGGGCGCCCGGCGCGCGGCCGGCGCGCGACCGCGGCGCGGACGAGGACCTCGAGGCGGCGCGCGCGCAGAGCGCGGCGCTCCTCGCCGCGCACCGCGCCGCGCTCCTGGAGCGGCTCGACGCGCTCGCCGCGGGCCTCTCGCCCGATGACGTCGAGGCGGCGCTGCGCCGCCTGACGGAGCTGCAGCCCGACGACCCGCACGTGCGCGCGCGCCTGGGCGAGGTGCCGCTGGAGGGACGCTGGGTGCTGGAGGAGACGCGCCGCGCGCTCGAGCGGCGCGCGGCGCTGGCCGCGGTCTGCGCGCGCGCCCTGGACGCGGCGGCGCCGGCAGCGTGCGCTCCGTCGCCGACCGAGCGCGCCGGCGCGCCGGCGCTCGCCGGCCGCTGCACGGACGAGGTGCGCGTGCTCGGGACCGTCCCGGTCGAGGCGCTCGAGCGCACCGCGCGCACCGCGCAGGCCCTCGGCCCGCTCTTCGAGGCCATGCTCGGCTTCCCGCCGCGCTACGCGCCCGACTTCACGATCTACGTGCTCGCGAGCCCGCGCGAAGGGCACGCCTTCGTCCAGGCCTGGCCGGGCGAGGCGCAGGGGCACCGCTGGCTGCACCCCGCGCTCCTGAGCGCGTGGATCGACCGCGAGCCGCGCGTCGCGGTGTGGGACACCGACGCGCGCGCGCGGCTCGACATGGCCGCGCGCCAGGCCTTCGGCATGCTGCTGACCGACGCGCTCGGGATCGACCTGCGCACGGGCTGGGCCTGGGAAGGGCTCGGGCTGTACGCGACGCACGCGCTGCTCGGCACGCACCTCTCCTGGTTCCTCGAGGAGCGCGACTACCGCGGCGAGCAGCAGGAGGGCGCGCTGCGGCCGACCTTCCGCGGAGGCGGCGACTGGCTGCGCCTGGCGCACATGCGCCTGCGCGGCCGCGGCGGGCTGCGGCTGCCGTTCCTGCTGCCGCGCGAGACGGCCGAGCTCGGCACGGAGGACCTGCCCGTGGCGTTCGCGCTGGCGGCCTACCTCGTCGAGGGGCGGCCGCGCGAGCTGCCGGAGCTGCTGGCGCGCCTCGCGCTCGAGGATGGCCCGATCCCCGCGTTCGAGGAGACGCTCGGGATGCCGCTGCCGGCGCTCGAGCGCCGCTTGACGCGCTGGCTCGAGGAGACCGGCCACGGTTCGCCCCCGACGGCCGAGGCGGATCGCTAGCAGGTTTCCGGAAAGGGTTTGAACCGTCCGGGGAGGCGTGCGTTCCAGCGCCCCGTCCGCATCGACCCCCTGAGAGACCGAGCCAGAGCCAACCATGCGCAAACACGCTCTCCTCCGCCGCCGCCGGTCCGCCGGCTTCACCCTGATCGAGCTGATCGTCGTGATGGCGGTCCTGACCGTCCTCGCCGGGCTCGTGCTGCCCAAGCTCGACGTCTTCAAGCTGAAGGCGAACAAGGCCTCGGCGGCCTCCAACATCCACGGCGTGAATCGCTTCGTCGCCGCCTACAAGGTCCAGCACGACCTGTTCCCCGACCGCTGGGACTCGCTGCTCGACGACACCGCGACCGGGCTCTTCTCCGAGCTCGACCCGCAGTGCCTGGGCAGCCTGCCGGGCAACCCGACCAAGCTGACGACGACCACGATCGACGGCGAGGGCGAGCTGCGCTCGCTGAACCGCGTCGGGATCACGACCGTGTTCGACCACGCCACCGGCGGCTTCCCGGGCGACAGCGCCTCGGCCGGCCCGCGTCTGCTCCAGGACGGCGACACGCTGGCGACGATCAACGCCGCCGACGGCGACGGCGTCGCGATCCTCCAGCACTTCTACCCGACCACGGGCGTCCCGGACGCCGGCCACAAGGTCGTGGTCTTCGGCCTCGGCCCGCGCAACCAGATGAACGGCGACGTGCTGCACGCCGCGCCCTTCTACGCCAACACGGACCAGGTCTCGTACTACAACCGCTTCCTCGTCGCCTTCGACGTCGACAACGGCGGCGGCCGCGCGAAGCTGCTCGGCACCCTCGGCGCCGACGGCGACACGATCGACGCCGAGATCATCGACTTCTACGAGGAGTAGGATCCCGTGCCTCGCGCGGGTCGAACCGAGCGCGCGACCCACGAGGGGCCGGGCGTGGCCCGGACCGCGGCGACGCGGTCCGGGCTCACGCTCTTGGAGCTGATCGTCGTGATCGGGATCCTGGCGGTGCTGGCGGCGCTGCTCTTGCCGCGCGGCGACACCCTCGCCTCGCACGGACAGCAAGAGACCACCCTGGCCTCGATGACCGTCGCGCGCGACGCGCTGGTCGGCGACCGGGCCGGCCCGGGCTTCCTGACCGACCTGGGCGAGCTGCCGCTGACGCTGGCCGGCCTGTTCCGGCAGTCGCTGGCCGAGCTCCCCTCCGGCGCGCCGGTCCCGTTCTACGACCCGCAGAGCGGCAGGGGCTGGAACGGTCCCTACCTGCTGCGGCCGACCGGCGCCTACGCGCGCGACGAGGCGAACGGCTTCGGCAGCGCCTACGGCGCGCCCGGCGACCCGTGCCTCTTCGACGGCTGGCGCCGCGCCGTCGTGCTGCAGCGTCCGACCGATCCGGGCGCGAGCGACGCCGAGCGCCAGGCGTACGCGCGCCTCGTGTCCGCCGGGCCGAACGGCCGCATCGACACCCCGCTCGAGGCGCTCGACCCGGGCGAGCGCGGCGACGACCTGGTCGTGTTCCTGTTCCGGGCCAGCCCGCCGCCGGATTCGGACTGACCCATGCGCCCCCCCCACGCGCTCACCGGGACCCGCTCCCGCGCCGACGGCTTCACGCTGATCGAGCTCCTGGTCGTGCTCGCGATCCTGGGCGCGCTCACGCTGGTCGCGGTGCGCTCGCTCGACCCGCTCCAGCGGCGCTCGCGCTTCGAGGCCACGCAGCGCGTGCTGGCCGACGTCGAGCGCGCGCTGCTCGGCGAGCCGTACGACCCCGACGCGGCGCGCCGCGCGGGCTACGTCGCCGACCTGGGCGATCTGCCGGCAGCTCCCGGCGCGGGCGACCCGCTCGCGGCGCTGTGGAGCGCGCCTCCGACGCTCGCGTCGAGCCACCTCGAGGGCGAGGCCGGCCGCCAGCTCGCCGTGGGCTGGCGCGGGCCCTACGTCGCGCTGCCGCCGGGCGACGCGGCGCTGCGCGACGGCTGGGGCAACCCGCTGGCGGTGGACGCGACGCCGACGCGCTGGGCCTTCGGCTCGCTCGGCGCCGACGGCCAGCTCGACCTCGCGCCGCCCATCGATCCCTACGACGCCGACACCTGGATCGTGCTGCGGGACGAGGCGCCGCCGATCGAGCGCGTGCGGAGCGCCGTGCTCGTCGAGGTGACGATCGAGCCGCAGGAGAGCGGCGGCCCGGGCGCGACGCCCGCCGGCGGGCAGGTGCGCGTCGTCGCCTACGCGCCCGATCCCGCGACGGGCGGGCTGCGCATCGTGGAGTCCCCGCCGCAACCGCTCACCGGCTTCGGCGCGGTCCTCTCGTTCTCCTTCGACACGGGCGCGGGCCTGACGATCGGCCCGCGCGCGTTCCAGGCCACCCTGGACGTCGACGGGGACCCCGAGCCCGAAGCCCGCAGCGCGCTCGTCCGCCGCACGCTGCTGCCCGGCGCGCAGGCGCTCGCGATCGCCTTCCCCGTCCAGCCCTCGGCCCAGCCGCAATGAGCCGCAAGCGCGCCTCCCTGACCGCCCTCTGGCTCGGCAGCGACGCGTCGCTGCGCGTCGACCTCGCCCCCGGGCGCGAGGCGCCGCTCTTCGCCACCGAGACGGTCGCGGGCGCGCGCCCCGCGGCGCTGCGCGCGCGCGAGCTCCTGCGCGCGCCGCGCCCGGCGCCGCGCGTGCTGCTCGTGCTCGAGTCGCTCTGGACGCAGACGGTCGACCTGCCCGCCGCGACGGTCGCGGGCCTCGCGCCGGCCGAGCTGGAGCGCCTGCTCGCCTACGAGCTCGAGCCGAGCTCCGGGGTCCCCGCCGCGGACGCGGCGCTGGCCGCGCTGCGCCTGGCCGCCGGTCCGCCCGACGCGGCGCGCTTCACGGTCTGTCTCCTGGCGCGTGCGGCGCGCGACGAGCTCGCCCACGAGGTGCGCGCCGCGCGCGCGAAGCTGGTCGGGATCGCGCACCCCGCGCAGGCGCCCGCCGACGGCACGGCGCTGGTCGAGGTCTGGGAGGAGGCCACGCTGTGCGCCGCGCGCGGCGCGAGCGTGCTCGTCGCCGCGCGCGCCGGCCAGCGCTCGTGGGCGCGCTCGGTCGCCGGCTGGCTCGAGGGCTCGGGCGAGGCGCGCCTCGCCTGGCGCGGCCGCGCGCGCCCGGAGCGGCTGGAGGAGGGGCACGCGCTGCCCGCGCTCGACGACCGCGGCGCCGACCCGCGCGGCGACGACCCGCCCGCCTGGCTCGCGCGGCGCGCGCGCGCGGCGCTCGCGGGCGAGGCCGGCGTGCCCGTGCTGGAGGCGCCCGCCGCGCGGCGCGCGCGCCTGCGCCCGCGCGCGGCGAGCCTCTGCGCCTGCGCCGCGATCGCCGCCCTCGGCGCGCGCGACGTGCTCGACGAGCGCGCCACGACGCGCCTGCTCGAGGAGCGCGCGCGCGCCGTGGACGACGAGCGCGCGCGGCTGGCGACCGAGGAGAGCCGCCGCAAGGACCTCGAACGCGAGCTCGCCTCGCGCGCGCGCGCGCTCGACGCCGCCGCGGCGGAGCTCGCGCGCCTGGAGAGCGGCTGGGACGCGCAGCGCCACCGGCTGCCCGAGCTCCTGCACGCGCTCGTGACGCTGCGCCCGGCGGGCGTCGTCCTGCGCGCGATCGCCGAGGCCCCGCAGGGCGGCCTCGAGCTCCAGGGCCTGGGCGTGGACCCCGGCGCGGTGAACGCCTTCGGCGCCGAGCTCGCGCGCGCGCTGCGCCCGGCGGGCTGGGACGTGCGTCCGACGAGCTCGCTCCTGCGCCGCGCGCCCGCCGGCGCGCCGTACTGCGACTTCTCGATCCCGCTGGTGGCCGTCGACGCGCCGGCGACGGGCGCGCCGGGCGCCGCCACGCTCGCGGCCGGAGCCGCGCGATGAGCCTCTCCGCGCGCGAGCGCTGGCTGGTCGCGCTGCTGCCACCCGTGCTGCTGCTCGGGCTGTGGGCGCACCTCGTCGGCGGCCGCTTCCAGCCGCGCCAGGTGCAGGCGCGCGCGCGCCTCGAGCGCGGGCCCGCGGCCGACGACGTGCAGGCGCGCCTGGCCTGGACGCGCGACGCCTGCGCGCGCCTGGGCCAGGACCTCGCCGCCGCGCGCGCGCGCGCGCAGGCGCAGGACGAGCGCCGCGCCGCGCTGCGCGCGCGCTGGGCGCGGCCGGCGCAGCGCGCGGCCTCGGTGCGCGCGCTGCTCGACCTCTTCGAGGCGGCGGGCGTCGCGGTGGCGCGCTCGGCGTCGCTGCCGCGCGAGGAGGCCGGGCAGCGCCTGTCGCCGCCCCTGCAGGAGCTCGCCGGGCGCATGAAGGGCCTGGGTGCGGAGTCGCCGCAGCTCTGGTGCTTCGAGCTCGAGGGCGGCTACGACGCGCTCTCGACCGCGCTGGAGGCCTGCGGCGGGCTCGAGCACTTCGGGCTGCCGGTGACGCTCGCGGCGCGGCCGCGCGCGGCCGGCCCCCACGACGCCTCGCTCGCCCTGACCCTGTGGCTGTGGATCTGATGGCGAGCGAGCTCCTCGACCTCGACCGCGTGCGCATCGACGCGGGCCTGGCGCTGCGCGTCCCGCCGGCGCTCGCGCTGCGGCGGCGCCTGATCGCCTTCGGCGAGGACGAGGCGGGCGTGCAGCTCGCCTGCGAGGACCCGGCCGACTGGGGCGCGATCGAGGCCGTCGAGCGCGTGCTCGGGCGCAGCGTCACGGCGCTGCGCGCCGAGCCGGCCTCCCTCGAGCGCGCGCTGGCGCGCGTGTTCGCCGCACGCGCGCCGGGCCGCGGCGACGACGCCACCGGCCTGGTGGACGAGATCCTGCACGCCGCCCTGCTCGAGCAGGCCTCCGACGTGCACGTCGAGCCCGACGCCGAGGGCGTCGCGATCCGCCTGCGCGTGGACGGCGCGCTCGAGCCGCACCGGCGCCTCTCCGCCGAGCAGAGCTCCGGCCTCGTCAACCGCCTCAAGGTGCTGGGCGGCATGGACATCGCCGAGCGGCGCGTGCCGCAGGACGGACGCTTCACGCACCAGCTCGGCCGCGGCGAGGGCGCGCGCGCGGTGGACGTGCGCGCGGCCGTGCTGCCGACGCGCTTCGGCGAGCGCGTCACGCTGCGGCTCCTGGCGGCGCAGGGCGAGCGCCTGACGCTCGCGACCCTGGGCCTCGACGACGCCGCGCTCGCGACGCTCGCCGGCGTGCTGCGCGCGCCGCACGGGCTGGTGCTCCTGACCGGGCCGACCGGCAGCGGCAAGACCACGACGCTCTACGCCGCGCTGCGCACGATCGACCTCGTGCGGCGCAACGTGCTCACGGTCGAGGACCCCGTGGAGTACGACCTGCCGGGCATCTCGCAGATCGAGGTGGACTCCGCCGACCGCATCTCGTTCGCGCGCGCGCTGCGCAGCCTGCTGCGCCACGACCCCGACGTGCTGATGATCGGCGAGATCCGCGACGCGGAGACGGCCGAGGTCGCCGTGCGCGCGGCCCTGACCGGGCACCTCGTGCTCAGCACCCTGCACACGAGCACCGCCGTCGGCGCCGTCACGCGCCTGGTGGACGTCGGCGTCGCGCCCTACCTGGTCGCGGCCACGCTGCGCCTGGTCGTCGCGCAGCGGCTGGTGCGGCGGCTGTGCCTGCGCTGCCGGCGCCCGCGCCCCGCCGACGAGGCCGAGGCGCGCGCGCTGGGCCTCGCGCCGGGCGCGACGGTCTGGGACGCGCCGGGCTGCGCGGCCTGCAAGCGCAGCGGCCACGCCGGGCGCGTGGGCGGCTTCGAGGTGCGCGCGTTCGCGCCGGCGGCGCGCCGCCTGGTCGCCGAGGGCGCCGGCGAGCAGGCGCTCCTCGAGCAGGCGTTCGCGCGCGGGCGCGCGCTGCGCGAGGACCTGGCGGACAAGGTGCGCGCCGGCGTGACCTCGCCGGCCGAGGCGCTGCTCGCGGTGGAGGCCTCCTGATGCCCGCCTTCGCCTACCGCACGCGCGACCGCGCCGGCGCGCCGCACGAGGGCGTGGCGCAGGCGAGCGACGCGGGCGCCCTGGCGGCCGAGCTGCGCCGCCGCGGGCTCCTGATCCTCGACCTGGCGCCGGTGGCGGAGCGCGCCGCGCGCGCGCGGCGCAGCTGGACGCTCGGGCTGCCGCCCGGCTCGCTCGACGTCGAGCGCGGCCTGGCGCAGCTCGGCATGCTGCACCGCAGCGGCCTGACGCTCGTCGCCGGGCTCGAGGCGGTGGCCGAGAACGCGCGGCGCGCCTCGATGGCGCGCGTGTGGCGCGGCGTGGCGCGGCGCATCCGCGGCGGCGCGACCTTCGTCGAGGGGCTGGAGGAGCGCCCGCGCCTGTTCTCGCCCTTGGTGCGCGAGCTGGCGCGCAGCGGCGAGCACTCGGGCACGCTCGACGTGGCGCTCGAGCGCGCGGCCGCGCACCTCGAGCGCCGCCGCGCGCTGCGCGCCACCGTGCTGCGCGCGCTCTTCTACCCGACGCTGGTCGTGGCGCTCGCGCTGGCGGTCACCGCCTACATGGTCCTGGCCGTCGTGCCGGTGCTGCAGGGCTTCCTGCAGGGCTTCCACCGCGAGCTGCCGGCCGTGACCGCGCTCCTGATCACGCTCTCCGAGCTGGCGCGCCGCTTCCTGCCGCAGATCGCGGTCGGGCTCGCCGCCCTGGCGCTGGCGCTCGCGGCGCTCGATTCGTGGCCGCCGGGGAAGGCCGCGCTGGACGGCCTGCTCGCGCGCACGCCCGTCGTGGCGCGCGTGCGCGCGACCGCGGCCAGCGCCGTGCTGGCCCGCACGCTCGCGACCCTGCTCGCCAGCGGGGTGGACCTGGTGCAGTCGCTCGCGCTGTGCCAGGGCGTGCTGCGCCGGCCGCTCTTCCGCGACTGCCTGGAGGAGACGCGCCTGGCCGTCCTGGGCGGCAGCGCGCTCGCCGAGGGCCTCGCGCGCCGGCCGGCCTTCCGCCCGCTGCTCGTGCGCATGGTCGCGCTCGGCGAGCGCAGCGGCACGCTCGACCAGACCCTCGCGGACGCGGCCGCCTTCCACGAGGCGGAGCTGCAGGCCTGGGTGCGCCGCGCCGGCATGCTCGTCGAGCCGGCCATCACGCTCGTCGTCGGCGGCATCGTCGGCTTCGTCTACATCGCGTTCTTCCTGGCCATGTTCGCCGTCGCGGGAGGCCGCTAGCGATGCTCCAGATCCATCCCACGCCCCTGGTCCTCCTGCTGGGTCTGCTGCGGGCCGCCGCGCCCGGACAAGACGCCCCCCCCGCGCCGCAGCCCGAGCCCGCCGCCCCCGCGGAGCCCGCCGCGCGCGACCCGTTCGCCGCCGACCCGGCGCTGCTCGAGCTGCTCGGGCGCGCGCCGGCGCAGCCCGACGACTTCCAGCCGCTCGAGGAGCGGCCCGGCCTGCCGCCGATGCGGCTGCGCGGCCTGGTGCAGATGCGCGGCGCCGAGCGCCCCGCCGCGCTGGTCGAGATCGAGGGCGTCGGCACGTACACGACGCGCGAGGGCGAGCGGCTCTCGTTCACGCTGCGCGGCGCGCGGCGCGCGCCGGCCGCGGCGGCGCCGCCGAGCGAGGACGGCGCGCGCGCGCGCTCGGTCTCCGCGTCGGGCGGCGTGCTGCGCTCCGACCTGCCGATCGTGCTGCGCGTCGAGCACGTCGGCCGCGACGGCGTCGTGGTCGAGGTCGGCTCGCTCGGCCAGTACCTCGTCATCCGATGAGGTCGCGCGCGCTGCTGCCGCTGCTCGGCCTGCTGGCGCCGACCGCTCCGGCGGCGGCGCAGGAGGCCGCCGCCCCCGACCCGCTCGACGCGCGCGTCGAGACGGTGGACTTCCGCGAGGCGCGCCTCGAGGACGCGCTGCGCCTGCTCTCGGAGGAAGCGGGCGTCAACCTCGTGCCCTCGCAGGAGGCCGGGCAGAGGAGCGTGTCGCTCTTCCTGCAGGACGTCAGCGTGCGCCAGGCGATCGAGGCGCTCGCGCTGACCTACGGCCTGTGGTACCGCGAGGACGAGGCCTCGCGCATCGTGCGGCTCCTGACCGCCGACGAGTTCGAGCGCGACCTGCGCCTGTTCCGCGACGAGCGCACGGCGGTCTTCACGCTCTTGTTCCCGAACGCGCTCGACGTCGCCGTGGCGGTGCGCAACCTGTTCGGCGACCGCGTCAGCCTGTCGTTCGACCGCGAGCTGCGCTTCGACGAGTACGACGAGCTGAGCGAGCGCCTGCGCCGCTTCGACCTGCTCGACCGCCGCGCGCAGGGCCAGCGCGCCTTCGGCGGCAACAACGTCTCGAGCGTCTACGGCAACGCCCTGACGAGCTCGTTCCAGCGCCAGAGCGACCAGCGCCTCGACGACTACGGCCGCCAGCCCGCGCGCCGCTCCTCCGCGGCCGACGGCGAGGGCTACGACCTGACGGCCGAGGACCTGCGCCGCGCCCAGGAGGGCGGCACCTCGCTCGAGGAGCTGGCGGCGCAGGCGCCCGGCCAGCCGCCGACGATCTTCGTCACCGTGCTGCGGCGCACGAACCGCGTCGCCGTGCGCAGCGCCGACAGCGCCGCCATGCGCGAGATCGAGCGCGTCGTGCGCGAGCTCGACGTGCCCACGCCGCAGGTGCTGCTCGAGGTGCGCGTGCTCGAGCTCGACCTGGCGAACGACTTCGCCTCGGTGTTCGACTTCCAGTTCGCCGACGGCAAGAGCTCGGGCGGCTTCACGACCGGCGACCTGGTCTCGAACGCCGGCCTGTTCGACCCCGGCGCGCTGGCCTACCGCTTCGTGGACGAGCGCTTCCGCGCGCGCATCCAGCTCCTGGAGAGCGACGGCCGCGTGACGGCGCTCGCCACGCCCGTGCTGCTGGTCGCGAACAACGAGGTGGCGCGGCTCTTCATCGGCGAGGAGCGGCCGCTCGTGCGCTCGATCTCGAGCCAGACGATCGTCAGCGAGAACGTCACCACGACCACGCCCAGCAGCACGGTCGAGCTGCGCACGGTCGGCACGACCTTGCTCCTGACCCCGAACGTGAACGCCGACCGCACCGTGACGCTGCGCGTCGTGCAGGAGACCTCGGAGGTCCAGATCGGCGCCGCCTCGATCCCGGTCATCCTCTCCGACGGCGGGATCGTCGAGCAGCCCGTCGACACGATCACCTCGCGCAGCCTGACCGGCACGGTCGTGGCCAAGGACGGCCTGACGCTGGCGCTCGGCGGCCTGGTCGAGGAGCGCCTGGCCGACGTGCGCGAGGGCGTGCCGCTCCTGATGGACCTGCCGCTCCTCGGCCCGCTCTTCCGGCGCGAGCGGAAGCAGCGCTCGCGGCGCGAGCTGCTCGTCCTGGTGCGGCCCTACGTGCTCTTCACGAGCGCCGAGGGCGACGCGATCAGCCGCGACCTGGCGCGGCGGCTCGTGATCCACCCCGGCGCCGAGAGCGCCGACGCGGAGCGCTCCGCGCTGGGCACCTTCGAGCGCGAGGAGGCGCCGCGGCCGCCGCTCGGGCGCCACCCGCTGCTCGAGTCGCTGCGCTTCCAGAGCGGCCTGCCCGACGGAGGCGGCCGGTGAGCGCGCGCGCGCTGCCGGCCGCGCTCGCCGCGGCGGCGCTCGGCGCCTGCGTCGCGCGCTCCGCTCCCGAGCCGGGCGCGCGCCCGGCGGCGATCGTCGAGGCGCCGCAGGCGCTCGCGCCGCCCGCGTCCGCCGACGCGCTGGAGCCCTTCCTGGCGCGCGCGCGCGCGGCCGCGGCGGAGGGCGCGGCGCGCACGCTCGAGAGCCTCGTCGCGCGCTGGCCGGACCTGGCGCTGCGCGCGCTGCGCGAGCGGCCGGGCGCTCCGGAGGGCCCGGCGCTGGCCGCGGCGCTCGCGCGCGCCTGCGGCGACGCGCCGGAAGCGCGCGCCGCCTACGAGCCGTTGCGCGCGGCGTTCCTGGCCGACCCGCGCGCGCCCGAGCCCGCACGCGCGCTCGGCGCGTGGGCCGCCGGCGCGGGCGCGCGCTCCTGGCTCGCTCTCGAAGGCGCCACGCTCCTGCTCGAGCAGCGCGCCGGCGCGCAGGAGCCCGCGGCCGGCGCACCGCTCGACGCCGCGTGGACGGCGGCGTTCGCCCGCGCGCGCGCCGTGGCGGATCCGGCGCTGTGGGAGCGCCTGCTCGCGCTGCGTCCGCTGGCGGCGGCGCCGTGGCCGGCGGACGCGGAGCTCGCGGAGGAGTCCCTGGCCTGGAGCCGCGTGGCCGAGCTGCGCCTCGCGCGCGGCGAGGCGCGCGAGGCGCTCCTCGCCGCGTGTCGCGCGCGCGCGACGGCGCGGGCCGCCCCGGCGCGCGCGCGCGCCGCGCTGGCGCTGGCGCGCGTCGCCTACGCGGAGGGCCGCTCGGGCGACGCCCTGCTCGCGCTGCGCGGCGCGGACGCCGCCCCGACGCCCGCGGCGATCGCCCTCGAGGGCGTGCTGGTCGCCGAGCAGGACGACCTCGCCGGCGGGCGCGCGCTGCTCGAGACCGCGCTCGCGCAGGAGGGCTGGCGCGGGCGCGCCCGCGCCGCCTCGGACCTCTCGGTCGTGCTGGTCCTGCTCGACGACGAGGGCGCCTCCGCGGCGCTCGAGCGCGCCGAGGCGCTGTGCGCGCAGGAAGAGGACTGGTCCGCGCTCGCGTGCGTCTGGCGCAACCGGGCGGCGTGGCTCGCGGCGCACCGGCGCGAGGACGCCGCGCGGACCTGGACGCGGGAGGCGGAAGCGCTCGCGCGCGAGCGCGGGCTGCTGGACGGACCGTAGCGGACGACCCCGGCGCGGGCCGCGCGCGCTGGACCGGCGGGGCGCGCCCGGCGACCATGGTCGTCGTCCCTCCGCGCCCGTGCCCGTCACCCAGCTCCTGATCGCCGCCAACGTCCTCGTCTTCCTCGCGCAGGCGGCGGCCGCGGACTCGCTGCTCGGGACGTTCGCGCTGTGGCCGCTCGGGCGCTACCTCGTGCCGGGCGTCGGCGTGGTCGGGTTCCACGCCTGGCAGATCGTGACCTCCGCGTTCCTGCACGGGGGCGCGGCGCACCTCGGGCTGAACATGCTCGCGCTGCACATGTTCGGGCGCGACGTCGAGCGCCTGCTCGGGAGCGCGCGCACCCTCGCGCTCTACGCGGCGGCGATCGTCACGGCCGGGCTCGCGCAGGTGCTCGTCGTCAGCGCCGCGGGGAGCGTGACGCCGACCGTCGGCGCCTCGGGCGGCGTGTTCGGGATCCTGCTCGCGTTCGCGGTGCTCTTCCCCGAGCGCTCCGTGATGCTGCTCTTCCCGCCGATCCCGCTGCCCGCGCGCACGTTCGTGCTCCTGTTCGGGCTGCTCGAGCTCGCGCACGGCGTCCTGGGCACGCGCTCGGGCGTCGCGCACTTCGCCCACCTGGGCGGCATGCTCGGCGCGGGGCTGGTGCTGTGGCGCTGGCGCGTGCGCCGGCGGCCGCGCTGGGAGCCCTGAGCCGCGGCCGTGCGCCCCGCGCCGATGGCGGCCCCCGCGCGGGAGCGGCTCTTCCTACGTGGCGGCCCTGGCGCAGCGCTCGACCTGCGCGGCGACCTCGTCGTCGCTCGCGGCCGCGCGCTCGTCGCCCCACAGACGGCCGGGCAAGGCGCGCAGCACGAAGAGCGGCACGACCTCGTCCGCCATTCCCGACAGCTCCCCCACGGCGGCGACATCCGCCGCGGGCAGGGCCAGGACGACGCGCCGCGCCGCCTCCCCGCGCAGGCGCGCGGTGCAGGCGCGCAGGGCGCCCGCTCCGTCCGCCCCTTCGTCGACCAGGATCGCGCTGCGCCCGGAGAGCGCGAGCGGCGGGCGCCCGCCGCGGCAGGCCTGCTCGCGGCGCCGCAGCTCGGCGAGCTCGAGCCGCAGGTCCGCGCCGCCGCGCTCGGCGCTCGCCAGCGCGAGCGCCTCGACCAGCTCGCGCTGCGCAGGGGTGGCACGCAGCCGCGAGCACAGGCAGCCCGCGAGGCCGGGCGCGTGCTCGCTCCGGCAGGGCACGAAGACCTCCAGCGGCGCGCGCAGCGCGAGCGCGACCTCCGACGCGAGCAGCGCGCCGCTGCCCGGCAGCGCGACGACCACGGGGCTCGCGAAGCCGCGCCCGGCGACCCGCGCCCCGAGCAGCCGGCCGGCCTCGCGACGCGACGCGTAGAGCGGCCGCTCGGCGTCGCTCGGCTCGGCTTCGTGCTGCGAGATCATGCTCGCCGCGGCCGGCGCGCCGCGGACGAAGAGCAGCCTGGCATCGAGGCCGCGCCCGATCCCTCCGGCAGGATGCGTAGCGACCCGGGGCACATCGCCGCAGGCCTGGCCGGTGGCCGGGGCCACGCTGCTACAATCCGCCGTTCTTCGGGCGCCGACGCCCGCCAGCCCTTCCTTCGATGGAGAGCGCCGCACGGAACCACGCCGGGCCCGCCGACCGCGGAGCGCGGTCCGATCCGCCCGGCGACGCGTCCGACGCTCCCCCGCCGGGCCCCGCGGGCGAGCAGGCGGCGCTCCTGCAGGCGGTGCTCGAGAGCGCCATCGACGCGATCCTGACGATCGACGAGCGCGGCCGGGTCCTCTCCCTGAACCCGGCCGCGGAGCGCCTCTTCGGATGGAGCCGCGACGAGCTCGTGGGGACCGACGTCAGCCGCCTCATGCCCGCGCCCTTCGCCGGGGAGCACGCCGGCTACCTGCGCGCCTACCTCGAGAGCGGCGTGCGCAAGGTGATCGGCCTGGGCCGCGAGGTGCTCGCGCGGCGCCGCGACGGCACGACCTTTCCCGTGCACCTCTCCGTCAGCGAGGTGCGGCTCGCGGACCGGCGCCTGTTCACCGGCTTCCTGCGCGACCTGAGCCGCCAACGGGCGCTCGAGCAGGAGTTCCTGCAGGCGCAGAAGATGGAGGCGGTCGCGCGCTTCTCCGGCGCCCTGGCGCACGACTTCAACAACCTCCTGATGGGCATCCTGGCCAGCGCGCGCGTGGCGCGCCAGGAGCTCGCCGCCGACAGCGCGGTGCGCTCGCTCTTCGAGGAGATCGAGGCCGCCGCCGAGCGCGGCGTGGCGCTCACGCGCCGCCTGCAGACGCTGCACCGCGCGGCGCCGCTCCGCCTGCGGCCGGTCAGCGTCGAGGCCGTCGTGCGCGAGAACGCCACGATGCTGCGCCACCTCCTGGGCGAGGACGTGCGCCTGCACCTGGCGCTCGACGCCGACGGCGGCTGGGCGCTGGCGGACGAGTCCCTGATCGAGCAGGCGCTGATCAACCTGATCGTCAACGCGCGCGACGCGCTGCCGGACGGCGGCGAGATCCGCGTCGCCACGCGGCGCGCGGACGACGCGGTCGTGCTGGTGGTCGAGGACGACGGCTGCGGGATCCCGGCCGAGATCCGCGAGCGCATCTTCGAGCCCTTCTTCACCACCAAGGGCGCCGACCGCGGCACGGGGCTCGGGCTGGCGACCGTGCGCCGCATCGCCGAGCAGGTGCGCGGCCGCGTCGCGGTCGAGAGCGAGCTCGGCCGCGGCAGCCGCTTCCTCCTCTCCTTCCCGAGCGCGGCGCCGCCGTCCGCCGGCCGCGCGCCCGAGTGCGCGGCGCCCGGCGACGTCGTCCCGGGGCACACCGTGCTCGTCGTCGAGGACGACCGCCTCGTGCGCGCGTCGCTCGCGCGCTTCCTCGTCAGCCGCGGCTTCCGCGTGCTGCCGGCCGCCTCGCCCTCGGAGGCGCGCGCGCTGGCCGAGCGCGAGCGCTTCGACGTGCTGCTCACCGACATGGTCCTGCCCGAGATCGGCGGCGGCGAGCTCGCCCGCGAGCTGCGCGCGCGCCTCCCCGGCCTGCGGGCGGTCTTCATGTCGGCCCACCCCGCCCTGGACCTGATCGAGAGCGGGCGCCTGGACCCGGGAACGCCCTACCTCGAGAAGCCCTTCGAGCTCGAGAGCCTCCAGCGGGTGCTCGAGCAGGTGCTGCGCTCCTGAGCCGCGGCCGCGCTCAGAGGCGTCCGGCGCGGCTCGCGTGCAGCACGGCCAGTTGGCCCGCGAGGTAGAGGTCGGCGAAGTGGCGGTGGCGGCGCTTGCCGCTGGAGGTCTTGGTCAGCGTGCCGCGCGCGACGAGCGCGAGCTCGTCCACGCTCAGCCCGAGGCCGGTCGCGAGCGCGCGCCGCAGCGCGGCCGCCGTCGCGGCCAGGTCGGCCTGCGGCTCGGCCTCCGCCACGAGCACCAGCTCCTCCGTGCCGCGCGCGGGGTCCTCGCGTCCGAAGGCGGCGAAGGAGCCCTTGCGCAGGCCCGCCGCGGCGAAGAGCACGGGCTCGAGCTCGCTCGGGTCGAGCTTGCGGCCGGCCAGGTTGATCTCCTCGCCGCCGCGCCCGGTCCAGAAGAGCTCGCCGCCGCGCAGGTAGCCGCGATCGCCGGTCTGCACCAGGTCGCCGCGCAGCGCGCGCTCGGTCTCGTCCGGCTGGCCCAGGTAGCCCTCGAAGCGCGCGCGCGTGCGCACGCACACGTCGCCCACGACGCCGTCGGGGCACGCGCGACCCGCGGCGTCGCGCACGACGAGCTCGAGCCCCGGATGCGCGCGGCCGCAGCCCGCGACCGTCTCGACCGCGAGCCCCTCGGGCGCGTCCTCCGCGACCGCTCGCGCGACGCCCTCCTCGCGCAGCGCCCCGCGAAGGAGGCGCTCGAACGCGATCGGGCGGCCCGCGGCGCCGAAGGTCGCCCCGCCGATCGTCTCGACGCAGCCGAAGTTCGCGCGCAACGCCTCGGGCCGCACGCCGAGCGGCGCGAAGCGGCGCACGAAGCGCTCGCAGGTCTCGCGGTGGATGCGCTCGGCCGCGTTCCAGAAGGCGCGCATCCCGTCCAGGCGCACGCCCTCGAGCTCGCCGTCGCGCACGCGCTCGGCGGCCAGCGCGTAGCCGAAGTTCGGCGACCAGGTCGTCGTCGCCCCGGTCTCAGAGAGCGCCCGCAGCCAGAGCGCCGGCCGGCGCACGAAGGCGCGCGGGGACAGCAGCGCGAGCGGCACGCCGTGCACGAGCGCGTGCAGCAGGTTGTTCACCAGCCCCATGTCGTGGTAGAGCGGCGTCCAGTCGAGCGCGACGTCGCCCGGCCGCGTCTCCATCGCGAGCGCCATGCCCTCGAGCGCGGCCAGCACGCGCTCCTCGCGCCACACGGCGATGCGCGGGAAGCCCGTCGTGCCCGAGGTGAGCTGCAGCGCCGCCACGTCCCCCGGCGCGCGGCGCATCGCCGCCGCCGGCGGGCCGCCCGCGAGCCAGCCCTCGTGGCCGAGCGCGACGCGCAGGTGCGGGAAGGCCGCCTCGAGCTCGTCGGCCGTCCGCCCCATCTCCTCGGGCAGGAGCACCAGCGCCGCCTCGCTGCGGCGCACGACGTCGCGCACGATCGCGCCCAGGCTCGAGTGCACGCCCTGGATCGTCGGCGGGGCGACGAGCAGCGGCCGCGCCCCGAGCGCGAGCGCGCCCAGCACCGCGCCGGCGGCCTCGCGGTGCTCGGCCACGACCGCGACGAGCACGCGCTCGCGCTCGAGCCCCAGGCGCGCCAGCGCGCCCGCGACGGCGCGCGCGTGCTCGTGCAGCGCCGCGCGGCTCTGCCAGCGAAAGGCGCCGCGCTCGTCCACGAAGGCGAGCGCCGGATGCGCGGGGTCGGCCTGGAGCTGCTCCAGGATCGCCTCCTGGAGCGTGCGCGCTCCGAGCAGCGGGGTCCTACCGGCCATGCAGCTTGCCGCGGATCGTGGCCGCGATCGCCGCCACGGTGTCGAGGTGCTCGACGCTCATCTCGTACGCCTCGAAGGCGACGCCGAAGCGGTCCTCGAGGTCGCCGACGAGCTGCACCGTGCGCACCGAGTCGAGCACGCCCGCGCTGACGAGCGGCGTCTCGTCCGCCAGCGCGGCGGGGTCCGAGCCCGCCAGCGCGCCGGCCAGGAGCACCTCGCGCACCGCCGCCGCCACGCCGTCCTCCGCGGGCGCGCGGCTCGCGGACGGCCCGTGCGCCCCCGCCGGGGAGGGAGCGCTCAACGAGCCCTCCGCGCGCGGGCGCGGCGGCGAGGCGCGGGCCGCGAGCCGCGGCCGGCGCCAGGGTCGGGCGAGGGGCTCATGCCGTTCCGTCGAGCGTGCCCTGCGGAGCGGTTCGCGGAAAGAGGATTTTGCGCTCGCTCGCGCGCCGCCGCGCCCCGCGCGAGCGCCGCGTGCGCTAGGCTGGGAGCGCGCCGGCGCGCGTCTCCCGCGCTCGTCCGCGCGCCGCATGCAGAAGACCGCCGCGATCGTCCACCTCGACGGCCTCGACGGCGCCACGCCGCTCGTCGGCGGCTACCTGAAGGCCTACGCGCTGGCCGACCCCGAGGTGCGCCGCGCGTGGCGCATCGACCTCCTGAGCGACACCGTGCGCGCGCCGGCCTCGCGCGTCCTGCGCGCGCTCGTGCGGCGCGCGCCGGACCTGGTCGCCTTCAGCGTCTACACCTGGAACGCCGGGCTGGTGCGCCGCCTGCTGCCGGCGCTGCGCGGTCTCTTGCCGCCGACCACGCGCTACCTGCTCGGCGGCGTCGAGGTGATGAACCTGGCGCCGCGCCACGTCGCGCTCGACCAGGAGGACGTCGCCGTCTGCAACGGCGAGGGCGAGCGTCCCTTCCGGGCGCTCTTGCTCGAGCTCGCGGACGAGCGGCCCGACTGGGGGCGCGTCGGCGGCTTGACCTTCGCGCGCGACGGCGCCTGGCACACGACCGAGGCGCCGCCGCGCGTCCAGGACCTGACCGAGCTCGTCTCGCCCTGGCTGAGCGGCGCCTTCGACGACCTGCCGCCGCCCTCGGTGGCGCTGTTCGAGACGAACCGCGGCTGCCCCTTCGCCTGCGAGTTCTGCACCTGGGGCGGCGCGGTCGGCCAGAAGGTCTACCTGCAGGACCTGGAGCGCCTGCGCGAGGAGCTGGCCTGGATCGCCCGGCGCGGGTTGCGCACGCTCTCCCTGTGCGATGCGAACTTCGGCCTGCTGCCGCGCGACGTCGAGCTGGCCGAGCACATCGCGGCGCTGCGGCGCGCGCACGGCCGGCCCGACCGCATCGTGTTCAACAGCTCGAAGGTGCGCCCCGAGCGCGTCGAGCTGGTCTCGCGCGTGCTCGGCGACGCCGGCCTGATGACGCGCCACGTGTTCTCGGTGCAGTCCACGAGCGAGCGCGCGCTCGCGCTCGCCCGGCGCACGGGCCTCTCGCGCGCGGCCACGCACGCCATCCAGCGCCGGCTGAACGCCGCGCGGCGCCCCTCGATCGTCGAGCTCCTGTGGCCGATGCCCGGCGAGACGCTCGCGTCGTTCCAGGACGGGATCGAGGCGCTCTGCCGCGCCGGCGCGCAGAGCTTCCTCGTCTACCCGCTCCTGTGGCTCGGCAACACCGGCTACGAGGAGCGCACGGCCGAGCTGGGCGTCGTGACCCTGCCCGAGGCCGACCCGGCGAGCGGCGGCCGCATCGTCGTGCGCACCGCGCAGGTCTCCTTCGAGGACTACCTCGAGGGCCTGCGCTTCTCGCTGGCGACGCAGCTCCTGCACAACTGCCGCGGGCTGTTCGCGACGCTGGCCGTGCTCGACGCGCTGGGCGTGGCACGCACCCGGGACGCGCTGGCCGCCTTCGCGGGCTGGATGGAGCGCTCGGCCGACGGCCCGCTGGCCGAGCTCTGGCACGCGCAGCTCGACCACTTGGAGGACATGGGCAAGATGAACGCCAACGGCGTGATGGCCGAGGCCGCGTTGCACACGCTGCGCGGCGAGCTCGACCGGCTGCTGGTCCGCTTCGTCGCCTCGCGGCCGGCCTGGAGCGCGGGGCCGCACGGGCCGCTCGTGCGCGCGGCGCTCGAGCACGACCTCCTGGCGCGGCCCTACGTGTTCCTGCAGACGCCCTTCGCGCTCGGCGCCGACCTCGCGCAGGCGGAGCTCCTGCCCGGCCGGCCGCGCACCTGGCGCGCGCGCGCGCCCTACGACCTGCCGCGCGCGCTCGAGCACCTGCGCGCGGAGGGCGCGCTCGACCCCGCGCACCTCGCGCCGCGTCCCGTGGAGGTGACGCTCGACCACCGCCGCGGTCAGCTCCTCCTGCTGCCCTCGCGCACCGAGGACGAGCGTCGCTGGATGTGCGCGCTGGCCGTGCAGGAGCTCGCGCGCATCGAGCCGCTCGCGACCAGCGCGCCGGTCGCGGCCATCGCTCAGGGGGGCACCGTCCCGACCTCGTAGCCGAAGCGCTCGAGCACGCGCCGCGGCAGGCCGCGGAAGGTCGCGAGCATCGCCTCGGTGTAGAGCGCGCGCCACTCGCCGACCTGCCCGCGGCGCATCACGCGCGGTCCCTGCGCGGCGCCGCGGGCCGCGAGCTCGCGCTCCTCCTCGGCGCGCATGCTGCGGTAGGAGGCGGCCTCGATCGCGCGCTCGAGCGCCGCGTCCTCGCGCGCCACGCCCAGGAAGCCGAGCAGCGCGCGCAGCTCCGCCTGCGGCCGCTCGCGGCAGGACTCGAAGCGCAGCACGTGCAGCCGCTCGGCGGGGATGGCCGCCGTCCAGCTCGAGACCGCCACCGCCCAGCTCCGGGCCGGCGGCAGCCAGGCGCCCGCGCGGCCGCCGAGGAACTCGGCCAGCGGCACGTCGAGGCCGCCGAAGCCGCGCAGCGCGTGGTAGAGCGAGAGCAGCGCGTCGCGGCCGTCGCGCACGAGCAGCACGACGCGCTGCGGCGGGCTCCAGCCGAGCGCCGCCGCGCCGGTCTGCACGACCCGCAGCGGCTCGCGGAAGGCCGCCGTCGCCCGCGCGCGGTCGCGCAGCACGGGCACCTGCTCGCGCTGCGCGGCGAGGCCGGCGTGCTCCGGGGGCGCCGCCGCGCCGCGCGCGGGTCCGGGCAGGCGCGGCGCGGCGTCCAGCCGGCCCTCCGTGCGCTGCGCGCCGCCCTCGGCCAGGAGCTCCTCGTCGCCCGCGGCGTAGAAGACGCCCAGGTGCACGAGCAGGGCGGCGATCCAGGTCCCGCCCGAGCCCGGGTGCGCGGCGAGCAGCACGTCCCCCGCCACGAGCCGCGCGCGGTTCGCCGGGTTCACGGCGCGCCCGCCTCGCGCACGATCTCCTCCGCCACGCGGAGGTCGCGCGCGCGGTCGATCTCGCACCACCAGCCCGCGTGCGCGACCGCGCGCACCTCCTCGCCCTCGGCGACGAGCAGCGCCAGGAGCCCGGTCACGTCCGCGCGCTCGCGCGCCGCCGCGTCGAGCGCGCGCCAGCGCGCGAGCAACCGCTCGGCGCCGCGCGGCGTCAGCCGGAAGAGGCCCATGTACTGCCCCTCGACCTCGGCCAGCGCGTCGGGCCGCCCGCCGATCGCGAGCACGCGGCCCTGCGCGTCGGCGCGGAAGCGCTCGGCGTCCTCGAGCGGGTCGTCGAAGCGCCGCCGCCAGAGCGCGAGCCAGGCCGGGTCGTGGAGCACGGCGATCTCGCCCGGCGCCGCCGCGATCGCGCGCACCGCCTGCGCGGGGTAGACCAGGTCCGCGTACGAGACGACCGTCGGGCCGGCGGCGAGCCAGGCCTCGGCCGCCGCCAGCGAGGCGGCGATGCCGCTCTCGGCCCAGCGCTCGTTCTCGAACGACGGCCCGTCGAAGGCGATCTGCGCGCCGCGGTAGCCGCGCACGAGCGCGACCTCGCGCACGCCCGCCTGCGCGAAGGCGGCGCGCTGCCAGGCGAGCAGCGTGCGCCCGCCGACCGAGAGCAACGCCTTCGGCCGCCGGTCCGTCGCGGCGCCCATGCGCCGCCCGCGGCCGGCCGCGAGGATCAGCCCGCGCACGCGCGCTCCTCCGCGGGCGCGCCGCCGAAGAGCGCGCGCAGGAGCGCCACGTCGTCCGCGCGGAACGGCTCCAGCCGCTCGGGGTGCCACATGATCCCGACCAGGGGCCGCGCGCGGTGGCGCACGGCCTTGACCACGCCGTCGCGCGCGCGCGCCCAGACCTCGAGCTCCGGCCCGACGTCGCGCGCGCCCCAGCGGTGGAAGCTGTTCACGAGCGCGGGCGCGCCCGCGACCAGGATCTCCTGGCGCGCGGCCACGTGGCCCTCGACGCGCTCGTGCGCGGCGCCGTGGCGCTCGAGCAGGAGCTGCATGCCGCGGCACACGCCGAGCACCGGCAGGCCGCGCGCGAGCGCGCGCTCGAGCGCCGCCGCCTCGACGCGGTCGCGCTCGGGCGCGTCGCCGCCGAGCGCGGCCAGGTCGTTGCCGCCCGTCAGCAGCAGGCCGGCGGCCGGCGCTCCCTCCCACAGCTCCTCGGCCGCCGCCAGGCAGTTCGGCACGAGCAGCGCGCGCAGCCCGGCGCGCGCCAGCAGCGCGTGCCAGGACTGCTCGAGCGCGTCGCGCCGCTCGCCCGCCTCGCAGACGACGCGCTGCGTGACGAGCACCGGCTTCACGCCAGCACCTCGACGCGCCGGCCCAGGCAATCGATGCGCAACCGGCGCGCGGCGCCCCAGCGACGGAACAGCGCCTCGCCCGCGCCGATCACGGCCGGCACGCCGAGCTCGCCCGCGCGGATCGCCATGTGCGAGTTGTAGCCGCCGTAGGCCGTGACCAGGCCGGCCACGCCGTGCGTGAAGATCCAGTCGTGCCCCGGATCGGCGCTGGCGAGGAGCACGATCGCGCCGCGCAGCGCGCTCGCGCGCGCGTCGCCGGCCACGACCGGCCCCGCCGCGCTCTTCAGCGTGACGAAGCTCGGCTCGCACGGCGGCAGGCAGAAGGCGCGCACGTCCTCGGGCGAGCGCACGAGCGGCGGCAGCGTGATCTGGCGCGTCTCGGCGAAGGCCGCGCGGCCCTCGGCGACCGAGGCGAGCAGGCGCTCGCGCGCGTCCTCGCTGCCGCCGACCAGCCGGCGCACGAGGCCGGCGTCGGCGAAGGCCAGGTCCTCGCGCGCGACCCCCAGCGACTCGGCCCAGGCCGCGAGCTCCTCGAGCGCGTCGCTCAGGCTGCGCGTGAAGACGAACTTGGCCTCCTCGCGCGCCTCGATCGCGGCGCGCACGAAGGCCAGGAGCGCCGCGTGGTCGAGCGCGAGCCCCTGGCGCTCGAGCAGCCGGTCGAGGGCGGCGGCCTGCGCGCGCGAGAGCGCCGGCGCGGCTCCGGGCGGCGCGTCCGCGGGCGGCGCCTCGAAGTCGAAGTACGCCTCCGGCGCGCGGTCGTAGCGCGGCGAGGTCACGTCGTAGGTGCCCGGCCGCAGGTGCCCGTAGCGGCGCAGGAAGGCCGCGCGCGGGAGCCGCGCGAGGTCCGTCTGCATCGCCGCGCGCACGCTCGCGAGCGAGCGCAGGAAGGCCTCGCGCTCCTCGCGCGAGAGCACGCCCGTCGCGACCAGCGAGTCGAGCATCTGCACCGCGACGAAGGCCGCGCGCGCGATGCCGGCGAAGGGCAGCGTCCCGTAGCGCTTGCAGTCCTCGAGCTGCCAGTAGACGCGCGCCAGCGGCTCGAGGCCGCGCGCCGCGCGCGCGAAGGCCTCCTGGCGGCGCTCCAGCTCGCGGATCTTCGCCACGTCGCGCAGGAAGAGGCCGTCCCCGGGGCGCGTGATGGCGTTCGTCAGCGCGCGCAGGCTGGCGGCCAGGCGCTCGCGCTCTTGCGGCCCGAAGCCGTGCGCGCCCAGCGCTTCCAGGCGCCGGTCGGTGTCGAGCGCCGTGCACGAGTGCACGATCGCGAACTCGACCCGGTCGTGGTCGCGCGGCGAGGCCAGCAAGCGCTCGAGGTAGTGCTCGACCAGCCGCGCGCCGAGCGCGGGCTCCAGGTCGGCCGGCACGAACGAGTTGAAGCTGACGCGCACGTCCACGTACGGCAGGCCGCCGAGCGACACGACCAGCGGGAAGCTGCGCAGGTTGCGGTAGCCGTAGTTGCTGCGCTGGTAGGCCCAGATGCCGTCGGTGACGAGCTCGCGGTAGAGCGAGAAGGCGAGCGGCGCGGGCCGCACGCCGATCACCTCGGCCGGGTTCCAGTCGGGCATGGCGCCGAAGACGGCGCGCGCGCCGAGCAGGTAGGGGTGCGGGCGCGCCAGCGCCTCGACGCGCGCGCGCACGCGCTCGAGCGCGCGCGCCTCGGCCGCGGGTCCGAGCGCCGGCGCCGCGACGGCCAGGGCGCGCGCCTGCAGGAGGTGCAGCGCGCCGTCCGCCGCGACGGCGAACTCGACGTCGAGCGCGGCGTCCTCGTCCGGCGCGAGCAGCGCCTCGAGCTCGCGGCCGAGCGCCAGCACGCCCGCCAGCTCCGCGGGCGCCGGCTCGACCGCGCTCGCGTGGCGGTACCAGGTCTCCTGCCCCGTCACGCCGCCGGTCACGCCGTCGGTCGCGCCCGAGCGCTCGAGCCCGACGATCGCGTAGCGGCTGCCGTTCGCGGGGTCGCGCGTGAGGAGCACGCCGCTCGCGCGCACGCCGCGCAGGCAGGGCTGCACGAAGACCTGGTCGTCGGGCCGCTCGCCGCCCAGCGAGCGCGCGACCTCGTCGATCCCCTCCCGCACCGCGGCCGCGCCCAGGCGGTCGAGGGCGGAGCGGAAGCGCCCCGCCAGGCTGGCGCGCGGGTCGTCCTCGACCAGCGCGCTGCTGCGCACGATCAGCGGCAGCGCGAGCCAGCCGCGCGCCGCCAAGCGCGCCAGGATCGCCTCGGGGTCGTCGCGCCACTGCGCCAGCGTGAAGCGCTCCTGCGGCAGCACGCGCGCGCCGCGCACGAGCGGCGCCAGGCGCTCGAGCGTCTCCGCCTTCGTGCCCGGCGCGACGACCGGGCGGCGCGCGGGCGCGCCCCGCTCGAGCGCGTCCAGGCGCGCGAGGCACTCGTCCGCGAGCGCGGCGGGCGCGCGGCGTCCGTCGTCCTCGAGCACGACGTCGGGGCGCTCGGGCTCGCGCGCGGCGAGCTCGCGGCCGACCACCGGTCCGCGCGCGCCGGCCCCCTCGCCGTAGAGGTCCGGCCGCCGGCGCTCGAGCAGCGCGCGCGGCGCGCGCACGAGCACCTCGCGGGTGCGCGCGACGGCGCGGAGATGCTCGCTCCAGGCCTCCGGGACGAGCGACACCGTCGCGCACACGACGTCCTGCCCCTGCGCGACGAGCAGCGCGCACAGCGCGGCGTAGCGGCACGCGAGCGCCAGGCGCTCCTCGGCCGCGTAGCCCGCCTCCGGGAAGAGCGCCGCGCGCAGCGCGTCGCCGTCGAGGCGCACGACCGCGCGGCCGCGCGCGCGCAGGCGCGCCGCGAGCCCGCGCGCGAGCGTCGTCTTGCCCGCGCCCGCCAGGCCGGTGATCCAGTAGAGCGTGCCCGGCGCGACCTCGTCCGCCGCGTGGTCCGGCGCGCGCGCGCGCGGGCCCTCGTCTGCCTTCGTGTCGGTCATGGTCGCGCCCGCTCCGCGCCAGCGCGCCGCTCCAGCCTGCGCTCGCGACGCCGCGCGCGCCACGGGTCACCACCCGCCGGCCGCGCGCCGCTCACCGCGCGCCCCCCGGCGTGCGCGCCGTCCACACCAGGGTGCGGTAGACGACCTCGAACGAGGCCAGGCCGGCCAGGCGCTGCGCGAGCCAGCGCAGGAAGCCCTCGAAGGCGCGCTCGTCCGCCTGGGCGCGCACGTCGTTCGCCGAGCGCCAGACGCCGATCGCGCGCTCGGGCGTCATGCGCTCGACGTGCCGCGCCTCGAAGCGCTCCACCGCGGCGAAGCGCCCGCTCGCGGCCAGGCGCTCGGAGAGCGTCGCGCAGAAGCGCGAGCGCCCCGAGGAGACGCGCTCGATCGGCCCCGTGCGCCGCGCGAGCTCGGCCTCGAGCTCGGCCGCGAGCGGGCTCTCCTCGAGCGCGCGCGTGTTCCACAGCGCGGCCAGCAGGCCGCCCGGGCGCAGCGCGCGCGCGAGCTCGGCGGTCGCGCGCTCGAGGTCCGTCCAGTGCAGCGCCGATGCCACCGTCACCAGATCGTAGGCGCCCGCCTCGAGGCCGCTCGCCTCGGCGCTGCCGGCGCGCCACTCGATCGGGAGGCCGCCGCAGGCGGCCACGCCCTCCGCGCGCATCGCGTCGTTCGGCTCGACCGCGACGACCGCGCCGCCCGCGGCGGCGAGCTGGCGCGTCCAGATGCCCGTGCCCGCGCCGACGTCGGCCAGGGCGAGCGGCGCGCCGTCCGCGCGCGCGACCGCGTCGAGCAGGCGGCGCGCGACCTCGGGCGCGTAGCCCGGCCGGTGGCGCGCGAAGTCGCGCGCCAGCGCCGTGTAGTCGCCGTGGCGCGGCCTCATGGCATCCGCGGCCCTGCCCGGTATGCTCGTCCGCGACGCGCATGCCTGCGGCGACGAAGAGCCCCGACGCGAGCGAACGCCACGCGCGGCCCTCCGCCCTGCGCCCGGCGCGCTTCGCGCGCTCGGCCGCGACGCTGGCCTTGGCCGTGCTCGCGATCCACGGCTTCGCGCTCGAGCGCTCGCTCGGGCTGGGAGCGCTGGCGTGGCTCGCCCTGGGCGGGTTCTGCGTGCACGCCTGGCTGCCCGCCCGCGCTTGTCGCGCTCCCGCTGGTCGGCGTGTGCCACCTGCCGCTGGCCTTGCGCTGGCGCGCGGCGCTGCTCGTCCTGTGCGCGGCCGCGCTCGCGCTCTGCCTCGTCGGCCGGATCCCCTCCAACGAGGTGCGCGCCGTCGTGCCCGTCGTGGCGGCGCTCTTGATGTTCCGCACGGTCGTCTACCTCTACGACGAGGCGACGCGGCCGGGCGCGGCCTCGGGCTGGCTGCGGCTCGCGTACTTCTTCCCGCTGCCGAGCGCCTGCTTCCTGCTCTTCCCTGTCCTGGACTGGCGCACCTTCCAGCGCACCTACTACGAGCGCCCGGCGCACGAGCTGCACGAGCGCGGCCTGGCGTGGATCCTGCGCGGCGTCGTGCACCTGCTCCTCTACCGGCTGGTCTACCTGTACCTGACGCCGACCTTCGCCGAGGTGCAGGACCTGGCCGGTGTCGCGCGCTTCGCGGCGTCGAGCTTCCTGCTCTACCTGCGCATCTCGGGCCAGTTCCACCTGATCGTCGGCCTCCTGCACCTGTTCGGGTTCGGCCTGCCGGAGACGAACCACCGCTGGCTCTGCGCGACGAGCTTCGCGGACTGCTGGCGCCGGATCAACGTGTACTGGATCGAGTTCATGAAGAAGGTCGTGTACTACCCGGCCTTCGTGCGCCTGCGCGGGCGCGGGACGCTCCTCGCGATGGCCTCGGCCACGGCGCTGACGTTCCTCGTCACGTGGCTCCTGCACGGCTACCAGTGGTTCTGGCTGCACGGCGCGCTGCCGCTGGCGAGCGACGGCCTCTTCTGGGGCGCGGCCGGCGCGCTGGCGCTGGTCACGATGCTGGTCGAGGCGCGCCGGCCGCGCCCCGCGCTGGCCGCCGGGCCGCCCTCCTGGGGGCGCGCGCTCGCGCGCTCGGCGCAGGGGCTCGGCGTCTTCTGCCTGGTGAGCCTGGCCTGGTCCCT
>CADEGS010000025.1 GCA_902826945.1 uncultured bacterium | reverse complement strand
CGCGGCCACCGTGCTGTCGAGCACCTCCGATATCTCCTCCA
Source organism: uncultured bacterium (assembly GCA_902826945.1). The sequence goes on along the minus strand of CADEGS010000025.1, from coordinate 31,039 downwards.
GCGAGTGGCCCAGCGGCGTAAGAGGGCGGCGCCCAAGCGCCGCGCGCGCCGCGCCGCGGGGGGGAAGGGCGCCAAGGCCGCCAAGGCGGAGTCGCGCACCTGGCTCTCCCCCTCCAGCTACGCCAGGTGGCGAGGCGAACGCGGGCTCGAGGGCGCGACGCGCCAGGGCGTGCGCAAGGCGATCGACGACGGGCGCATAACGAGCGCCGAGCTGCGCGGCGGGCGCTGGCACGTGTGCGCCGAGCTCGCGGACCGCGAGTGGGAGGAGGCCACGAACCCCGCGGCGCGCCGCGGCGCTGCCGCCGGCGGCGCGCCCTCGCGCGACGTGACGGGCGAGCTGTTCGGTGGGGAGGAGGACACCAAGCGCTCGGCGGCCGACCTGCACCAGCGCATGACGCACTCGCTGGCGCAGACCAGGCGCACGCTCGTCCAGGCCCAGCTCGCGGAGCTCCAGCTCCAGCGGCAGACCGGCCAGCTCGTGAACGCCGAGGACGCCCGCCGCGAGGCCTACCAGGTGGGGCAGGAGGCGCGCGAGAAGCTCATGGACCTCTCCGACCGACTGGCCCCGATGGTGGTGGGGCGGACGGACCTCGCGGAGGTGCACGCGCTGATCGTGCGCGAGGTGCTCGCGAGCCTCGAGGCCGTCTCCCGGTGGATCGAGGACCAGCAGGGCGGGCCGTGACGAACCTGCGCCTGGCGCAGCTGCGCGCGGAGCTCGGGATCCGGGCCGCGTTCGCGAGCGGGCTCCGCCCGCCGCCGCGCGTGACGGTCTCCCAGTGGGCGGAGCGCTGCCGCACGCTCTCGAGCAAGGCCTCGAGCGAGCCCGGCCGGTGGCGGAACGACCGCAACCCGCCGCTGGTGGAGATCATGGACGCGCTCTCCGCCGACTCGCCGGTGGAGCGCGTGGTGTTCAAGAAGGGCAGCCAGGTAGGAGGCACGGAGATCGGGCTGAACCTGCTGGGCTACGTGATCGAGCACGCCCCCTGCCCGGTCATGCTGGTGATGCCGTCGGAGAAGACGCAGAAGCGCGGCGGGCGCCAGCGGCTCGACGAGCTGTTCGACCTGCCCTCCCTGCGCGGCCGCGTGCACGACCGCAAGAGCCGCGACCCCGGGCAGACGGCGCTGCTCAAGGACTTCGCCGGCGGCATCCTCGCCCTGTGCACCGCCAACAGCGCGAGCGACCTGCGCAGCATGCCGGCGCGCATCCTGATCGCGGACGAGATCGACGCGTTCCCGGTCGAGATCCCGAACGAGGGCGACCCGGTGGAGCTCGCGGAGCGCGCCACGCGCAGCTACGGGCAGGCTGGGCGGCTGCGGAAGCTCTACTACGTCTCGAGCCCCACCACCTCGGCGCGCGGCATCTCGGTGCTGTTCGCGACGACGGACCGGCGGTTCTACCACGTGCCGTGCCCGAGCTGCGGCGAGCTGCAGCGGCTCGTGTGGTCGCACGTGCGGTGGGAGGGGCGCGACGAGGAGGGCTCGGCGGAGAAGGCCCGCCGCCTCGAGGAGGAGCCGGGCGCGGTCTGGTACCAGTGCGCCTCGTGCGAGGAGCGCATCCCGGAGTGGCGCAAGCCGTGGATGTTCGACCCGGCGAACGGAGCGCGCTGGATCCCAGAGGCCCCCGAGCTCAGCGGCCGCACGCGGGGCTACCACCTGTCCTCGCTCTACTCGCCGCTCGGCCAGTACTCCTGGGCCTCGTGCGCCGCGTCGTGGATCAAGGCGCAGAAGCAGCCGGCCAAGCTGCGCGTGTTCTTCAACCAGACCCTGGGCCTGGAGTTCGACTCCAAGGTGGACCCGCCGCCCTGGGAGACGCTCTACCGCCGGCGGGAGCAGTACGAGCTCGGGGTGGTGCCCGAGGGCGGGCTCGTGCTCACCGCCGGAGTGGACGTGCAGGCCGACCGGATCGTGGTCGAGGTGGTCGCGTGGGGCCGCGACCTCGAGAGCTGGTCCCTGCGCTACTTCACCCTGCCCGGCGAGGTGGAGCGGCCCGAGGCCTGGGCGATGCTCGCGACCGAGCTGTCGAGCCTCTACCCCCTCGAGGTGAACCGCCAGCTGCGGCTGCCGGTGCAGGCCTGGGCGATCGACTCCTCCGCGTTCACCAGCACGGTCTACAAGTGGGTCGCCCTGCAGCGGCGGGCGAACGTGTGGTGCGTCAAGGGCGACGACCGCCTGCGGTTCGTGGTGGGCATCCCCCGCCCGGTGGACACGGAGATCAGCGGGACCGTGCGCGGCCGGCGCCGCGGCGTCCTGCTCTACCCCGTGGGCGTCTCGCTGCTGAAGGAGGAGCTGTACGGGCTCCTGCGCCTCGAGCCGCCGCTCGAGGACGCCGACCCGTTCCCGCCGGGCTACTGCCACCACCCCGAGTACGAGCAGGCGTACTTCCAGGAGCTGACGGCGGAGTCGCTGGCGGAGCGCATGGTGCGGGGCTACCGTCGCACCGAGTGGGTCAAGACCAGACCGAGGAACGAGGCCCTGGACTGCCGCAACTACGCGCGCGCCGCGGCGGAGATCCTGGGCCTCTCGAGGCGATCGCCGGAGGACTGGCAGGCCCTCGAGGACGCGACGCTGGCGGGGGCGATGTCGCCGCCGCCGCCGGACGCGCCGCCCCACCCGCGACCGCCGCCGCGCGCGGGCGGCGAGGACTACTGGAAAGACGGCGACGGCTGAGCTGAGAGGAGCGGCGAGCGGATGGCGTACACGACCCAGGACCTGGCCGCGGTCGAGCAGGCGCTCGCCACGGGCGCGCTGACGATCGAGTCGCAGGGCAAGCGCGTCACGTACAGGAACCAGCGCGAGCTCCAGCAGCTGCGCGCCCAGATCGCGGCCGAGCTCGGCGCGACCCCGGGCCCCTCGATCGATCTGACCTACGTGCAAACGGAGTCGGACCTGTGAGAGCCGAGCACGCGCCGAGCGCGCACGGCTGGCTGGACCGCTCGATCGAGCGCTGGTTTCCGGCCTGGGGCGCGCGGCGCCTGCTCGCCCGCGTCTCGATCCACGCGGCCCGCTCCTACGAGGGGGCCAGCATGTCGCGGCGCGCCGCCGGCGGCAGCTGGAACCAGCTGCAGGGCTCCGCCATCACGGACGTCGGCTGGGCGCTCTACCGGCTGCGGGGCCGCAGCCGCCACCTTGTCGCGAACAACGGCCACGCGCGCCGGGGCCTCGCGGCGAACACCGAGCGCACGCTCGGCCCGGGCGTGGTGCCCACCGCGATCGACAAGGCGAGCACGGTGCGCAAGCGCGTCGCGGACCTGTGGCAGGCCTACATGGTGGACTCGGCCGCGATCGACCCGGACGGCCGGTCGAACGTCTACTCCCTGCAGGCGGCCGCTTTCCGCGCGGCGCAGGAGTCGGGCGACGCCCTGCTCGTGCGGCGCATCGTCCCCGCGACGCCGGAGAACCCGCTCGGGCTGCAGATCCTACTGCTCGAGGGCGACCAGCTGGACGAGAGCAGGAACGAGGGCTTCTACCTCGGCCGCTCGAGCGGCTCGGGCGTGGTCGTCCAGGGCGTGGAGTTCGACCGCCTGAGCCGGCGCACGCGCTACTGGATCCTGCCGGAGCACCCCGGCCACGCCGGCGGCCTATCCGGCGACCACCCGGTGCTCGGGCCCTTCCAGGATCAGATCGTGACCGGCGCGCGCGGCGCCGGCGAGTCGGTGCCCGTGCCGGCGGACGACGTGATCCACGTGGGGCGGAGGGATCGGCCCGGGCAGGTGCGCTACGTGCCCTGGCTCGCGCCGTGCCTGATCCGGCTGCACGACCTGGGCGAGTTCTTCGACGCGCGCCTCATCCGCGAGAAGATCGCCGCCTGCTTCGCCGGCTTCGTCTACCAGGACAGCTCGGCGGGCAGCACGAACGCGTGGGGCTCGCTCCCGGTGAACCCCTCGAGCACGCCGGGCGAGGCGCCCGAGGAGAACCTCCTGCGCCTGAAACCCGGCGCCCTCCCGCGCCTCAAGTGGGGCGAGCGGATCGAGTTCGCCGACCCGCCGGAGGTGTCGGGCTGGGAGGAGGTGACGCGCACCGAGCTGCGCTACGTGGCGATCGCGCTCGGGTGCACGTACGCCGAGCTGACCGGCGACTACGGGCAGGCGAACTACAGCTCCCAGCGCGCCGCGGAGATCGACCGGCAGCGCGAGGTGGTGGGCTGGCGGCGCGACATCACGACCCCGCTGCTCTGCTGGCGCCTGTGGCGGTGGTTCTGCGACGCCATCGTGCTGCAGGGCCTCGCCGGACGCGCCTGCCGCGCCGCGTGGACCTACCCGCGGCGCGAGATGTCCGACCCGGAGAAAGAGGTGCGCGCCCTCGTGGCCCAGGTGCGGGCCGGTTTCTGCACGTGGTCCGAGGCGGTGCGCATGTCGGGGTACGACCCCGAGGAGGTGCTCGAGCAGCTCGCCCTCGAGGCGGACCGCATGGACGAGCGGGACCTGCACCTCACCACCGACCCGCGCGCCGAGGGGTTCCAGGACGGCGAGAACGACCCCTCCCGCATGCGGGCGGCGCGCCCGGAAGAGTAGGGAGGCCCCTTGGAAGGGCCGCCCCGGGCTGGCATCCTCGGCCGCCGGAATGGCCCAGGCCCTGAAACGCGCGCCGCGGCGGACGCTCCAGCGGCGGCTCGAGGCCCCGATCCGGCACGGCGAGGCGCGGCTCGACCTCGCCACCGCCGACCTCGACGCGCGGACGATCGAGGCCGAGTTCACCGCGGGCGAGCGCGTGCTGCGGGACGACCTGATCCCGGGCGAGCGCGTGTGGGAGGAGCTCTCCCTCGAGCCCGGCGCGCTCGTGCTCGACCTCCTGAACAGCGGCGCCCCGGTGACCGACTCGCACTACCGCGAACGCGCGCGCCGCGGCGTCCCCGAGCTGGAAATGGTGATCGGGGTGGTGGTCCGGGCGTGGATCCCACCCGCCGGGCTGCCGCGCGTGCTCATGCGGATCAGCGACCGCGACGAGCGCGTGGACTCTCTGTGGCGCGACATCGCCGGCGGCATCCTGCGCCAGGTGTCGCCGGGCTACCTGTACCACGAGCTCGTGGACGTCACGCCGCAGCCGACCCCGAGCTGGGACGGCTACCGGGTGCTGCGCGCGACGCGCTGGGAGCCCTACGAAATCGCCTTCACGCCGGCCGCGTTCGACCGGCGTGCCCGAACCCGCTCTCAGTCGAGCGGGGGACATCACCACGGGCTGAAAGACCTGCGCCAGGCGTTCGACCTCGTGCGCAGCCTCGCGGCGGCCCCCACCTGCACGATCTACGACAGCGAGGCACGAAGGATGGACGAGGAGCTGGAGAACGGCGCCGACAGCGGCGCCAGTGGCCCGACCGCCGCCAACGGCGGCGCGGCGCAGGGCGGCGCCCAAGCCCCCGCCCAGGGCGCGAGCAGCGCGACGACCGCCGCGGGCGCGGCGAGGGCGACCACGGCGACGTCGCCGCCGGCCGCCGGCGCCGCCGCGGCGACCTCGCCGGCGGCGCGCGCGGCGACCCAGGATCCGCCGCCGGCGACGCCGGCGGCCGCTCAGCCGCACGCCGGCTCCCGCTCGGCGCCGGCCTCGAGCGACGCCCAGGCATCGCTCGCCGTCGCGACGGCGGCCGAGCGCTCGCGCGTGCTCGGGCTGCAGGAGCTCGGCCAGCGGTTCCAGCTGCCGGCCGAGCAGGTGCGCACGTGGATCGACGGCTCGACGCCGATCGAGAGCGCGCGCGCCGCGGCGGTCGAGCTCGTGCTGGCCCGCAGCATGGAGTCCACCGGCCGGCTCACCGCGCACTCGCAGGTGGTGACGCCGGAGGCGGACAAGGTGTGGCGCGCGATCGACAACGCGCTGGACGTGCGCGGCGGGATCCGCTCGCGCGGGGCCGACGGCCGGCTGGGCGCACGCGTCGCCCCGGCCGACGGCGCGCGCGCGCTCGTGGGCCGCTCGATCGTCGAGCTGGCGGAGCGGTGCCTGCGCCTGCGCGGCGTGAACACCGACCACCTGGTGGCCGACGAGATCCTCGAGGTGGCGATGCAGCGCAGCTACCGGGGCGTGGACCTCGTGGGCGGCGCCGAACGCAGCTTCGGCGGCGGCATCGGCACTACCGACTTCGCCGCGCTCCTGTCGAACCTGGCGAACAAGAGCCTGCGCCAGGCCTACGACGAGATGATGCGGACCTTCGAGCCGCTGGCCCGCAACGTGGACGCCCGCGACTTCAAGCCGCTCACGCGGATCCAGCTCGGCAACGCGCCGGACCTCGAGCTCGTGCCGGAGAGCGGCGAGGTCGGCCGCGGCTCGCTGCCGGACTCGGCCGAGACCTACGCACTCAGCACCTACAGCAAGATCCTCGCGTTCACGCGCCAGGCGATGCTGAACGACGACCTGGGCGCGCTCACCGGGCTCGCCAGCCGCTTCGGCGCCGCGGCGAGCCGGAAGGAGTCGGACCTCGCGTGGGGCCTCGTGACCGGGAACGTCGTGATGGGCGACGGGGTGCAGCTGTTCAACGCGGCGCACCGCAACGTCGGCACAGGCGCCCTGGGCGTCGGCACCGCGGGCACGGGCCTCGACCTGTGGCTCGAGAAGCTGCGCATGCAGCTCGGGCTCCAGGGCGAGCACATTCGCCTGAACATGGGGTACCTCGTCGTGCCGCCGGCGCTCGAGACCAAGGCCCTGCAGTTCGTGGCCGCGCTGACGCCGCAGACCGCGACCGGCGTGAACCCGCTGATCCGCCAGATCAAGGGCGTGATCAGCGAGCCGCGACTGCAGGACACCTCGTCCGTGCAGTGGTACGGCACCTGCGACCCGATGGACTGCCCGGTGTTCGAGCGCGCCTACCTGCGCGGCACCAGCGGCCCGCAGCTCTCGAGCCGCGAGGGCTTCCAGGTGCTCGGCATGGAGTTCCGCGCCGTGCACGACGTCGCCCTGGCGATCGTCGAGTTCATCGCCTGGTACCGCTCGACCGGCAGCTAGGCCCTCCCTCCCCCCAAGGGTCGCCGCGCGCCAGCTCGCGCGCGGCGCGCGGCGACCCGACAACCACCGCCGGCCCGCTCGACGCGGACCGGGACCGAAGCGCGCGAGGGAGCACCTGATGCAAAACTTCCTGTACAGCGGCGACCGCCAACCGTTCACCGCGGGCGCCACGATCGCCGCGGGCGAGTGCGTGGTGGTCGGCGGCATGATCGTCGTGGCGGCCCAGGACTACGAGTCGGGGGACGCCGGGATCGGGCACGTGGGCGGCGTCTACGGGTTCACGGCGGTCGGCACGGACACGCCCGCGCAGGGCGCGCTCGCCTACTGGGACGCGACCAACAAGCGCATGACCACGACGTCGGCCGGCAACACCCTCGCCGGCACGTTCTACGAGGCCAAGGCGAACGGCGTCACCACCTGCAAGGTGCGCATGCGCGTCTCGTTCTAGCGGCGAGACCCGAGCGGAGACCACGTGGCGCCCTGGGGAGCGATGGAGCGGAGCCTCAACCGGGCCGTGGCCCGGGGCGGCTGCGCGGAGCCGTACACGCTCGAGTCCCCCCAGGGCGCGGCCTACACCGAGGACGCCGGCGGCGAGCCGCTCGCCGGCGTCTTCAACGCCCCCGACGCCACCGCGGTCTCGCCGGGGTTCGACGTGCTCGTGGCGACCGTGGCCCCGCGCCTGCAGGTGCAAGAGATCGACCTGCCCGTGCCCTGGCGCGAGCTGCGCCGCGTGAACGACGCCGCGCGCTCCTGGCGCTACATCGTCCGCGGCGAGCGGTACAGCGTCTCGGACGTCGAGCCCGACGGCGACGGCATGGTGGTACTCGTGGGCAAGCTGGAGCCCGCGCCGTGACGCTGCAGCGCAAGGTGATCCGCCGCGAGGTCGTGGCGCTCCTGACCGGATCCACCTACTGCGGCGAGCGCGTGCACGACGGCCGACCCGCGAGGGTGGACGCGCGCAGCCTGCCGTGCCTGCTCGTGTACACGCTCGGGGAGGACCGATTCTCGCAGGACGTCCAGTCCCCGATCGTGTACGGGCGCGAGCTCGTGCTGGCGATCGAGCTCGTGGCCGAGCCGATCACCGAGGAGGGGCTGGTCGCGAACGTGCGCGCCGACGACCTGGTGGACGACGTGATGGACCAGGTAGAGCTCGTGCTGCACCGAAACCGCCTGCTGCCGCGCGTGGCGGAGTACGTGACCATCCTGGACGACGAGCGCACCGGGCCGCTCTCGCTCGAGGTCGAGCGCTCCGCAGAGGGCGAGCAGCTGCTCGGGCTCGCACGACTTCGCTGGGGCTACCCCTACCGCTACGATCCCGTCCAGGACTCCACGGACGCGCAGGCCTCGGCGCTGCGCACCCTGGGAGTGGCCTACGACTTCCCGCCCCCCAGGCCAGAACAGCTGATCGAGGTGAACCCGTGAACGTGAAGCTGCGCCCGCGCGCGACCGAACCGTGGACCGACCGCGACGGGAACCACCACGAGCGGCTGCGCGTGTCGATCCCCGGCCGGCCTGGGACCTACCTGCCCGAGGGCGGCGCGATCGTCGAGCTCTCGAGCTACTGGCGGCGCCGTCTCGCCGCCGGCGACGTCGAGACGTGCGAAGAACAGGCCGCGCCGAGCAGGCCGGCCGCAAGGGCGCCCAAAGCGCAGAAGGACTAGCCACAGATGGCCGACATCAGCTTCGTCGAGGTGCCCGTCGGCGGGCGCGTGCCGCTCACCTACATCGAGTTCGACCCCACGCGCGCGGCGCAGGACAGCGGCGCGCAGCCGCACCGGCTGCTCATCATCGGCAACCGCCTCTCGACCGGGCAGGTGCCGGAGCTCACGCTGCGCACCGCGACGAACGCGGACGAGGTGGCGGCCTTCTTCGGGCGCGGCTCGGTGATCCACCACATGGCCCGCCTCGCGTTCCTGAACAACAAGCGCACCCCCACGTACTTCGTGGCGCTGGACGACGCGCCGGGCAGCGTGGCGTCCACCTCGACGTTCGCGGTCGCGGGGACGCCCTCCCAGGCCGGCACGGTGCACCTCTACGTGGCGAATCGCCGCTACCGCGTGGCCGTGAGCGCCGGCCAGACCGCCACCGCGATCGCCGCGGCGATCGTCGCGCTGGTCCAGGCCGACCCCGACCGCGTGGTCACGGCGAGCAACGTCGCCGGCACCGTCACGTTCACCGCGCGCAACAAGGGCAGCGAGGGGAACAGCATCGACGTGCGGGTCAACCGCTTCGCGGACGAGTTCACCCCGCTCGGGCTCACGCTCACGATCACGGCCGCCTCCGGCGGCACAGCCAACCCCGACGTGGCCCAGGTGTTCGCGATCTTGGGGGACCAGCAGTTCAACACGATCGCCTGCGCGTGGAGCGACGACGCGAACCACGCGGCCCTGCACACCGAGCTGTCGAGCCGCTTCCAGGCGTCGCGGCAGATCGAGGGCGTGGCGATCACGGCGCGGCGCGCGACCCAGGCGACGCTGCTGACCTACGGCGGCGCCAAGAACAGCCAGCACGTCTCGTGCATGGGGCACGACAAGGCGCCCTCGCCCTCGTGGGAGTGGGCGGGCGGCGTCGCGGCCGTCGTCGCGGCTGCCGCGAGCGACGACCCCGCGCGCGGGTTCCTGCGCCTGCAGGTGCTCGGGCTCGGCGGGCCCGACGAGAAGGACGCGTTCACGGTGCCCGAGCGCGAGGGCCTGCTGCACGACGGGATCAGCACGTTCAACGTGGTCTCGGGCGTCGTGCAGCTCGAGCGCGTGATCACGACCTACCAAATCTCGCCCGCCGGCGCCGACGACTCGTCCTACCTCGACGTCGCGACGCTCTACACCCTCTCGCGCATGCGCTACGACCTCCGCCAGGAGTTCGCCCTGCGCTACCCGCGAGTCAAGCTGGCGAACAGCGCGGCGGAGTTCGGGGCGGGCCAGGTGGTGCTGACGCCGCAGGAGGCGCGCGGCGTGATCATCTCGCTCGCGGCCGAGTGGGTCTCGCAGGGCCTCATGGAGAACCTCGACGCGTTCAAGGAGGCCCTGATCGTCCAGCGCAACAGCACCGACCCCTCGCGGCTCGACGTCGCGCTGGCGCCCGATCTGGTCAACCAATTCCTGATCCTCGGGGCGAAGCTGCAGTTCCTGCTGTAGGAGAGAAGACCAAATGGCAAACAGGCGAGTAGGGGGCCGGATCTACGTGCGAATCAACGGGCGCGTGATCCAGGCCGGCGGCGAGTTCACGATCAACTACGGGACGCCGGTGCGCGAGACCGTGGTGGGGCCCGACGGCGTGCACGGTTTCACCGAGCAGCCGGGCGAGCCCATGATCAGCGGGACCGTGGTGGACGAGCCGGGGCTCGACATCCAGGCGATGCTGAGCGCGACCGGGGTGCAGGTGACGGTCGAGCTGCCGAACGGCGACACCGCCAGCATGCGCGACGCGTGGCAGGCCGGCACCGGCGAGTACAAGAGCAACGCCGGCACCTTCGACGTGAAGTACTGCGGCACGTCGATCCAGCGGCTGGCGGCGTAGACCGCCACCGACGCCGGACCAAGCGCGCCCGCCCTCGGGACACCTCGAGCCGAGGGCGGGCGCGCGATCAACAAGGGCACGAGCTCGGGGGCGGAGTACTCTCGCGATGGGAACGGACGAACAGGGCGCCGTCGTGCGCAGCTGGGGGGAAGAGGACAGGGCCAAGGCGGCCGAGCAGCGCGCCGAGCTCGAGGTGGAGAAGCTCACGGCCGAGCTCGGCGGGGACCGGCGGCTGGCGGCGCTGCTCGTCGCGGACCCCGAGCTGCGCCGGTGGTTCGACGTCAAGACGCGCGCGCTGCGGCTCGAGGAGCCGCTGCTGGACACGGATGGGGCGCCGATGCTGACCGAGCTGCGGTTCCCCGAGCGCGCGCGCCCCTCGCACGTCGCGGACCTCCCGACCGGCCGCGGCCTCGTGCTGCGCGACTACTTCGCCGTGCTGCGCGCGCTCGTGGGCATCCCGGCGGCGATGGTCGAGCAGCTCGGGGAAGGGGACTTCGCGCGCGCCGTGATGCTGGTGAACTATTTTTTGCAGCGGTCCCGGATGATTGGCGGCTGACCGTGGCCGCCCTCGCCTCGCGCCTGGGCGGGGGCGTCGGGTGGTGGCTCGACCAGCCGTTCGAGGACCTCGAGGCGTGGGTGCGCGCGGTCGGCGAGCTCGACCGCCTACTCGGGCGCGAGGGCCGCTAGAATCGGGAGGCGGCGACGGTGAGGGGCTCGGGTCCGTAGGGGGCCCGCGCTCGACTGGTCAACCCGGCGCCGAGACTCGCTAGCGCTCGGGCGCCGCGCCCCCCGGATCCGCCAGGATGGGGGGGACGCGGCGCCCTCTTTCCATCACCGATCGGTGATGGCACGCTCGCCAGCGCATGGCGAGCACGTTCCCGCTGGGCGTCGTCTTCACGGCCGCGGACCGCGGGCTGCTCGCGACGCTGGGGAAGGCCGAGAACCGCGTGGTGGCGCTCGGCCGGCGGCTCACCGCGCTCGGCCGCGGGCTCACCCTGGGCGTGACCGCGCCCATCGTCGCCTTCGCCGGCACGTCGATCCACGCCGCCTCGAGCCTGCAGGACCAGCTGATCAGGACTCAGGTGGTCACGCGCGCCACCGGGGAGGAGATCGACAAGCTCAAGGGGCAGGCCCTCGACCTGGGCGCCGAGTCGATTTTCGCGGCGAACCAGGTGGCCGAGGCGCAGGGCAAGCTCGCGCTGGCCGGTTTCAAGGTGAACCAGGTGCTCGACGCGACGCCCGGCGTCGTGAACCTGGCGGCCGCCAGCTGGGGCGACCTCGCGACCTCCGCCGGGATCGTGACCGAGGTGCTCAAGGGCTACCGGCTCGAGGCGTCGGAGTCGGGCCGCGTCGCGAACCTGCTCGCCGGCGGCGCGAGCCGGGCCAAGGTGACGGTGGAGGAGCTCGGCGAGGCGTTCAGCTACGCCGCCGGCCTGGCGCGCGCGTCGGACGCCCCGATCGAGGACACGACCGCCCTGCTCGCCCTGCTTGCGGAGGCCGGGTTCGCCGGCAGCCGCGGCGGTCGGGCGCTGGCGGCGTCCTACGCCGCGGTGCTCAAGGTGACGCCGGAGGCGGCGCGCGCCCTCTCCGCGCTCAAGATCAGCCGCGACCAGGTGCTCACCGACGACGGCAAGGTGCGCGACTTCATCGGGCTCCTCGAGCTCCTGCGCTCGAGGGGCGCGACGAGCACCGACGTCCTGCGGATCTTCGGGCAGGAGGCCGGGCGCGCGATCCTGCAGCTCGTGACGCGCACCGACGACCTGCGCGCGTTCGCGCGCGGGCTCGGGGACGAGGACGAGAAGGGCCTGGGGCGCGCCGCGGAGATCGCGCAGGCGCGGATGCAGGGCGCCTCGGGCGCGCTCGAGAACCTCTCCGGCGCCTGGGAGACGCTGCGGATCCGGGTCGCCGAGCGCTCGGGCCTGCTCGAGACCTGGACGAGCGGCCTGCGCAACTTGACTGGCGTGGTGGACCGACTGGGGAACACCTCGCCTGGCACGCTCAAGTTCCTGACCACCGTGGGGCTCGTCGTCTCGGCCGTGGGGCCCTTCCTGTTCTCGCTCGGCGCCGGCGTGCAGGGCCTGGGGGCGCTCGGCGGCGCGCTCAAGAAGCTCGGCCCCGTGCTGCGGTGGGTCGCCTTCACCGGCGTCCCGGGTCTGCTCAAGGGCCTGAACGGCGTGCTCCTCTTCCTGCTCGCGAACCCCGTGGGCAACGTGCTCCTGCTCGCCGGCGCCCTCACCGCGCTCGGCGTCGTGATCTACAGGCACTGGGACGGGATCGAGGAGTACCTGCGCGACAAGTGGCGTCGCATCGGGGAGTTCAGCGACGGGCTGGTGGCGAAGCTGAACAGCGCCGCCGAGTCGATCGCGGGGCCGTCCACGGCGTTCGCCCTGCGCAACCGCCTCGTGTCGGGCCTGGGGCTCGCCGGCGACGGGCGCCCCGACCCGCGGCGGGTGAACGACGAGGACTCCCTGCGCGCGCTCGGGATCACCTCGCGGCGGCCGGTGGGCGCCGGCGCCGGCTCGCCGCTCGCCGCCCCCTCGAGCACGGTGAGGATCGAGCTGCCGAACCTCCCGCCGGGCTCGCGCGTGCGCCGCTACGACTTCGGCGGCGGGGCGCCGGTGGATCTGAGCGCGGGGACGAGCCTCGCCGGGGTCGGCATCGGTGGCTGAGCCCTGGCTCGAGCGGCTCGTGCCGGCGCAGCTCTCTGGCGTGCCGTTCCGCTGCGATCGGTACGAGCTCGAGGGCGGCCGCAACGTCGTCGTGCACACCTACCCCTCGCGCGACCTGCCCGGGTTCGAGGAGCTCGGCCTCGAGGCGCGCGAGCACGCGCTCAGCGCGTACACGATCGGGCCGGACTACGACCTCGACCGCGACCGCCTGATTGCCGTGCTCGGCAAGCGCAGCGTGGGCTACCCCTTCCGGCCGGGCCTGATCCTGCGCCACCCCTGGCTCGGCGTGCTCCACGTGCTCGTGCAGCGCTGGCGGCTGGTCGAGGACAGCCGCACGACGCGTACCGCCCGGTTCGAGCTGCGCCTGGTGGAGATCCCTCAGGAGGTGTCCGCCACCGTCTCGGCCGACCAGACGCGCAGCACCTCGCAGCAGCCCGAGCTCGCGGCCGCGGCCCTGGAGAGCGCGGCCGCCGGCGACGTCGCCGGCGAGCTCGTGGTGGAGGGGCCGGAGAGCGCGCGCGAGGCCTCCGCCGGCGCGCTGACCCAGGTGGTGCAGGCGGTGCAGGGCGTGCTGTCTGGTCTCACCGGCGCGCAGGGCGACGTCGAGGCGCTGCAGTTCAAGGCCACCACCACGATCGGGCAGGTGGCCGAGCTCGTGGTGGCGCCGGCGAACCTCGCGTCCGCCGTGATCGACCTGGCGCGCGGCGTGCGCGCCGCCGCATCGGACGCGCTGCAGGGCTGGCGGGCCTACCGGACGCTCCTGCTCGAGGCGCGCTCGATCCTGCCGGCCGGCCGCGGCGAGGAGTCGCGCCGCGCGGCCGAGAACGCGCGCCTGGTGGACGACCTGCTCAGCTCGGCCGCGGCCGCGGGCGCGGTCGTGAGCGCCGCGGAGGTCGCGTGGGAGAGCATCGAGGACGCCAGGGCGGCCCGCGACGAGATCCTGGGCGCGATCGACGCGCTGGCCGAGCGAGCGCTGTCCCCCTCCCTCGACGCGCTGCTCGCGCTCGGCGCCGCCTGCCGCGCGTCCGTCCCCTCCTCCGCAGAGAACCTCCCGCACCTCGAGCTCGTGGACCTCGGGACGAGCCTGCCCGCCGTCGTGGCCGCCTACCGGCTGTTCGACGACGTGGAACGCGAGGGCGAGCTCGTGACCCGCAACCACGCGGTGGACCCCGCGCGCCTGCCCGCCGAGCTGCAGGTGCTGAGCGGCGGGCGCTCGTGAGCGACGAGCTGCTGGCCGGGCCGCGCACGCCCCTCGACCTCGCGCTCGAGGTGGACGGGCAGGCGTTCCGGCGGTTCACCAAGGCGACGGTGCTCGACTCGGTGGACGCCGGCGCCGTCTCGTTTCGGCTCGAGGTGGGCGCCCCCTCGCGGCCCTTCCCCTTCCGGCTGGGCCAGTCGGTCTCGCTGCGCGTGGGCGACGAGCTGCTCGTCCAGGGGCACCTCGAGACGATCGAGGGCACGTTCGACGTCCAGGGCGGCACCACCGTCGTCCTCGAGGGGCGCAGCTCCACCGGCGACCTGGTGGACTGCTCGCTGCTCGACCTGCCGAGCGAGTTCCGAGCGCTGTCCCTGCCGGAGGTGGCCCGGCGCCTGGTGGAGCCGTTCGGGGTCGAGGTCGTGGACCTGATCAGCGCCGCGGGCATGGCGGAGCGCTACCGGCTCGACTCGCCGTTCCGCGTGTTCCGGCCCCAGCCGGGCGAGGGCTGCTGGGAGGCCCTGGACCGGCTGGCGAAGCTGCGCGGCGTCCTAGTCCACGGCGACCCGAGAGGGCGGCTCGAGCTCACCGTGGGCGGCCTGGGCGGACCGGCGGCTGGCCGCGTGGTGGACCGCTACGGGCGCCCGCCGTCGAACGTGCTGAGCTCCCGGCTGCGCCTGTCGCAGTCCGAGCGCTACTCCCGCCTGGTCGTGCGCGGGCAGGCCCCCGGGGACGACGACGCGTGGGGCGCTGAGGCCGCGCACGTCGAGGGCGAGGCGAGCGACGCGAGCGTGCTGCGCTACCGGCCGCTGCTCGTGGTGGCGCAGCGGCCGGTGGACCTGCAGAGCGCGCGCGACCTCGCCGAGTGGGAGGCCGTGGTGCGGCGCGCGCGGGGCACCTCGATCGAGGCGACACTCCCGCGCTGGACGACCGGCCAGCGCGGCGGGGGGCTGTGGAGGGTGAACACGACGGTCGAGGCCGAGCTCGCCACGTGGAACCTGGCGGGCACCTTCCTCGTCGCGGCGGTGCAGTACCTGCTCGACGAGTCCGACGGCTACACGGTGCAGCTGCAGCTCGTCCCCCCCGACTCGCTCGACCGGCTGGCGGAGATCGCCGCGGAGGACGAGTCCCTCGAGGGCCTGCTCGAGGGCTGGGACCCAGGCGACGCGGACCCCCAGCCGGCCCCCGGGGACGACCTGGACGAGGGCGGGCTGTGATCGGCAGCGCGCTCCTGCGCGAGCTCGAGCGGTGGATCGCGCCCCTGCGCCGGCGCGTGCTGCTCACCGTGACGCGCGCGATCGTGCGCTCCGTGCGGGAGACGGGCCTCGCGCGCGAGCTCCAGCTCGAGCTGCTCAGCGGCGAGCTCGTGGACGGCGTGGAGCACCTGCAGGGCTACGGGTTCACGGCGAGGCCGCTGACGGGATCGGAGATCGTGGCGGTGGCGATCGGGGGCCTGCGCGAGCACCTGGTGGCCGTCGCAGGCGAGGACCGCAGGTACCGGCCGCGGGACCTCTTGGCCGGCGAGGTGGGCCTGTACAACCACGCAGGCGCGCGCGTGACGCTCAAGTCGGGCCGGGTCGTGCGGGTCGAGTGCGACCGCTTCGAGGTGGTGACGCCCGAGAGCACCTTGACGCTCGGGCCCGCGGGCCTGGTCGCGACCGGCGCGAACATGCAGCTGCTCGGCAGCGCGCTCCTCGACCTGCGCGCAGGCTCGGGGACGAGGGTGCTGGGCGACCTCGACTCCCTCGAGCTGCTGCTCGGCACGACGCGGCTGGGCCTGGACGACTCCAGCGCCGAGCTCGAGGCCGACGGCTCGGTGGACATCACGGCGGCGGACGCGACGATCGACACCTCCGGCGCGGTCGCGTCGTTCGGGGCGGCGGGCCTCGACCTCGACTGAGGGCACCACGTGGCGAGCGCGGCGGCATCCCTCGTGGGCGTGGACGCGGTGGGGGGCGGGACCATCCTCGGGCCGGGCAGCCCGCGGCTGCGCGTGCTCGGCGTGCCGGTCGCCCAGGTGGGGGACGCGGTGGCGGACCACGGCTCGGGCGGCCACGACCACGCCACGATCGCTGGCGGCAGCCCGCTCCTGCGCACGCTCGGGGTGCCCGCGTGCGTCGCCGGATCGCCCGCGACGTGCGGGCACCTCGCCAGCGGATCCGCTACGCTCCTGCGCGCTCCCGCGCCATGACGGACCTGCTGCTCGTGAACACGACGTCGGGCCTGGACGTCCAGGCCCTGGGCGGAGACGTCGCGGCCGAGCTCGGGCTCGAGACCGCGGTGCTGGTGTCGCTGTTCACCGACGCGCGCGCTGGGCTGGGCGAGGTGCCCGAGGGCGAGGACGTGCGGGGCTGGTGGGGCGACGCCCCTACGGACCGCTGGGGCTCGCTCGGCTGGCTCCTCGAGACGCGGCCGCTCACCGCCCAGGTGGCGGCCGAGTTCCGCCGGCGCGTGCGCGACTCGCTCTCGTGGCTCGTGACCTACGGCATCGCGGCGGAGGTCGAGGTGGACGTGCGCCGCCGGGAGGGCGGCACGCTCGAGCTCGAGGTGCGCGTGCGGCGCGGGACCGCGCGCGCCTACGATGCGGCGTGGCGCGCGACGAGGGACGCGGACTACTCCACGCCGTCGCGCCGGCTGCGGATCTTCTACGGCTGAGACGGAGGACGCCCCATGCCCTTCACCCGCCCCACCCTCGCGGACCTGCGCGCCCGGCTCGTGGGGGACCTCGAGGCGAGGCTGCAGACCGGGCCCCTGCTCCCGCGCGGCATCCTGCCCGCGCTGGCGCACGCGGAGGCCGCCTACGTGCACCACCTGCACGGGCACGTCGCGCAGGTGGCCGACCAGCTGTTCCCCGAGACCGCCGAGCTCTCGTTCCTCGAGCGCGCGTCCGAGCGCTACGGGATCGCCCGCAAGTCGGCCGAGCGCTCCGTGGGGACTGTGATCTTCAACGGCGTCGAGGGCACGGTGGTACCCGTCGGCGCCGTGGTGCGGCGCGCGGACGGGTTCGAGTACGAGACCACCGCGAGCGGCGCGATCACCTCGCCCAGCTTCCAGGTGGAGCTCGCGGCGCGCGCGGTCGTCGGCGCCGCGAGCGGCAACGTGGCCGCGGGTACGGGCCTCACCGCCGTCGCCCCCGTGCTCGGCATCACCTCCGCGGCCGAGGTGGGCGCGGGCGGGTTCGAGCTCGGGGCCGACGCCGAGACCGACAACCAGCTGCGCGACCGCGTGCTGCGCCGGCTGCGCGAGCCGCCGCAGGGCGCCGAGGTGTACGTGCGCTGGGCGCTCGAGGTGCCCGGCGTCACGCGCGCCTGGTCGTTCCCGGTCTACCTCGGGCAGCTCGGGCACGTGGGGCTCGCCTTCGCGATCGACGACGACCCGCTGGGCCCCATCCCGGGCGCGGGCAAGGTGGCGGAGGTGCTGGCCTACGTCGAGGAGCGCCGGCCGGTGGGCGTCTCGCTCACCGTGTTCGCACCGCTCGCGCTCCCGCTCGACGTCGAGGTGCAGATCGAGCCCGACACCGCCGTCGTGCGCCAGGCGATCGAGGACGCGCTCGTGGACCTGCTGCGCGCGGAGGGCGGACCCGGACGGCGCGTGCCCATCTCCCACGTGCGCCAGGCGATCAGCAACGCGTACGGAGAGGCGGACCACGTGCTCGTGTCGCCGCTGGCGGACGTGACCGCCGGCTCGGGCGAGATCCACGTCCTCGGGACCAGCACCTTCTCGGCGATCCCGTGACCAGGCTGCGCACCGAGGCGGACGTGGTGCGAGCGGGCCGCGTGCTCGAGGCGCTCATGCCTCGCGGCCGGCTCCTGCGCGTGGAGCCCGGCAGCCGGTTCGAGGCGCTCCTGCAGGCGCTCGCCGGCGTGCTCGCCGACGTCGAGCTGCGCCTGCTCGACCTGGTGGACGAGTCGGACCCGCGCACGACCTACGAGCTGCTCGAGGAGTGGGAGCGCACGCTCGGGCTGCCGGGCGAGTGCCTGGGCGAGCCGCTGCCCACCCTGTCCCTGCGCCGGCTCGCGATCCTCGCGCGCCTGCGCCGCGGCGTGGAGCAGAGCGCGGCGGACCTCGTGTGGCTCGCCTCGGCGCTCGGGTTCCAGGTGGAGGTGTTCGAGCCGCGGCCCTTCCGCTGCGGCGTCTCGAGCTGCGGCGACGGCCTGTGGAACGAGGCCTCGGTCTGGACGTTCTACGTGCACGCGGCCGCCTCCTCGCCGGTGTTCGCGACCTGCGGCGACAGCACGTGCGGCCAGCGCATCACCGACTGGAACAACCTCGTGCTGGAGTGCGAGGTGGGCTCCTGGAAGCCCGCGCACACCGTCGCGCACCACGTGTACGACCTGCCGCCGGCGGAGGCCGGGCCCTGGTCGATCCTCTACCCGCCCCCGCTCGAGCTCGTGCTCGACTTCCCGCCTGGGCTCGTCACCGTGCTCGGCTCCCTCTGAGGTGTCCACGTGAACCGAACGACCTCCCCGCACCACGTCGGCAACCTGTTCGTGAACGCGGACGACGGGATCGGGCAGCCGCCGACCCTGGTGCGCGCCGAGGACTGCAACGTGTGGCAGGAGGAGATCGCGCACGCGGTCGAGGCCAGCGGCCAGGCGCTCAACCCCGCCGACCTCTTCCAGCTGAGCAAGGCGATCCTGGCCGGCTCGGGCTTCGCCAGGAATCGCCTGCTGAACAGCTCGGGCCTGGTGTGGCAGCGCGGCTCCTCGCTCGTGATCGGGACGGCGTTTCAGTACACGGCCGACCGCTGGCTGGCGAGCGCCGGCGACTCGGGCGTGGCGACCATCTCGCTCGGGACGACGGACACGACGGCCGACGCGTTTTTGTTGGACGCGTTCGACCCGATCCCGCCCACGATCATCCGCTTCGACCAGACCACGCCCACCGACGGCGGCGCGAACTACCCGATCCTGCTGCAGCGCATCGAGAGCGTGACCACCCTGAGCGGCCGGCGGGCCACGTTCAGCTTCGCCGCGCGGCTGCCCACCGGCGCGCCCGCGCCGCTCCTCTGCTCGATCTTGCTGCGCCAGTACTTCGGCGTGGGCGGCTCGTCCAGCGTGCTCGTCTCGCCCTCGCCGGTCGCGACGGTGATCCCGAACACGGGGGCCTGGGGGCGCGTCGCCTTCGTCGCGGACCTGCCCAGCGTGGTCGGGAAGACGCTCGGGACGGGTCACTACCTCGAGGTGGCCCTGATCTTCCCGCCGCTCTCCACCTTCCAGTTCAGGGGCACCGCGTTCTTGTTGGAACCCGGCGCGGTCGCCACGAACTACGTGCTGCCGCCGCCGGCGTTCGAGGAGCAGCGCTGCGCGCGCTACTTCGAGAAGTCCTACCCGATCGACGTGGCCCCCGGCGCCGTCTCGCACGTGGGCGAGCACTCGGCCGCGGTCGCGTTCGACGCGTCGGGCGTCTCGCTGTACCAGCCGATGGCCAAGCGCTTCCGCGTGGAGAAGCGCGCGGTCCCGACCGTGCGCTGGTACAACCCAGCGACCGGCGCGGCCGACGCCCTGAACGAGCACGTGGTGTCCTCGGGCACCGACACGTCGCGCTCGATCGCCAGCACGAGCCTCCCGGGCCGCTCGATCACTGGGCGGCCGACGCAGGGCGCGACCGGCACGCCCTCGGTGGTCTCGATCATGCAGGGGCACTGGACGGCGGACGCGGAGCTCTAGGGCGTGCTCGAGGGGTTCTCGCCGCTGACCCGGGGGCTCCTCGTGGGGGCGCAGATCCCGGCGCAGGCCTGGCTCGTGTACCTGCTGTATCAGCTGTGGAGGCGCGATCAGCTCGAGGCCCTCGCGCTCCTGCGGGCGGGCGACCCGCGCGGCCTCGAGCGCGCGCGCGTGGCGCACGGGTGGGCGTGCTGGGCCCTCGCCGCGCTGCTCGCGATCGGGCGCAGGCTGTTCCTGGTCTGGTCCACGGGCGAGCCCGAGCCCTCGCTGTCCGACCTGTACGACTTCCTCGACCGCGGGCTGGCGCCCGTGGTCCTGCTCGTCTTCCAGCTGGCCGGCGCCCTCTTCCT
The DNA here is from genome assembly GCA_902826945.1 of uncultured bacterium. The sequence goes on along the minus strand of CADEGS010000025.1, from coordinate 10,716 downwards.
GCGCGGCGGCGCGCGGAGCCGCCCGTGAGCGTGCGCGCGCGCCGCGGCGTGGACCACGAGGGGGAGGCCGAGGCCGAGCCCGAGGCGTCGACCAAGCCGAGGGTGGGCCGGGTGCGGACCGTGCTGCTCGACCCGGCGAGCACCTACGTCCCGGCCGCGTCGTTTTGGGTGCTGCTCGCGACCTTCGGCGGCGTGATCACCTGGGGCGTGCGCAGCGAGTCGGCGAGGGAGCGGACCGACGAGCGCGTGCAGACCCTCACCGTCCAGGTGGAGAAGCTCTCCGACTCCCTGCAGGACCTGCGCCTCGACATGGCCGGCGACCGGGCCGCGGCGGTCACGCGCGCGGAGCTGTCCCGATACTTGGAAGCCGTCGGCAAGGTGAACGGCGGCTCCGTGGTCCTGCCGGCCTGGCCCTGGTAGATCGGGCGGCGCGATGCGCCGGGCCCGCAGGATCATCGAGCTGCTCGTGCTCGCCGGCGCGTTCGCGTGGGCCGGGCTGACCGTGTACAAGGTCGAGCGCCGGATGGCCGAGGAGCGCGCCGAGCGCGAGCTGGAGAGGAGCAGGAGACCGATGGTGCAACCGCGGCGGGACTACGTGACGGTCCGGGGCGACGACGGCGTGGCGCGCGTGTTCACGCGGCAGCCCGGGGAGGCGGACAGGGCGTGGGCCGAGCGCGTGCGCTCGGTGGTGCTCGCGCGCGGCGTGCCGGACCTCGGCCCCTACCAGTGCGTCGAGCTGACCGGCTGCGCCGGCGGCGTGAGCATGAACGTGTGCGAGCTGTGCGAGCCGCAGGAGGGCGCGGCGGCCTGCCGCGCGCGCGCCGAGGAGACGGCCGCGACCTTCCGCGACGTGTTCGAGTGCGACTAGCGCTCGGCCCGGCGGTGCTCGTCCGCGCGCGGGCACGTCGCGAAGTGCGACACCGCGGTCTGCACCGTGCGCCCGAACAAGTCGGCCGGCTCGTCGCGCAGCGTCTCGAGGTCCACGGGCATCTCGCGGTCCGCGGCCGTGCGCACGAACGCGACGGGGCGCCCGCAGCTCGAGCAGGCGCCCCGGCGCGCGTACTGGGGGACCTTGAAGCGCGCGCCGCTCACCGCACCCCCCGGTTCGCCCCCTCGCCGCCCGGGAGCTCGAGCAGCTCCACGCGCGCGTAGAGCTCGGCCGCGGCGTCCCACAGCTGGCGCACCGCGAGCTCGCGCTCGGCGCGCTCGGCAGCGAGGTCCGCGCGCAGCTGTAGGACGGCCACCACCAAGCCCGCGGTGGCGCCGGCGGTGGTGCCGGCGAGCACGAACAGCAGGAAACGGGTAGAGAACCTCACGACCCCGACCCCTTCCCGCGCCGCCGGCGACCGGCCGAGGGCGTGGGCGGCTCCTCGGCCTCGAGCTCGTCCCCCTCGCCCTCGTCGGGGAAGTCGAGGCCGGGCTGCGCGACGCGCATGGACACGCGCGCGGAGACGGCGCCGATCGACGCCATCGAGGCGCGCAGGGCGAACAGGGCGCCGAACGTCTCGACGCTCTCGATCCCGGGCTCCGCCGAGGGCGTCTCGGCGTGGAGCACGAGCCGGGCGGCCACGCGGGCGGAGGTGTCCTCGCCGCGCGGAGGGTCGATACGAAAGCCCGACAGGCGAGCCTGCCCGGACCAGCTGGGGACGTCCGCCCCCTCGCCCAGCGGCTCGATCGTGCAGTTCAGCACCTCGCCGGCGACGGCCGCGGCGAACCGGCAGGGCTGCTCGGGCTGGTTCGCGTCGGTCTGCAGGCCAAGGCGCAGGCGCGAGGGGCGCCGGATCGCGCCGTCCCCGTTCCTGCTGCATGGGTCGAGGGCGATGGAGCCGAGCGACCAGGTGGCGGACACGTGCTGCGATCCCTTGCGTCGGGACATGGCGGCGTCTCCCTTCGGGCCTCGGGTCCCCTCTCTCGGCGCGCCCCCTTCGACGCTCCCGCGTTCCCAGCGAGTGGGACCATCCCCCGCGCTGTGGACCCTCGGCCGCGCGGATCCTACCCTCGCCTGCGGTCTCTCGCGAGCGGGCCAGTCCTCCCCGGTTCCAGGAACCACGGGGGGCGCCCGGGCCACAACCCGAACCGAACACCCCCGGCCTCGAGCCGGACCCCTGGGAGCTCTCTCGCGATGGCGCACGCGTTCACGCCCTGGAAGACCGCCGCACTGGCCGCGGCGCTCTCGTCCGCCGACCTCCGCATGGTGCTCGTGATGTCGAACACGACCGCGGACACCGAGGAGGACGCCGAGACGATCGGCGACTTGACCACGCTCGACGAGTACGACGGCGCGAACTACACGCAGGGCGTGGGCACCGCCGTCGCCTCGGAGACCTACAACGAGGACGACGCCAACGACCGCGGTTTCCTCGACTTCGCGGACGTCGCGTTCGTGAACCTGGGGGCCGGCACGCGCTCGTGCGTCGGCTACCTGCTGATCGACAAGAACGCCACCTTCGCGCTCTCGCCGCTGGTCATGTTCCAGGACCAGGGCGGGTTCCCCTTCAACGCGAACGGCTCGACGGTGACGGTGCAGATCAGCCCCACCGGCGCGATCGGCCTGACCTGATCCTCGAGGGGCGCGCGCGTGCCGGCCGGCTCCCTCGCGATCTACCGCCGGCTCCTCGACACGGGTGCCGCCTACGGGCACGCCGAGGCGCCGTTCACGTGGACCGACCTCGAGACGGAGGACGCCGCGGCGTTCTCCGTCGGGGGCAGCGGCTACACGCTGGCCGAGGCGGGGCCCCACCTGCTCCTGTACTCCGCCGGCCTGGGCGGCGGCACCGGGAGCGACCCGGCCCAGGCGCTCAGCGTCGTCCGCCTCGACGGCGCGGCGCTCGACCAGGGCAGGAGCTCGGGGCACGCGGCGCGCGGCGCGAGCGCCCACCAGGCCCTGTACCTCTCGGGCGGGTGCATCATCGAGCCCGCCACCCCGGGCCAGCTGCTGAACGTCACCTCGACGCTCGTGGACGCCGGCAGCTCGCTCCTGCAGCTGCTCGGCGGGACCTCCGCGCTCTCGCTCCTGCGCCTGGACTCGTCGTGGCCGCGCATCTACCTCTCGCGCGCGGCCGGCAACTTCCCCGCCGCGACGACGACCTACGCCGCGCTCCAGTGGGACGGGGCCACGAACCCGCTGCCCGGCACCTTCGTCTGGTCGGGCGGCGCGCCGCAGTTCGTGCTGTTCGGGCCCCAGGGCCTCTACCTCGTGTGCGCGTGCGTCTCGTTCCTCTCGCTGGGCGGGTCGAACCCGTGCAACGTCGAGGTGGCGTTCAACCAGAACGGCGCGCGCATCGTGCGCTCGACGGGCGCGATCCCCGGCGGCGCGGGCCTCGCCAGCGTGAACCTCGTGCTGCTCGTGAACACCGCGGGCCCTAACGAGGTCTGCTGGCTCGACGTGCGCATGGAGAACGGGAACGGGGTGCAGGCGATCCCGCTGCGGCTGGGCTCCTCGTTCCAGGCGGTCAAGCTGCCGAGCTCGGCCGAGGCCTTCCTGCTGCGCAAGCCGAGCGACGCGCAGCGCGCCGACGACGAGCTCGTCGTGACGTGCGAGAACGCGGAGCGCGTGGACTCCGCCGCGTTCGTGCACGAGCCGGGGCCGGGCCGGGTGAAGCTCGCGAAGGCCGGGCGCGTGCTCTCGGTCGGGCTCGTGGACTGCTACCGCTCCGGCGGGAGTTCCACCCTGCCGCTCTACCACCGGCTGCGCCACGAGCGCGCGCTGGCGGCCGACGTGCTCGGGGCGCCGCTGCCGAAAGACCACAGCGCGCGCTCAAACCTCGGCTGGGGCGTGCCGAGCGTCGAGGGCGCGATCTGCGCGGCGACGGTGCACCTGGGCGCCGAGGCGGGCGAGTACATCGGGCTGCGGCACGACGAGCTGACGGGGAACGACGACCCGCTGGCGACCTTCCGCGGGATCGCGACGACGCACCACGGCCTGAACCTCGACTCGCTGTTCGACGCGCGCACGCTCTACCCGCCGCCGCTCGAGCTGTGGCTCGCGTTCCCCGCCGGCGCCACGGCGATCGCGCTCGACGCCGGCCCCGCCGTGGAGCTCGAGCTCGACCTGCCGCCCTCGACGGTGCTGATCCACCCGAGCTCGCCGGCGCCGATCAACTACCTGCCGCCCGAGCGCACGACCACGCCGCCGGGCCTCGCCTTCCTGCACGTGTGGCTGCCCGAGGGCGCGCCGCCGGCGGGCGGCTGGCCGTCCCTGCTCGTCACGCCGCTCGCGGGCTGGGCCGGCGGCTCGCCGCCCGCGGCGTTCAACCCCGCCACGCCGGCGCACGCGGTCTTCCTCGAGGCGCTCGCGCGCGGCGTCGCGGTCGTGTTCGCCGGCATCAACGGCCAGGGCCTCGAGGCGGGCAGCATCTTCTGGTTCTACCCGCCGGGGCACCCGAGCGGCCGCTGGGAGGACGTCAACTACCCGGTGTCGGACGAGGAGTGGTGGTACAGCGTCGGGTGGATCAAGACGCAGGCGGCCTACCCGCTCGACCCGGGCGCGATCTTCGCGCTGGGCACGAGCGCGGGCGCGTGCGCGATCGCGTTCTCCGCGCTCGGGCCCGACCTCGCGCGCGCCACGGGCTCGCCGCAGCTGCGCGCGAGCAGCAAGATCCGCGGCGCCGTCCTGTGGAACCCGCTCGCGTGGTTCCCCGCGTTCACGCCCTCGTACAACCAGGGCATCTCGCACCGCTGGCAGTCGCAGTCCACGGGGTTCGACGCGAGCTCCCTCGGCGACGCCGACCCCGCGCTGCTCGACGCCGCGAGCCCCGCGCGCCGCATCTTGCTGCCCGGCGCGCTGGCCGCCACCACGCCGATCCTCGTGGCGTGCGACGAGCCCGCCGGCAGCACCGACTACTCCCTCAACCCCGACGGGACGCCCACGCTCGCGGGCGCGCTCGGCACCGGCCCGGGCGGCGCGAACCTGCACGACCTGTGGTTCTCGGCGCTGCTCGTGGACCGGGTGCGCACGCTGTTCCCAGGCATCGCGCCGCGCGTGCGGTTCTACGTGGGGAACGGGCACGAGAGCGAGATGGGCTCGCTCGTGGGCAGCGAGGACGGGACGTTCACGGGCGACGTCGAGGTGTCCGCGCCGATGGCGGTGGCGGTGCTCGACTGGATCGAGGAGCAGCTCGCCGAGCTCGTCCTCACGCCGCCCGCGCTCGAGCTCGCGCTCGACCTGCCGGCCTCGGCGCTCTCGATCGCGTGGCACCCGACCGGCGCGACGGAGCGCTCCTACGCGCCGCAGGAGACGACCTCGCCGCACCCGCGCAAGGTCGCCAACCTGTTCACGAACCCCGCCACGTCGCCGCCCACCTCCGGGCGCCCACTCATCGTGTTCAGCAACGCGGGGCGGTTCTTCGAGGAGCCGCCGCTCGCCGTGATCGACTCGGCGCGGGAGATCCTGTTCCGGTGGGTCGAGCAGGGCGGGGCCGTGCTGTCGGTGGGGACGTCGGGTATCGACCCGCCCGGCGTGCCCGACGCGGCCGAGCTGTTCGGCCTGCCCGGCACGACGCGCTGGAACGACCCCGACGTGCACTTCCCCGAGAAGGACTGCGCGCAGGCGCTGCAGTTCGTGGCCGAGCACGCGCGCGAGCTCGAGGCCGACCTCGAGCGCGTGTACTGGTGCGGCGTGTCGTCGGGGCACGAGGCCGCGGCGCAGGCGATCCTCGGGCGCTGGTACGGCTTCCCCACGCTCAAGAGCCGCCAGGCGTCGCGCGACCTGCGCGTGCGCGGGATCCTCGCGCTCGCGCCGGTCGCGTGGTGGGAGGCGTTCGTGCAGACGGTCTCGGGCGCGCACTGGCCGAACGCCGGCGGCGCGCCGGCGGCCTCGCTCGCGACCGTGGCCGCCGGCGTCCTCGAGGCCTCGAGCGCGTCCAAGGTGATCCGCGAGGAGGGCGCGCGCGCGCGCGACGTGGCGCTCCTGCTCGCCACCGACGACGACCTGGAGAGCGCGGACTTCTCGCGCGACGTGGACGGCGACCCCACGCTGTCGAACGCGCTGACGCTGACGCACGCGGGGTGGTTCGCCGCGATCCTGCGCCAGGACCTGCTCGCCCTCCCCGGCGAGCGCAACCTGCGCAGCGGCAAGCTCGCGTTCAGCAGCTCGGCGAACCTGCTCGGCACGACCGAGCACACCGACCTCTACTCCGGCTCGATCGAGGGGCACCCCTTCGCCGACCTGGCGCTCGCGTGGCTCGAGGAGCTGAGCTCCACGCTGTTCCCCCCGCCGCTCGAGCTCGCGCTCGACCTGCCGGCGTGCCTGGTCGTGGTCCCGGGCCGGCTGACGCCGCCGCCGCTCGAGCTCGCGCTCGACCTGCCGCCCGCGCTCGTCGTGGTCGCGGGCCCGCTCACGCTCTACCCCTGGCCGCTCGAGCTCGCGCTCGACCTGCCGGCGCCGGCGGTCCTGCAGGCCGTGCTCCTGCCGCCCCCGCTCGAGCTCGCGCTCGACCTGCCCGCGCCGCACGTGGACGTCGAGCTGCGCGTGCAGGCCGCGGCGCTCGAGCTCGCGCTCGACCTGCCGCCCTCGACGGTGATGGCGGGGCAGGCGCCGCTGCAGCCACCGCCGCTCGAGCTCGCGCTCGACCTGCCCGCGCCCACGCTCTCGTTCGCGCTCGTCGGCCAGCCGCTCGAGCTCGCGCTCGACTTCCCGGCGGGCTCGGTGTCGGTCGCGGTCGTGGTGGCGGCCGCGGCGCTCGAGCTCGCGCTCGACCTGCCCGCCGGCGACGTGCTCGTGGCGGGCGTGCTCAAGCCGCCGCCGCTCGAGCTCGGGCTCGACTTCCCGGCGCCCGTCCTGGTCGCGCCGCAGCTCATCGTGCCGCCCGCGCTCGAGCTCCTGGTGGAGCTCCCCTCCCCGGTGGTGCTCGTGCTGCTCGACGCCGGCCCGGCGCTCGAGCTCGCGCTCGACCTGCCGGCCTCGGCGCTCGCACTCTTCGCGACGCCGCCAGCGCTCGAGCTGCGCCTCGACTACCCCGCCGACGGGCACGTGGACGTGCCGATCAACGTGGCAGCCGGGGCGCCGGTCGAGCTGCGCCTCGACTTCGGGGGCTGGTTCAGCGTGCGCTCCCAACCCGACCCCGGCGGCGCTAGGCTGCCCTCGCCGGCGAGCGGCGAGACGAACCGGCTGCACCCGTGACGGTCAACGCCAACCCCTACGCCATCCCGGAGTTCCAGATCGGGGACGAGGCGCCGCTCGTCGTGCCGCCCGTGGGTCCGCTGGGCGAGGCGCTGAGCGAGCACGTGCGGCTGTCGCACCGCCTCGACCTGATCCTCGAGCGGCCCGACGGGACGACGGCGACGCGCGTGGCGGAGGCGATCCTCGAGCCGGCCGTGCCGCCGGCGACGTCGGGGACGTGGGCGGCGCGCTACCAGCTCAGCGCGACGGACCTCGACCAGGCGGGCCTGTGGAAGGCGCAGCTGCGCATCCTCTCGCCCTTCGGGACGCGCTACACCCGCCAGCTCCTCCTGCGCGTGCTGTACAACGCGGGGGGGCAGTGGGTACCACCTCGTGCGCCCCTCGCGATCGTGGCCGGCTCCGCGGTGGAGCTCGCCCTCGACCTCCCAGCCCCGACCGTGGACGTGCCATGACCGACCACCGAGACCAAGGCCCCGCCCTCCCGCTCCCCCGCCGCGTGCGCGTGCGCGCGCTCATCCCCTGCCTGTGCGAGGCGCTGGGCATCTTCGTCCTGCCGTTCGCGCTCGTGTTCGCGGCGGGCGCGCTGCTCAGCTGCCGGGCGAGCTCGCCCGAGGGCTCGGGGCAGGACATGACGCTGCCGATCGCGCACGGCGCGCTGCGCGGCGGGGTGGAGTTCCTGCTGGACGAGCGCGAGCTCGCGCTGGCGGAGGGCGACGCGACGCGCGCGCGCGTGGTGGACGTGGTGCGCGAGGCGCTCGAGCGGGCCGACGCCGGCGTGCTCCAGGCGATCCGCGACGGCGAGGACCCGCGCTCTCTCGGCCTGATGCTCGGCTACGCGCGCGCCGGTCTGACGGCCGTGCGCCAGCTGCTCACCGAGCTCGGGGACCAGCGCGACGACTCTGTGCGCTACGGCCTGGTCGGCGTGCGCGGCGCGCTGGCGTTCCTGACCGCCTACGCCGAGGCCCTGGGGGCGAGCGCGCCCGACCCCGGCCCGGGCGACCCCGGCGCGCCGGCGCTCCAGTGAGCAGGCGCGCGGCCGAGGACGAGGCGCCCGCGGCGCTCGACCCGCTGCTCGAGCACCTCGAGCGCCAGGTGCGCGAGCTCGCCGGCGACCCCGCGGCGCAGCGCGCGGCGGAGTTCGCCCTGTGCGGCGTGCGGCTGTTCGACGAGCTCGAGCGCGCGCGCGCCGGCGGCCGGAAGATCCCCGAGGGGCTGGTGGCCCAGGCCGCGCGGATCGCCTCGGGCGCGCTGGGCGTCGCCCTCGAGGCCGCGGGCTGCGAGTACCGGGGCGAGGTCGCGCGCGCTCTCGAGCGCGTGCAGCACGCCCCGCTCGAGGCCCACCGCGCGGGCCGCTCCCTCGCGCTCCGGCCGCACCCCTGAGAGGACCCTGAGCCGTGTACGGAACGATCCCCTTCCCCGGCAACGTGGCCGGCAAGTTCGACAACGGGAACGCGCCGGCGGGCCTGCGCGGGACGTTCCTGGACGCCGCGTGGTTCCAGCAGATCAACGACGAGCTGAACTACGTGCTGGCGCTCGGCAGCATCGGGCCCGACCCGACCCAGCCCTACCAGGTGGGGCAGGCGCTGCTCTCGATCATCGCGAACCGCGCCAACCAGCTGGTCTCGCACTCGTTCACGTTCACGAGCCCGGCCGGCGGGTGCATCTCCGGGCAGTCGCTGCTCGTGGGCGACCTGTTCGGCGTGGTCTCGATCGGCGCGAGCGCCGGGCTGCCGGCCACGATGTTCGTGCTCGGGGTGCGCACGGTCGCGAAGCTGCCGGGCGAGGCCTGGAACCAGCAGGGCGCGGCGCTGTGGTGGGACGACGTGGCGAAGGTGTGCCGGCTGACGCCCTCGAGCGGGCTGCGCCTGGTGGGCGCGGTGGCGGAGACCGCGGCGAGCGGCGCGAACACCGGCAGCGCGCGCCTCAACGGCTGCGCCGCGAGCCCCTACCCGTGATCCTCCGCCGGGGCGGGGGCGCGCTGCCCGAGCTCCGCGGGCTCAGGTGGCCGCGCCCGACGCGGGTGCACCTCACGCCGAGCTGGTCGCGCCCGCGCGTGCTGTCGGTGACGATCCAGCACGTGCTGCCCGGCGGGCCGGGCTGCTACCTCGCCACGCTGCACGACCTGCCGCGCGGCTCGCCGGCGCGCGAGGGGGACGTGGCGGGCTTTGAGGTCGGCGACGGTGCCTACCTGGTGGGCCAGGTGCGCGGCGTGGGCTGGCGGGCGGACGGTGACTCCCCGGGCACCAGCGAGGTGACGAGCCTCGAGGTGGCGCTCAAGGAGGTGGCTCGCCGGCAATCTTGGGGCGCCCTGCTGCTCAAGCAGTACCTTCAGCCCACCCGGCAAGCGCGCCAGTGGTCGGTGGAAGCCGCCCGCCGCCTCGGCATGCGAGCCACGGCCGAAGGCAGCATGGACCTTGGCCACAAGCTCGGCATGGTCATGGACGGCCATACCGGCGGGGAGCACGTCACCGTGCACTCGCCGCTCTACGCCGACGTGACGACCTTTCTTGGCAAGGCGCGCTACGTTTACTCTCACACGCCGCTGGTCAGCGGGTTCGGGGCGTGGAACGAGGAGTACTTCTGGCAGGAGAGCCCGATCTGGCTCGACCCGAAGCAGCAGCGATGGGTCCCGTGGCGGCAGTTGATTCCCCACACCCGTCGGTTCATCATGCGGCCGGAAACGGACTATTCGAAGGACATCATCGCCCAGCAGATCGCGGACATCGTGGCGGCCGGCGGGTACAGCGCCATCGGTTCGCACGGACAACAGGCCGGGCTGGGTTCGCACTGGGACGTGTGGATGGCGGCCAAGGCCACCGGCAACATGACCGCGCTCGAGATCGCCAGCATGCACGGGGCCACCTTCCTTGGCCTCGAGGGGGATCTCGGGTCGATTACGGTTGGCAAACTGGGCGATTTGATGGTGCTCAACGGCAATCCGCTCGAGAACATCCGGCAGACGGCCAACATTCAGTACGTAATGAAGGGTGGGACGCTCTATGACGCCAACTCGCTCGACGAGATCTGGCCCACGTCGCGCAAATATGGCGACACCTGGTGGGTGGTTCCCGAGATGTACCGGCGGGACACCAAGCCGGTCGATGTTTGGGACCGGCCGTAGCCGGGTGACGGCGCGCGGGGCGGGTCGCTGGTGGGCGGTGGCGGTGCTGGCGGCCGCCGCCTGTGGCGGAGGCGACGGGCCCGCGGCGTCGGTGGCCTTCGAGCACGTGACCCTGATCGACGGAACGGATCGGGGCGCCCAACCGAACATGACCGTGGCGCTCGACGGCGAGCGCATCGTGGCGATCGGCCCGACGGGGAAGCTGAAGCTCGGCCAGGTGACCAACCGGATCGACGCGACCGGGATGTATCTGATTCCGGGGCTCTGGGACCTCCATGCCCACCTGTTCGGGTACAAGGAGCGGGCCCTGCCGCTGTTCCTGGCCAACGGGGTGACCACGATCCGAGAGGTGGGTGGCGATCTCAAGGAGACCGGCTACCTCCGGCAAGAGGTCAAGTTCGGCCGGATGCTCGGGCCCGATGTGTTGATTGCCGGGCCGATCCTCGATGCGCCGATCGTGGCCAACGCCGTCGGC
>CADEGS010000024.1:22837-31443 GCA_902826945.1 uncultured bacterium | reverse complement strand
GCTAGCGCTGGGCGTACTGCTCGATGGCCCGGACGTACTCGCGCAGCCGCTCGTTCTGCGTCAGGTCGAGCGCGCGCTTGAGCAGCGGCAGGGCCTCGTTGTACCTGCGCTCCGAGACGAGCAGCACGGCGTGGAGGCGCTTGGCCTCCGCCTCGAAGTCGGGCAGGCTCGCCGCGCGCTCGAAGTAGAAGATCGCCAGCTCGTGGTTCCCCGCTTCGTCGTGGTGCTGTCCGAGCAGCAGCAGCGCCTCGCCGTCGAGGGGGTCGAGGCGCACGATCTCCTCGAGGACCCGCAGCACCTCCTCGTTTCCGGCGCCCTCCGCCATGGCCAGCTTCGCGCGCAGCTTCAGCAGGCCCTTGTGCTGCTGCTCGTCCAGCGCGCCCTCGGGCAGCGCGTCGAGGCCGTCGAGCAGCGCGTGCGCCTCCGCCGTCGCGCCGCGCCCGATCAAGGACGGCAGCGCGCGCACGGAGCGGACCACCGCGGCGTGGGCACCGGTCGCGAGCGCGCGCTGGTACGCCTCGAGCGCCGGCGCGAAGAGCTCGTCGTTCACGTACAGGTCGCCGAGGAGCAGCAGGCTGTCGGGCGTCGAGGCGCCGAGCTGATCGACCAGCTCCAGGTTGCCGATCGCCTCCTGGCGCCGGTCGAGGCCGATGAACGCGTTCGCCTGCAGGAGCCACAGGTCGGCCTTGTCGGGCGAGCGCGCGATCAGCGCCTCGCACAGCGCGGCCAGGTCGGCGTAGCGCTTCTGGTCGAAGAACGCGCGCGCCAGGCCCATCTTCCAGTCCAGCGTGAGCGGGTCGAGCATGATCGCCAGCCGGAAGGCCGACTCGGCGGCCACCGGGTCGCCTAGCTTCGTGTGGCAGACGCCGAGCAGCCCGTACACGAGCGAGTTGCCGCCGCCCAGCTCGACGACGCGCGTGAAGGCACCCACGGCGGCGGCCGCGTCGTCCTGGCGCGCGCGGACGGTCCCGAGCATCTTCCAGGCCCGCAGGAACTTCGGGTACTTGTCCACCGCGACCGTGTAGGCCTCGGCGGCGCGATCGTTCTCGTCCATCTCGAAGTGGATGTTCCCGACGAGGAAGTCGATCACCGCGCTGGACCCGGCGTCGCGGCGCTTGTGCAGGAGCGCGAGCGCCTCCGTCCGCTGGTCCTTGCCCAGGCGCTCGCTGACGTCCTGGATCAGCTCGCGCTCGGCCGTGGTCACGCGCGGCTCGATCTCCGTCTCGGCCAGGTAGCTCTCCTCGAAGCGCCGGCGGAAGGCGGGATCCTTCCACAGCGAGAGGCCCTCGACGGCCAGCGGGGGGACCGCGGAGCGCGCTGCGGGCGTGGTGGGCTCGCCCGCGTTGCCGAAGGCCGCGAGCGGGAGCGCGAAGGACACGAAGAGGGCGTGGAGGGTCATGGCATCAAGGGGCGGGGAAGGTGATCGGCACGCGCATGCGGAAACGGACGGGCTGGCCCTGGCGCTTGCCGGGCTCGAAGCGCCAGCGCTTGACGGCGCTCAGGGCCGGTCCGTCGAAGACGGGGTCGGTCGAGCGCTGGACCTGGGGGCTCTCGACCTTGCCGTTCTTGTCGACGATGAACACCACGACGACGGTGCCCGGGCCCTTCTTGCGCAGCTTGGCGTTGAGCGAAGGGGCCGGCTGGTCGAGGGCGCGCGGCTCCTGGTCGAGGTCCATGCTGTCGAACAGGTCCTCGGAGCTCGCGCCGGTGGCGGACGAGCCGCCCAGGTCGATCCGGAAATCGCCGCCCAGCATGCCGTCCTGGAAGCCGGGCTGGAGGGCGAGCTCGAGCTGCGCCAGGTCGAGCTGCGGGACCTCGTCGGGGAGCTCCGGCGGGGGCTCCTCCGGCTCCGGCTCCTTCTCCGGCTCGGGCTCGGGCGCGACCGGCGGCGGCGGCGGGAGGGTGCCACCGGCGATCTCGATGAGCTGCACCTTCTTCTCGGACGGGTGCAGGACCTGGATCAGCGGCAGCACGAGGAACAGGCCGAGCACCATGGCGACCGCGCCCAGCACGACCAGGAGCGGGTGCAAGAGCCTCGACAGCGGAGAGCGGCGCGGTTGCACGGCGGCCTCAGCTCGCGCGCGTCGCGGTCGCGACGTTGACCCGCTGCGCCCCGCCCAGCTTCGCCTCGTCCACCAGGCGCACCAGCATGCCCGAAGGCGAGGCGGTGTCGGCCTGGATGATCACGGGCACGTCCTCCTTCTGCAGCATGCGGCGCACGAGCGGCTGCACGCCGCTGATGCCGATGTTGCGGCCGCCGTAGACCACCTCGCCCTTGGCCGTGAGCGCGATCAGGATGCTCGTCTTCTCGAGCTGCGAGGCGGAGGCGGCCTGGGGCTTGTCCACCTCGACGCCCGTCTCCTCGACGAAGGTCGTGGTGACGATGAAGAAGATCAGCAGGATGAAGACGCAGTCGATGAGGGGCGACATGTCGATGCCGGCCTCGCCGCCCTCGTCGTCGGCTCCAGCGTCGCGGAAGCGTGCCATGGTGGGTCTCCTAGGCGGCCATCAGGAGGCGGCGCGCGCGCTCGTCTCCGGGTAGAGGGACTGCGTGCACACGGTCTCCAGGTGGGCCAGGAATGCCTTGTAGCGCTCGTGCTTGCGCGCGAGCTGGTACTGGAAGAAGAGGCCGGGCAGGGCGATGACCAGCCCCGTCTCGGTCGTGATCAGCGCCTCGGAGATGCCGGCGGAGATCAGCTGCATCGTCTTGTCCCCGCCCGCGCCGGACGCCAGCGCGCCGAAGGTGGTCAGCATGCCCGTCACCGTGCCGAGCAGGCCGACCAGCGGCGCCGCGCTGACGCAGACCTTCATGACGGTCAGGTCGCGCTCGAACGGCGCCGCCTCGCTCGTTCGCAGCTGCTCGAACGACGTGGAGACGTCCTCGATCCGGCGGAAGCCGGTGACGAAGTCCAGCAGGCGGCCGATCGGGCCGCGCCGCTCCTCGGCGTGCTCGATCCAGCGGCGCCACGTGCGCTCGGGCAGCGAGAGGAAGCCCTTGGAGTAGAGGCTGAGCTGGACGTGGGTGCCCAGCGCGAACAGCACCAGCGCGATGGCGGCGATGCCCCACATGGCCCAGCCGCCCTTCTGCCAGATCTCTCCGGCCTCCCTCCACACGGTGGCCAGATGGGTCTCGAAGGCGTCCATGCTCAGCGTCGCGACCGGGCGCGGGTCGCGAGCTCCTGGTCGAGGTTCTGCTTCACCAGCGGCACGAGCAGGTCGCTCAGGACCTCCTTCACGTGCGTGCGGACGAGCTCGCTGTCGGGCACGGCCGGCGCGATGACGGGCGCGCTGCGCAGATCGTCCTCGCCGGCGCGTCCCAGGTCGGAGCGGTTGACCTCGTTCATGAAGGTCACCGCGGTCGTCTCCATGTGGTTGACCGCGCCGCGCGCCTTGCGCGACAGGAAGCTGTGCAGGAGCAGCGAGGGGATGGCCACGATCAGGCCGTACTCGGTCGTGATCAGGGCCTCCGAGATGCCTCCCGACAGCGTCTTCACGTCGCCCGAGCCGTAGACGGTGATCAGCTTGAAGGTGTTGATGATGCCGGTCACCGTGCCCAGCAGGCCGAGCAGCGGGGCCGAGGAGGCCGAGATCGCGATGAACGGCAGCATGCGGTTGAGCTGCAGGCGCGTCTTGAGCACGAGCTCGTACATCACCTCCTCGATCAGGTCACGCGGCTCGCCCAGGTGCCGCGCGCCCGCCTCGAGCATGCGGCCGGTCGGGCCCCGCATCGCGCTGGCGATGCTGCGCGCCTTCGCGACGTCGCTCTGGCGCACCGCCACGAAGAGCGCCTCGACCTCGCGCTGCGCCGGCCGGCGCAGGAAGGCCAGTCGCAGCCACTTGTAGAGCGCGACCAGGAGCGCCGCCGCCGCCAGGGCGAAGATCGGGATCATCACCGGCCCGCCCTTCTTCACGTGCTCGACGAAGGTCTCGTTCGTCGACTCGATCTTGTGGGCGTTGCCGAGCGTCGGGTCGAGCGGAAGGAGGCCCTCGCCCCGCGCGATCATGTCGGCCGCGGCCTGCGTCTCGGCCGGGTCCTTGAACGGGTAGAGCGTCGGCTCGTTCGAGTTCAGGCGCTCGGCGGCGATCCCGACCGCGCTCCCGTCCTGCGAGCGGAAGACCGTGACGGGGCCGATCACGGCGAACGTGCCGTGCGCCACCAGGCCGCCCGGCGTCACCGCCGTGCCCTCGAAGCGCGCGCCGCCGAGGGCCTCGAGCAGGCGCTCGAACGAGGCGCCGAGGACCTGCGTCTGCTTCTCGAAGACCTCCTGGAAGGGCAGGGCGCCGTTCTCCGTGGCCAGGCGGGCGGCCTCGAGCGCGTCGTCGTAGCGCTGCCTCTCGGCGATCAGGAGGCGCGTGTCGAAGTTCCGCCGGTACTCCGTCAGGAGGTTGTCCAGGTAGCCCGACTCCTCCTGCAGGCGACCGATCTCCTCCTTCAGGTTGGTCTTGTCCAGCGAGCCCTTCGCCCGCTCGCGCTCGGCGTCCACGAAGTCCTGGCGGAACCGGGCCAGCTCCGCCTCGCGCTCGCGCAGCTCCTGGCCGAGCGGGACCTTCTCCGCCTTGATCTGCTCGCGCAGCGCCTCGAGCTCGGCCACGGCCTGCTCGAGCCGGCTCTGCACCGACGCGGCGGCGCTCTCGAAGGTCTTGCGCTCGCCGGAGCCCGTCTCCTGGGCGCCGGTCGCGAGCGGGAGGGCGCAGGCGAGGAGTAGCGTGATCGTGTGCTTCATGGGTGCGTTCCTCGGCTCAGTCGACACGCACGGGCAGGCGCACGTAGGCCGCCGGCTCCTCGTTCTGGAAGATCTTGACCGCGCGGGCGATGGCCGGCGCGGCGTCGT
Source organism: uncultured bacterium (assembly GCA_902826945.1). Next base: position 26,611 of record CADEGS010000024.1, on the reverse strand, counting down.
TCGCCGGCTGCCACGTCCAGCCCGACGGCCCCGGAGTCCCGACTCCGGCCAGCGTCCCGTCGCCGTTCACGTAGTACCCCTGGCCGAGGCCGAGGTAGAGCGCGGTGACCTCGACCGAGCTGCCGTCCTGGAGCTTGCGCACCTCGCTCGACACGCTGATCTCGCGCTGGAACTTGTCGATCTGGTTCAGGACGCCGACGACGTTCAGGAACCGGTCGCCCAGGCCGAGCTTGGTGCTCTGCGAGTCTTCCGGCAGGCGCTGGGAGAGGAGCTGGATGCCGTCGTCCTGGCGCAGCGGATCGGGCAGCCGCGCCAGGAGGTCGCGCGCGCGGGCCTCGAAGGCCTGCACCGCTTCGGTCATGCGCGCCTGCGTCTCGCGCAGGCGGTCGCGCTCCGCGGCCAGGCCGACGCGCTCTTGCTCCTCCGCGACGGTCGTCCCCTGCGTCTCGCCGATCCGCTCGCGCAGCACGTCGATCTCGCGCTGCACGACCGCGATGCGGTCGGTCAGGAGCTCGCGCCCGATCTCCCAGTCGCGCTTCTCCTGCGACAGGATGCGGCGCACCTCGACCCACCGGTCGAGGGCCGAGCGCGTCGCCTCGACCGGCGCCTCGTCCTGCCGCGGCGGCATCGCGCCCGCCGCGAGGCCGATCGCGCCGGCCAGCGCCAGCGCGCTCGCCGTGCGGCGCGCCGCCGCGGCGCGTCCGTCCCGCTTCGCTCGTCGTTCCATGGTTGCTCGTCCTCTCCCCGAGCGGGGAGTCCTTGCCTAGTTCGTGATGTTCAGGCCGATCGAGAACTCGCGGCCGCGCGTGAAGGAGGTTCGGGTCACGTCGTCTTCGAGCAGGTCGGAGCGGTAGACCTCCTCGATGACCGGATCCGTCAGGTTCTTGGCCTTGAACTGGAAGCTGATGTGCTCGGTGAGGCGGCGCGAGAACGTGAAGTTCAGCGTGCCCACCTCCGTCTGGTAGACGTTCGGCACGTACTCGGCGGGCACCGCCGAGGCGCCGGCGACCAGCGTGTCGCCGCGGACCGTGTAGAAGACCGCCGCCTGCGTCCCGCTCTCCTCGTGGTCGTACGTCAGGTAGAGGTTGTAGAGGTACTCCGGCGCGTTCGTCGCGTCGCGGCTCTCCTGCGGCTCGAAGCCGGCCAGCGACTGCTGCAGGCTGTCGGGGATCTCCACGGTCGAGTCGATGAAGGTCGCGTTGAACCCCAGCGCGAAGCCCTCGAGCGGGTCCCACAGCCGGTCGAGCGACTGGCGCACCTCGGCCTCGAAGCCCGACAGGCGCCCCTCGGGGTAGTTCCTGGGCGTCGTGTACGTGAAGGGCGAGGCCAGCACCTGCTCGAACTCGATCGGGTCCTCGAGGTCCTTGTAGAACCACGACAGCGAGAAGAGCCCGCCCTGGTAGGGCACGTAGTCCGCGCGCAGGTCGTAGTTCTTGATCGCGCCCAGGCCGAGGTCGGGGTTGCCGATGAAGACCGGCCCGCCGAGGAACTCCTGCTGGACGATGGGCGTCAGCTCCTTGAACGTCTGGCGCGCCACGGTCTCGGCGTACGACGCGCGCAGCGTGAGCTTCTCGGTCGGCTCGTACACGAGCGCGACGGCGGGCAGCACGTCGTCCTGGGAGAAGTCCACGTCCGCGTCGCCGGGGCCGATCGCGATCGGGCCGTTGGTGCCCGAGAAGTACGTGGCGTTGACCTCGGCGTCGACGACCGTGGTGATGTCCGTGGACTCCAGGCGCACGCCGCCGATCAGGTTCACCTTCGACGCGAGCGGCAGGTCGATCATCCCGTACCAGGCGCGGATGTCGGCCGTGCCGTCGTAGTCGATGTCGAAGGTCGACGGCTGGATCAGGTGATCCTCGTCGGGGAACACCTCGCTCCAGGGCTCGTCGAAGTCGCCGTTGAAGGTCGACTCGTCGCCCTGGTTGAAGAAGGAGTCCTGGTCGAAGGTGCGCTCGACGTGGTCGTCGAAGAAGCCGAGCTTGAGGTAGCCGCTCTCGCCGTCCCACTGCTCGAAGGGCAGCTTCAGGTTCACGCTGGCCTGCTCGCCGTCCTCCTCGATCGTCTCGAAGATGCGCTGGGAGTTGCCGAAGTTGATGTTCGCGGCCGGCTTCAGCGTCTCCCAGTGCGCGGGGATGACCAGGAACCCGAGGTCGCGCTCGGGCACCCACAGGGCCGCGAACTGGCGCTTGTCGGGCTGGTCCTGCTTGGCCCCGTTCAGGGACAGCGTCCAGTCGAGCTGCGGCTTCTGGAAGGCCAGCACGTCCCCGCGCGGCAGCTCGACGCCGAACGCGTGGCTGCCGTGGAGCTGCAGCGAGCTCGTCGTGCGCTCGGTGTACTCGAGCGTCTCCTGGCGCAGGTAGGGCCCGGCGAGCAGGTTCCCCCCGTGCCCCGGCGAGCTCGGGTCGTCGGGATCGAACCCGGGGAAGAAGTACTGCTTGCCGCGCGTGTCGATCGCCAGCGTGGCGACGTCGTCGGTCGTGCGGCTGTAGAGGTACGTCAGCCCCAGCGCGTGGTTCTCCGTCTCGAGACCGAGCGTCCCCAGCGCTCCCCACTGGACGGACTTCTCCGCGCGCGTGACGTCGTAGAGGGCGGTGGTGAACCGGTCGTCGCCGTCGAACTGCGGCAGCTGCGGGACGAAGTTCCTCCCGGGGTCGAACACGTAGGAGTCCGAGACCCCGTCGTCGTAGAACGCGCTGTCCCGCTCGTAGAAGAAGCTGCCGAAGCCGCCCAGCGTGAGCCCGCCGTCCAGCTCGTGCCGCCCGCCGGTGGAGGCCGACCACTTGTAGTCGATCGGCGCGTCGTCCTCGGTCACCCCCACCGCGCCGGCCCAGTTCGCGTTCGTCGGCTGGACGTCGCGGTCGCCGTCGTCGTTGCCCCAGAAGCTGACGCCGCCGCCGTCGTAGGTCAGGAAGTCGTCGCGCGTGCCCGTGCCGACGTTCGTGTTGTAGGAGACCTCGGCCTTGATCTCGAGGATCGTCCGATCGGGGATGCCCCGCAGGCGCACGTCCACGGCGCCGCCCGAGGCGTCGCCCTGCTGGTCGGGCGTGAAGGTCTTGCTGACCTGCACGCTCTCGATGACCGCCGAGGGGAACTGGTCGAGCTCGACCGAGCGCGTGTCCTCGTCCGCCGAGGGCAGGCGCACGCCGTTGAGCTGCGAGCTGACGTAGCGGTCGGGCAGGCCGCGGATCACGGCGTACTTGCCGTCCTGCACGGTCGCGCCCGAGACCAGCGTCAGCGCGCTGGCGGCGTCCGACGCGCCCGAGCGGCTGAGGAGCTCCGCGCCGATCGAGTCGAGCAGCGCCGCGCTCTCGAAGCGCAGCTCGAGCAGCCCCGCCTCGCTCGTGCCGCCCAGCGCCAGGTCCTGGACGACGAACTCCTCCATCTCGGTGAAGTCGCCCGTCAGCGAGACGTCGACGTCGACGAGCTGGCCGGCGCCGACGACCACGTCGCTCCTCAGCTCGCGCACGAAGCCCTCCTTCGCGAACACGAGCGTGTAGCGCCCCGGCGGCACCTGCGCGAAGGCGTAGGTGCCCTGGTCGCCGCTCTGCTCCTCGCGGCGCAGCTCCGCGATCTGCACGCGCACGCCCGCCAGCGGCACGCCGAAGTCCTTGTCCAGGACCACCCCGCGCAGCGAGCCGGACTCGCCCTGCGCCAGCGGCGCGCGCGCGGCGCAGACGAGCCACGCCAGCGCCAGGAGGACGCGCGCGCGGAGGAAAAGGTGGCGGAGCCCACGGCGGCTAGCCCGCAAGGCGACGGCTCCCCCGCGGGCGCGGG
>CADEGS010000024.1:0-22737 GCA_902826945.1 uncultured bacterium | reverse complement strand
CGATCACCAGGGCTCTTGCAGCCCCGCCTCGACCTTGCGGATCCGCTCCCACAGGCGCTCGTCCGGCTCGACCCGGTGCAGCGCCATCGAGACGCAGGTCGCGACCAGGTCCTCGCAGCGCGGGCGGGCGTTGACGTTGATCGCGCCCTCCTCCACGGCGTTGCGGTAGACCGTCAAGGCCATCTTGGTCTCGCCGACCGCCTGGTAGGCCTCGGCCAGCGGCCGCAGCGCGCCGGCCCGGAACATGGTCTGGATCTTCTCGCGGTGGGCGTCGAAGAACGCCAATGCGGCGTCGAGGTCGCTCTTCCCCCGCACGCGGTCGCCGGCGCGGTACCGGAGCTCGGCCAGGCGCGCCATCGTCGCGACCTGGTCCTCGGGGATCCAGGTGATGCTTTCGCGCAGCGCCTGCGCCTGCTTGACGAGCTCCAGCGCGCGCGCCTGGTCGGCGTGGGCCAGCGCGGCCTCGGCCTGGGCCACGCGGAAGTCGATCTCGACGTCGACCGGGGCGGCGTCCCAGGAGACCTGATCGATCTTGGCCTCGATCCGCGCGCGCCGCTCGGCGTCGGCGTAGAAGATGTCGTACAGCCGCGCGAGCGCGCCCAGGGTGTTCTTCACCTGGTCGAGGCCGATCGCCAGGAAGGTCGCGTGCGAGGTGTCGAGCTTCGCGAGCTCGTCCTCGAAGGTCTCGGGCGTGGCCTGCTCGGCGCGCAGCTCCATCAGGATCCCGAGCTCGGAGGCCTCCAGGTTCGTGGCGACGCGCGAGGCCTCCTCCTCCTGGCCGAGCAGGAGGTGCGTGCGCGCGACCTTGGCGCGGATGCGGTCGCGCCGCCACTCCTGCTCCTGGTCGTCGGCGCTCGCGACCTCGAGCGCCAGGTCGAGGTAGCGCTGGACCTCGCCCTGGGCGCCGTGCTCGGCGCAGTACGAGGCGTAGTCGGCGTAGCCCACGCCGCGGCGCCAGTTCGTGATGCCGCCGGCGTAGGTGAGCGCGCGCAGCGGCTGGTCGAGCTCGAAGCAGGCCTCGACGACCTGCTCCTGGGCGCGCGAGCGGCTCTTCACGTGCGGGTGCAGCGGGAAGGCGCTGGCGGCGCGGAAGGCGACCTCGAGCAGCTCGCGGCGGTAGCCCTCGAGCGCCGCGTCGGAGACCTGCGCGTCGCGCGCGGCGACCGCGCCGGCGGATGCCGCGGTCTCGGACTGGGCGCGCGTCGGCGCGCCGGCGAGGAGCAGGGAGGTGACGAGGGCGAGGGTGCGCATCGAGGACGGTTGTTCGGAGGTGAGGGGCGCCCGCGGCTCTGGCCTCGGAGGCCCGGATCCGCCAGGCGGGCAGGGGGGGGTAACGAGGTCGGCCCCCGGCGCCTACGCGCCGGGGGCCGAACGGTTGGCGCTGCGATCAGGAGATCACAGGGCGCCGACGGTCACGTCGAGCGCGTTCGACAGCCGGTAGGGCACGACGCCGAGCAGGTGCACCGCCTGGGCGCAGAAGCTCAGGCCGCACAGGATCGGGTTGACCGGGACGCACAGGTTCCAGGTCGGGGTCGCCCCGCCCATCAGCGGCAGGCCGAGCAGCTCGCCGCTGCCGCCCAGGTCGAGGCACAGGAGCGTCTGGCCGCCCGCGAGCACCAGGCCCGGGAACGCCGTGTCGAAGGCGAACGGCTGGGCGAAGAGGTGCCCGGTCGTCGTCAGGTCGACCTGGATCGACAGCGCCTCGCCGATGTCGAACGAGCCGGTGGTGAGGCTGAAGCTCAGCGGGTTCGTGCCGGCGTTGCGCTGCGCCGTCGCGCCCGCTTCCTGGACCCGGAGGATCCCGTAGTGCCACAGGCCGGTCCAGCACCAGGCCCAGTTCTTCTCGACGTCCGGATCGAACGCGCCCTTGTAGGGAGCGTCGCAGTAGAAGCCGTCGTTCGGGGCCGAGGTGGCGGGCAGCGCGCCGGTCGGACGCGGGTTGATCGCCGTCACCGGGAGCATCGTGTTGGAGCCGATCACGACCGGAGCGCCGCGGGTGAGCAGACGGATCGGCAGCGCGCCGACCGTGGTGTTGCCCAGGGCCGGGTTGAACACGCCGACGTTCGTGGCCTCGGTCACGTTCGCGATGTTGAAGAAGCAGCTGCTGCGGATCTCGGCCAGGAAGCCGGTCGGGTCCTGCGCCGTGTAGGTCGTGGCCGGGCTCGGGCAGGGGTTCACCGGCGACGTGACCGACGCCAGCGTGTCCCAGAAGTCGTTGGCCGCGCCCGCGACGTTCCAGGGCAGGGTGCCGCCGAAGCCGTAGCCCGTGCCGCACGGGTCGCCGTCGACGTTGTCGAAGCTGACCAGGCGGTCGCCGATGTCCATGAAGATGCAGTTGCGGTACTGGACGCCGGCCTCGTCACGCCAGGCCGTGGCGTGGTCGCCGGAGACCGGCTGGCCGACGACGGTGGCGTTGTAGACCGCGGCGCGCGTGACCGGCTGGCGGTCGGAGGTCTCCGAGCCGTCGGCCTCGAAGCAGTTGTCGCCCACGCCCGAGCCCTGCGCCGCGGCGCACGAGTAGCCCTGGACGATGAACACGAACTGCATCTTGCCGCGGTAGCCCTGGTCGAGGTCGATGCTGTCGTCGCCGATGTTCGCGACCACGAGGTACTTGAGGTTGACGGTGCCGCCCCAGACCTCGATGCCGTCGTCGACGTTGGCCAGCACCTCGACGTAGCTGACGTCGGTCTCGCGGCCGATGGCGCCGAGCGAGAGGCCGTTCAGCTCGTCGCCCAGAGCCAGCACCCGGCCGCCGTAGCGCAGGGAGACGTACTCGATCTTGCCGCTGTCGTCCTCGTCGTCCCCGCCGCCGTAGCGCACGTCGGGGTCGCCCGGGAAGGCCTCGACCAGGCCTTCCATCCGGCCCACGTTCGCCGCGTTGCAGGTCGCGGTGTTGGCCACGATCTTGCAGTCGTTCATGTAGGCCCGACCCATGACGGTCAGGTTGCCCCACTCGGCGCAGAAGCCGGGGCGGTAGACGCCCTTGACGGGGTCGCAGTTCACCCAGGTCGCGACGTCGGCCTCCGACGTCATGATGATCGGGTCGGCCTTGGTGCCGCAGGCGAAGATCTGCGAGCCGCGCGAGACGGCCAGGCTCCCGCCGAGCGGGCTCGCGACCACGACGCCGGGCTCGATCGTCAGCGCGGCCGCGTTCTTGACGAAGATCTGGGTCGTCAGCCGGTACGTGTTGCCCGTCGTCCAGGTGGTGGACGCGGTGATGTCCGCGCTGACGTTGATCGGCGCGCCGCCGGCGTTGGCCAGGCCGGCGGTGCCGCAGGCGGCCACGAGGGCCGCCGCCGTTCTATTAAGGAAGCTTCTCACTGTGTCAGGTCCTCGATGGAGGGGGTCACCTTGCGCACGGAGCGGTCGGGGAAGCCACTCCTCCCCGACCTCGGATCCGTGTCGGGGCGGGATGCTAGAAGCCGTTTGTTGGGCCATCGTCAAGGCGCGATCAGGTTTGGAAGAGCGCCCGGGTCGCTCGCTCGTGCCGGATCCGGGAAGCGCGCGGCGGTCGCGGGCGACGCGGGTTCAAGCCCCGCGCACGCGCGACCGATCGCGAGCCGTATGCAGCCCTCCCCGCGCGCGCTCCCGTTCCTCTCCCGCCTCTCCTTTGCGCTCGCCCTCGCCGCCTGCGGCGCGACCACCCCCGATGGCTGGCGCACGCACGACGCGGGCGAGCACGAATCGGCGCTGGTCGCCTCGGCGCCGCTCGCCGCGCGGGACGACGCCGACGCGCAGCTCCGCCTGGGGCTCTTGCACGAGGACTGCGAGGACGTGAGCGCCGACCTCCCGCAGACGGCGCGCTGGCTCGAGCGCGCGGCAGAGCAGGGCTGGGCGCCCGCGCAGCGGCGGCTCGGCACGCTCTTCGAGCAGGGCCGCGGCGTGCCGCGCGACGAGCTGCGCGCGCTGCAGTGGTACGAGCTCGCCGCCGCGCGCGGCGACGAGCAGGCGGCGGCGCTGCGCGACGGCCTGCGGAGCACGCTGGCTCCCGCGCGCGTCGCGGAGGCGCGCCGCCTCGCGCAGGAGTGGGAGCGCGCGCGCGCCGGCGGCCCGAGCGACGCCGCGCGGCCCGCCGGCCGCTGAGTCGCCGGGCGGGCGGCCTTGCGCCGCTCGCGCCGCTCGGATCCCATCGCGGCGCGATGGCCCGCCGGCGCACGCTCGACCGCCTGCTCTCGAACCTCGGCCTGTGCTCGCGCGGCGTCGCCCGTGCGCTCGTCCTCGAGGGGCGCGTGCGCGTGAACGGCCGCCCCGCGCGCGACGCCGAGGCGTGGGTGGACCCCGCGTCGGACGAGGTGCTGGTCGACGGCCGGCCCGTGCGCGCCGCGCGCGCGCTGCACGTCCTCCTGCACAAGCCCAAGGGCTACCTGACGAGCCTCGGCGACCCGCGCGGCCGGCGCACCGTCTACGACCTGTTGCGCGACGTGCCGGCCTGGGTGTTCCCCGTCGGACGTCTCGACAAGGACACGAGCGGGCTCCTCTTGCTGACGAACGACACGACGCTCGGCGAGCGCGTGACGAGCCCGCTCTCGAAGCTGCCCAAGCGCTACCGCGCCACGACGCGCCGCCGCGTCGGCGAGGAGGAGCTGGAGCGGCTGCGCCGCGGCGTCCTTCTCGACGACGGCCCGACGCGGCCCGCGCGCGCCGCGCTGCTCGGCCAGCGCGGCGCGGGCAGCCTGGTCGAGCTCGAGATCGTCGAGGGCCGGAACCGCCAGGTGCGGCGCATGTTCCTCGCCGTCGGCAGCCCGCTGCGCGAGCTGCGCCGCGTCGCGATCGGACCGCTCGCGCTCGGCACGCTCGCGAGCGGCCGCTGGCGCGCGCTGCGCCCCGCCGAGCTGCGCGCGCTGCGCGCGGCGCTCGAGGCCTGATGCGCCGCTAGACGCATCCCTCACCACCCCGCGGCGGAATCGCCGCATCCCTGGCACAGCTCGGCACTTCCCTCCCTCACCGGGTTCGACGACCAGTTCATGGTCGCCTCCACGCGCTTCGGTCGCGAAGCACCGATCTGCACCAGGTCTACGACGATTCAGCTCACGAGGTGGTGAGGGATGCGTCTAGCGCGGGAGCCAGCGCGCGAGGTCGGCCTTGACCGCCGCGAGACCCGGGTCGTCCGCGCGGTTCGTCCACTCGTCGGGATCGACGCGGTGGTCGTACAGCTCCTCGGTGCCGTCCCCGTAGCGGATGTAGCGGTAGTCGCGCGAGCGCACGGCGTGCAGGTGCTCGTCGAGCGACGTGACCGCGGGCGCCTCCCACGGCGCGTCGGGGTCGAGCAGGAGCGGCAGCAGGCTACGTCCCTCGAGCGCGGGTCGCGCGGGCAGGCCGCACAGCTCGAGCAGCGTCGGGTAGAGGTCGAGCAGGCTGACCGGGCTCGCGCACGCGCGCCCCGCCGCCGGCCCGCCCGGCACCGCGATCAGGAGCGGCACGCGCGTCGACTCCTCCCACGCGGTGGACTTCTGCCAGTGCATCTTCTCGCCCAGGTGCCAGCCGTTGTCGCTCCACAGGACGACGATCGTGTTGCCGGCGTGCGGGCTCGCGTCGAGCGCGTCGAGCAGCCGGCCGACCTGCGCGTCGGCGAAGCTGGTCGCCGCCAGGTAGCCCTGCACCGCGGGCGCCCACTGCTCGTGGTCCAGGATCTCCTCGTGCGCGTGGCCGCGCGTCGCGAGCGTCACGCCCTCCTCGGGCACGTCGTCGAGATCGTCCTCCGGGACGTCGGGCAGCGCGACGCCGGACAGCGGGTGGCGGTCGAAGTAGGCGCGCGGCGCGTAGAACGGCAGGTGCGGCCGGAACAGCCCGCAGGCGAGGAAGAACGGCCGCGAGCGCCGCCGCTGCAGGCGCGCGATCGCCCAGTCCACGACGCGCGCGTCGCCCATGGCCTCGTCCGCGACGTCGAGCGGGCCCCAGTCGAGCTCGCCCGGACCGTGCAGGCCGCTGAGCGGCGCTCCGTCGGGACGCGGGTCGTCGGGCTGCGCGAAGGAAGCGTCCCACGAGGCCGGGTCGGGGCTGTGGAACACCTTGCCCGCGCCCAGCACCTGGTAGCCGGCCGCGCGGAAGGCCTGCGGCAGCGTGACGGCGTCGGGCAGGCTCGCGCGCAGGTCGCGGTCGTTGTCGTAGATCCCCGCCGTCGTCGGCCGCAGCCCGGTGAGCACCGAGACGCGCGAGGGGTTGCACAGGGGCGAGCTCGCCTGCGCGCTCGTGAAGAGCACGGCGCGCCGCGCCAGGCGGTCGAGGTGCGGGGTGCTCGCCTGGGGATGCCCGCCCAGGACGCCGACCCAGTCGTTCAGGTCGTCGACGACGACGAAGAGCACGTTCGGCCGCTCGGCGGAGACGGCCGCCCCGGCGCCCTGCGAGCACGCCGCGAGGCACGCCGCCAGGACCGACGCGCCGAGCGCGCGCGCGAGCCGCCCCCCCTCCGATCGCATCGGGGGAGTCTAAGCGCGTTTGCGTTGTCGTAGGAATCGCCTTTCTCGCGCCTTTTTCGGCGAGCCGCGCGGCGGCGGGCCGGAATCGCGCCGGCACCCCTTCCCGCGCGCTCCGCGCTCCGCTCGGGGGCCGTCGCGCCTATCCTCCCCCCGCCATGGCCCCCCCCGAGCCGCGCGCCGCACGGGCCCAGCACGCCGTCCCGGCCCGCGTCGCCGGGCTCGTCCTGCTCCTCGCCGCGGTGCTCGCCTACCTCCCCGCCCTGCGCGGCGGCTTCGTGTGGGACGACGACGACTACGTCACGCAGAACCCCTGCCTGACGCGCGGGCTCGAGGGCCTGCGCGAGCTGTGGATCCCCGGCCACACGCCGCAGTACTACCCGGCGGTCTTCACGACCTTCTGGATCGAGCGCGCGCTGTGGGGCCTCGACCCGCGCGGCTACCACGCGCTCAACGTGCTGCTGCACGCGCTGAACGCGCTCCTCGTGTGGCGGCTCGCGCGCGCGCTCGGGCTGCGCGGCGCTTGGCTCCTGGCGGCGCTCTTCGCGCTGCATCCCGTGCACGTCGAGTCGGTCGCATGGGTGACCGAGCGCAAGAACGTGCTCTCCGCGCTCTTCTGGCTGCTCGCGGCGCTCGCCTACCTGCGCTTCGACGAGCGGCGCGAGGCGGCGCGCGCGCTGCAGGCCGCGGAGCGCGCGCCGCCGTGGCGCTGGTACGCCGCGTCGCTGGCGCTCTTCGCGCTGGCGCTCTTCGCGAAGACGGTCACGTGCTCGCTGCCGGCGGCGCTGGTCCTGATGCTCCTGTGGCGGCGCCAGCGCCTCGGCGCGCGGCGGCTCGTCCCGCTTGCGCCGTTCTTCGCGCTCGGCCTGGCGCTCGCGCTGCACACCGCGCACCTCGAGCGGACGCACGTCGGCGCCGAGGGGGCGGACTTCGCCTTCGGCGCGAGCGAGCGGCTGCGCATCGCCGCGCACGCGCTCCTCTTCTACCCGCGCAAGCTGCTCGTGCCCTGGCCGCTCTCCTTCATCTACCCGCGCTGGGACCCCGCGACGCTCGCCTGGTGGCCCGTCGCGGCGCTGCTGCTCGCGGCGCTCGGGCTGGCCTGCGCGTGGCGCCGCGGCCGGCGCGGGCCGGCGCTCGCGCTGGCCTTCTTCGCCGGCTCGCTCGTGCCCGCGCTCGGCTTCTTCGACGTCTACCCGATGCGTTACTCGTTCGTCGCCGACCACTTCCAGTACCTGGCGAGCCTGGGGGTGCTGGCGCTGGTCGCGGCGGCGGGCGCGGCGCTGCACGAGCGGCGCCCCGCGCTCGCGCGCGGCGCCGGCGCGGCGGCGCTCGCCGCGCTGGGCGTCCTGACCTGGCGCCAGTGCGGGGACTACGCGAGCGAGGATCGGCTGTGGCAGGCCACGCTGGCGCGCAACCCCGCGGCCTGGATCGCGCACAACAACCTGGCCGAGAGCGCCTCGCGGCGCGGCGACGACGAGCAGGCGCGCCGGCTGCTCGAGGCCGCGCTCGAGCTCCCCGCCGGCGAGAAGGCGCGCGACCAGATGCGCTTCAACCTCGCGCTGGTGGAGGGCAAGCTCGGCCGCTACGAGGAGGCGCTCGCCCTGCTGCGGCGCGTGCAGGCCGCGCGCGGCGGCGTCCTGGTGCGCATCGCGCAGACGCTCGAGCGCCTCGGGCGCGAGGACGAGGCCGAGGCGACCTACCGCGCGGCGCTGGAGGAGGCGAGCCGCCCGCTCGCGCTCGTGCCCTTCGCGCTGCACTGGCTGCGGCTCGGCCGGCCCGCGGACGCGCTCCCGCTCCTGCGCGAGCGCGTCGCCGCCGCGCCCGAGGACACCGACGCGTGGATGTTCCTGGCCGACGCCGCGGCCCTGACCGGCCGGCGCGACGAGGCCGACGCGAGCGCCGCGCGCGCGCTCTCCCTGGCGCGCGCGCGGGGCGACGCGGCCATGGCGGCGGCGATCGAGCGCCGCCGGCGGGGGTACGCGGCGGAGCCGGCGGGCCGCTGAGCGGCCTCCGGCTGGACGCTTCGCGCCGCCCGTGCCAGGCTCTGGGCATGGCGCTCGCCACCGTCCAGGTCGGAACCCCGCTGCAGCTCGAGATCCTGCGCGGCCTGCTGGCCGAGCGCGGGATCCCCGCCTTCCTCGTGGACCGTGATCTCGTCCCCTTCGTCGGGAGCGGGAAGCTGGACGCGTCGCTGCAGGTGCCCGAGGAGCGCCTGCAAGACGCGCAGGACGCGCTCGCCGAGGCGCGCGCCGCGTCGGCCGAGGAAGGAGGCGCGAGCTCTCCTCCGAAGAAGAGCCGGCTGCGCCGGCTCCTGATCGCGCTCTTCACCCTGGGCGGAGCCTACTAGGCGATCGGCGGCCTCCTGCGGGGCCGCTCGCCCTCTCAGCCAACCCGCGCGTTCCAGGCCGCCAGGTTGCGGTCGATCTGGCGCGCGTGCACCTCGAGATGCTCGGCGTAGGTCGTGAGCCACGTCTCGGCGCCGTACGCGCCCGACTCGCTGTGCGTGCCCGCGCTCGACCAGTAGTCGTCGGGAAAGCGGCGGATCAGGTCGAGCGTCCACGCGCGCACCTGGTCGATCTGCCGCAGGGCCATGTCGAGCGGCAGGGCGTGGTAATCGAAGCGCCGGGCCCAGCGGTCGGGGTCGTAGCCCAGGATCATCGGGCCCTCCGAGCCGGTCAGGAAGCGGATGCGCGTCGAGGAGACCGTCTCGCTGTCGGCGCAGTGACACACGACCTCGTGGGCCGACCACTTGCCCGGCGCCGGGCGCCACTGCACGGCCGCGTGGGGGACGCGCTCGAGGGCCGCGCGCAGGAGGCGCGGGCCGTCGGCGTAACGTTGCAGGAGAGCCTGGCGTTCTTGGGGAGTCATGCGTGGTCCTAGGTCGCGCGTGGACGAACCAGCCTCTAGCTCGCGCGCACGAGCCCCGCGCGCGCCGCCAGCCGGCGCGCGAGCGCCGCGCCGCTCGCCAGCGCGCCCTCCATGTAGCCGACGAAGGCGTGGCTCGCGTGCTCGCCGCAGAAGTGCACGGGCCCGAGGCCGCGGCGCAGGATCGGCCCCGCGCGCACGACCTCGCCGGGCGCGGGGAACGAGTATCCGCCGCGCGTCCACGGCTCGGCGGGCCAGTCCATCCAGCGCATGGCCTCGACGCTCGCCGCGAAGCCCGGCTGCAGCGTCTCCAGCTCGCTTCGGAGCGCGCGCTCGCGCTCGGCCGCGGGGAGCGCGCGCCCGCGCTCGGCCGCCGGCCCGCCGGCGAAGGCGGTCAGGCCGGCGGGGCCGGAGCCGATCGGCTCGCCGTCGGTGCTCTCCCACGTCCACGAGACGAGGCCGTCGGAGAGCGCGTACTGCGAGCGCCCCGCGTCGCGCCAGAAGCGCCGCGCGACGCGCGTGACGAGCTTCGTGCTCACGCCCATCTGCCATTCGAGCGCGGCGGGCAGCGCCGGCTCGATCGCGAGCGACGGCCAGAGCGAGGGCGGCACGGCCAGCACGACGTCGTCGCACTCGAGCGCGCGTCCGTCGGCGCAAAGGACGCGCACCGGCGCGCGCGTCGCGTCGACCCTCTGCACCGGGCAGCCGGTCGCGAGCCGCTCGCCGAGCGACGCGGCCAGCGCCGCGGCCAGCGCCTCGTTGCCCTGCGCGCAGCGGAAGACCTCGCTGTCGGTCCAGTAGCGCTCGAGCCCGCCGCCCTTGACCACCGCCAGGAGGCCGAGCCACGAGGCGCGCTCGTTGGCGACGCCGTTGTCGCCCGCGAGCTGCGCGCCGATCGCGGCGCGCGCGAGCGGGTCCGCGTCCAGGCGCGCGAGCCAGGCGCCCGCGACGCTCTCGGCGTCGAGCGCCGCCGCGTCCGGCGAGCGCCACGGCTCGTCGGCGTCGACCGCGCGCGCGGCCGCGTCGATCGTCGCGAGCCCCGGAGCGAGCGCCTCCCACACGCGCTCGGCCTGCGCGTCGTCGAGCAGCGCGCCGCCCAGCAGGAGCGGCGCGCGCAGCTCCTCCTCCTCGCTCACGTCGCGGAACGAGAGGCCGAAGCGCGCGGCGTAGGCGATCCACGTCGGGTGGTTGCTGCCGATCAGCTCCGCGCCGCCCTCGACCGGGCGGCCCGGCACGAGGTCGCGCAGCGTGCGCACGCGCCCGCCGGCGCGCGCGCGCGCCTCGAGCACACGCACGTCGCAGCCGGCCGCCGCGAGCTCGTGCGCGCAGGCGAGCCCGGCGAGGCCCGCGCCTGCGACGATCACGCGCGGCGCGTCTCCCCGCGGGCGCGCGCGCAAGGAGCAGCCGGCGGAGACGAGCCCCGCGCCCGCGGCCAGCGCGGCGCGCAGCGCCTCGCGGCGCGTCAGGCGCAGCTCGCGCCCGGAGAGCGCCGCCAGCGGGCCGAAGCGTCGCTGGAGCAGGGTGAAGGCGCGCACGGTGGAGAGCCCGCGATGGCTCGCGGCGGCGGCATTGGAGCATGCGGCGCGGAGCGGGGCACGCGCCGCGCCCGCCCGGCCGGATTGCGCTCCGCCGCGTAGGGAGTCCGCGCGCCGCTCCGTCCGCGAGGCCCGCGGCGATGCCGCGCCGACGCTCGAACTCCCTGCTGGACAAGCGCTTGAGGCTCCCGCCGGGGAGCCCGTCCACGGGCGGCACGCGCGGTGCCCGAGGAGACTCGATGCCTTCCCTCCCGCTCCGGCGGCTCGTCGCGGCGCTCGGCGCCGCGCTCCTGGCGGCGACGGCGAGCCCCGCCCTGCGGCCCGCGGACGAGGGCGTCGGCGCCGGGCACGCGCGCATGCTCGCGCTGCTCGAGCGCCGGCGCGTCGAGAGCCGCGGCGAGCATCCGTTCCTCGGCACCGCCGGCGTCACGCGGCTGGAGCAGCGGCTCGCGCGCCTGCCGGACGACCCGCGCGATCCGCGCGGCGCGCGCCTGCGCTTCCGCCTGGGGAGCGAGCTCCTGCGCGTCGGCCGGGCGGGCGAGGCCGCCGGCCTGCTGCGCGAGGCGCTCGAGCGCGCGCGCCGGATCGGCGCCGTGCTCGCCGACGACGAGGCGGCCGAGGCCTGGTACCTGCTCGCGATCGCCTGCCTGCGCGAGGCAGAGGACCGGAACTGCTGCCTGGCGAGCAACGCGGAGAGCTGCATCCTGCCGATCCAGGGCGGCGGCGTGCATCGCGACCCGACCTGCGCGCGCGAGGCGGCGCAGAGCCTCGAGCGCGCGCTGGCCCTGGCCACGCCGGGCGGCGCGCTGGCGCTCAAGTCGCGCTGGCTCCTGAACGTCGCCTGCATGACGCTCGGCACCTATCCCGACGGCGTGCCCGAGCGCGAGCGCATCGACCCGTCGACGTTCGCCTCCGACGAGCCCTTCCCGCGCTTCGTGGACGTCGCCACCGAGATCGGCCTCGAGCGCCAGGAGCTGGCGGGCGGGCTCGTCGTCGAGGACCTCGACGGCGACGGCGCGCTGGAGCTCATGACCTCGTCGTGGGACACGGCGGGGCAGCTGCGCCTGTACGGCCGCGACGGCTCCGGCGGCTTCGTCGAGCGCACCGAGCAGGCGAACCTGACGGGGCTGTACGGCGGGCTCAACCTCGTCTCGGGCGACTGGGACGACGACGGCGACGTGGACGTCCTCGTGCTGCGCGGCGCGTGGCTGCACGACCAGGGGCACGTTCCGAACTCGCTGCTCTCGAACGACGGCCGCGGCGCCTTCCGCGACGTGACCTTCGACGTCGGCCTGGCCGAGCCGGCCTACCCGACGCAGACGGCGGCCTTCGCCGACTGCGACAACGACGGCGACCTCGACCTCTACGTCGGCAACGAGTCCGAGCCCGACGACCACTGCCCCGGCCAGCTCTTCCGGAACGACGGCGAGCGCTTCACCGACGTCGCCGCCGCGGCGGGCGTGACGAACGACCGCTACGCCAAGGGCGTCGCCTGGGGCGACGTGGACGGCGACGGCTTCCAGGACCTGTTCGTCAGCAACATGGGCTCGCCCAACCGGCTCTACCGCAACGCCGGCGACGGGACCTTCCAGGACGTCACCGAGCGCGCCGGCGTCGGCCGGCCGACGAGCGCCTTCGCCTGCTGGTTCTTCGACTACGACAGCGACGGCGCGCTCGACCTGTGGGTGACGAGCTACGGCGGCGCCGGGAAGCCGCCCGACCTGGCCGCGGTCGCGGCGAGCTACCTGGGCCTGCCGGAGCAGGCGGAGAGCATGTGCCTCTACCGCGGCGACGGCCGCGGCGGCTTCCGCGACGTGGCCGCCGAGCAGGGCCTCGGGCTGCAGACGCTGCCGATGGGCGTCAGCTTCGGCGACCTCGACGGCGACGGCTGGCTCGACGTCTACCTCGGCACGGGCTACCCCCACTACGAGGGGCTGATCCCCAACGTGATGCTGCGCAACCGCGCGGGCCAAGGCTTCGCCGACGTCACGACCGCCGGCGGCTTCGGCTGCCTGCAGAAGGGGCACGGCTCGGCCTTCGCCGACCTCGACGACGACGGCGACCAGGACGTCCTGATGAAGATGGGCGGCGCCTACCCGGGCGACCGCTACCGCCCGCTCGTGTTCGAGAACCCCGGCTTCGCGAGCCGCTGGATCGAGGTGCGCCTCGTCGGCCGTCGCTCGAACCGCTTCGGCGTCGGCGCGCGCCTGTGCGTCGAGATCGAGGAGGACGGCCGTCCGCGCACGATCCGGCGCACCGTGGGCACCGGCGGCAGCTTCGGCTGCGGGCCGCTGCGCCAGCAGATCGGCCTGGGGCGCGCCGAGCGCGTGCTGCGCCTGGAGGTCGTCTGGCCGGCGAGCGGCGAGCGCCAGGAGCTGCGCGACCTGCCCGTCGACCGCTCGATCGAGATCGTCGAGGGCGAGCCGGGCTGGCGCACGTGCGATCGGCGCCCGCTCTCGGTCGGCGATGGAACGGTCGAGCGCGGGGCGCGCGCCGAGTAGGATGCGGCCCGCCGCGCGGCGCCGCCGCGCGCGAGCGATGAGCGAAGCGACGCGACCCGGCCGACCGCTGCACACGAAGATCCTCTTCGGGCTGCTCGCCGGCGCGCTCGTCGGCGTGGCCGCGAACGCGCTGGCGGAGCGCTCCGAGACGGCGCGCGTGGTCGTCGAGCGGCTCGCCGACGGCGTGGCGCACCCGATCGGCCAGATCTTCCTGCGCATGCTCTTCCTGGTCGTCGTGCCGCTCGTGTTCGCCTCGCTGGCGGTCGGCATCGCGCAGCTCGGCGACCTGCGCCACCTGGGGCGCATCGGCGGGCGCACGCTGTCCTTCTTCTTCCTCACCACGGGGTGCTCGACGGCGCTCGGCCTGTTCCTGCTGAACGCGGTGCGGCCCGGCGCGGGCTTCGACCCCGAGGCGCGCGAGTCGCTGATGCGCCAGTTCGGCTCGGAGGCCGCGGGCGTGCGCGAGACGGCGGCCTCGCGCGGCTTCGACACGCTGCTCGGCGCCGTCAACCAGGTGCTCGACGCCTTCCTGCCGCGCAACGTGCTGCAGGCCGTGACCGAGATGCAGATGCTGCCCCTGATCGTGCTCGCGATCTTCATCGGGGCGGCGCTGACGTTGGCGCCGGCCGAGCGGCGCGACCCGTTCGTGCGCTGGCTCGAGACGCTGGGCGAGACGATGGTGACGATCGTCGGCTTCGCCATGCGCCTGGCGCCGTACGCGGTGTTCTGCCTGATCTTCTCGGTCGTCGCGCGCTTCGGGCTCGACCTCCTGCAGCGGCTGGCCTTGTACGTCGCCGTCGTGCTGAGCGGGTACCTGATCCAGGTGCTCGTGATCTACCCGGTGCTGCTGCGCGTGCTGTGCCGGCGCAACCCGTGGGACTTCCTGCGGCGCGCGGTGCCGGTCATGGGCACCTCGTTCTCGACCTCGTCGAGCAGCGCCACGCTGCCCACCTCCTTGCGCGTCGCGACGAGCGACCTCGGCATCCGGCCGCAGGTCGCCGGCTTCGTGCTGCCGCTCGGCGCGACGATGAACATGAACGGCACGGCGCTCTTCGAGGGCGCGCTGGTGCTCTTCGTGGCGCAGGTGTTCGGGATCGAGCTCTCGCTCCTGAAGCAGCTCCTGGTCGTGCTCCTGTGCGTGTTCTCCGCCATCGGCGCGGCCGGCATCCCCGGCGGCGCGCTGCCGCTGATCATGATCGTCATGGCGCAGGTCGGCGTGCCGCCCGACGGCATCGCGATCGTGCTCGGCGTGGATCGCCTGCTCGACATGGGCCGCACCGTGGTCAACGTCACCGGCGACCTCGTGTGCGCGGCCTGGATCGAGCGCCGCGAGGGGCCGCAGGCGGCCTGACGCCTCAGCGAGCCGCGCGGCGGTAGCGCTCGTCGTCCTCGCGCAGCCCGCGGTCGAGGAAGAACGTGCCGGCCGGCACGAGCGCCGCGCCGAGGATGCAGAGCGCCCAGCCGAGCGTCTTCCCGCGCGTGCGCATGGCGCCCAGGACGAGCAGCCCGCCCCACACGAAGAGCGCCCCGTGCAGCGAGCCCGCCACGCGCACCGCGATCGGCAGGTCCGCCAGGTACTTGAGCGGCATCGCGACCAGGAGCAGCGCGAGGTACGAGAGCCCCTCGAGGAAGGCGATCGCGCGCAGGCGGGCGGTGGGCGTATCGAAGCGCAGCATGGGGCGCTCAGGCGGCGGGATCGGCGGGCGGCGCGTCGGGCCCCAGCGCGCCGGCTCCCGGGCCGACGTCGGCGGCGAGGCGCGTCTCCTTCCAGCGCCCGCGCCGGAAGAGCACGACGCCGGCCACGGCCAGAGCGGACTCGGAGATGCACACCGACCAGAAGACGCCGTCGGGGCCGAGCCCGAGCGGGCGCGCCAGCGCCCAGGCCAGCGGGATCTCGAGCAGCCAGAAGCACGCGAGGTGCATCCAGGTCGGCGTCAGCGTGTCGCCCGCGCCGTTGAAGCCCTGCACGGTGGCCATGCCCCACGCGTAGAGCACGTAGCCGTAGCTCAGGATCGTGAGCGCCGAGACGGCGACCGCCGCGGTCGCCGGCTCGTCGGTGAAGATCGCGACGAGCCGCTCGGCGAGGAGCAGGAAGACCAGCGACACGCAGCCCAGGAAGCCCATCGTGATGGCGCCGGTCAGCCACACCGCGCGCTCGGCCCGCTCGGGGCGCCGCGCGCCGAGGTTCTGGCCGACCAGCGTCGCGGCGGCGTTGCTGAGGCCCCAGGCCGGCAGGAAGGCGAAGACCACGATGCGGATCGCGATCGTGTAGCCGGCCAGCACGGTCTCGCCGAAGGGCGCCACGATGCGCATCAGGACGACCCACGAGCTGGTGGCGATCAGGAACTGCCCCACCGTGCCGGCCGAGAGGCGCAGGATCTCGAGCAGGATCGGCGGCTCGACGCGGAAGGCCGGCCCGCGCAGCACGAGCCGCCCGCTGCCGCGCCGCAGCATGGCGAGCTGGTAGAGGACGCCCGCGCCGCGGCCGATCGTGGTCGCGATCGCCGCGCCGGTGAGGCCGAGCTCGGGGAACGGCCCCAGGCCGAAGATCAGGCACGGGTCGAGCACCAGGTTGATGCCGTTGGCGAGCGCCAGCGCGCGCATCGCGAGCGCCGCGTCGCCCGCCCCGCGGAAGATGCCGTTCCCCAGGTGGATCAGCATCACGACCGAGCTGCAGCCGAGCAGCACGCGCGTGTAGCCGCTGCCCTCCGCGACCACGGCGGACGAGGCCCCCATCAGCTCGAGCAGGCGCGGCGCGAAGACCAGGCAGGGCACGCCGATCGCGACGCCGGAGAGCACGCCGATCGCCAGCGCCGAGGTCGCGGCGCGCACGGCGCCCTCCTTGTTGCGCTCTCCGATGCGGCGCGCGATCAGCGCCGTGGCCGCGATGGCGAAGCCGAAGGCCAGCGCGTAGACGAGCGTCAGCATCGACTCGGTCAGCCCGACGGCCGCCACCGCCGGCGCGCCCAGCCGCGCCACGAACCAGACGTCCACGACGGCGAAGGTGGACTCCATCGCCATCTCGAGCACCATCGGGACCGCGAGCAGCCAGATGGCGCGCACGAGCGAGCCCGCGGTGTAGTCGAGCTCCGCCCCGCCGAGCGCGCGGCGCACGTCGCGCCAGAACGAGGTCGGAGCGGCCGCCGCCGCCGCGCGCTCTCCTTCCGTGCCGCTCCCGGTGCTCATCGCGAGGCCCGCGGCGGCGCGCGCGCGGCGCGCCCGGCCCGAGGGCCGAGCATCCTAGCCGTCCTTCCACGCCTCGCAGCGCGCCGAATCGCCCGCGCCGCGCGGACCCGCGACGCTACGGGCGGTAGCCGTTGCTGCCGCCGCGCTCGTCCGCGTCGTCGTACCAGAGGTCGAGCAGCTCGAACCAGGTCTGGACCACGCCGTCGCCCGGCGTCCCGCCGTCCGCCAGGAACGCCCAGCGCCCGTAGTCGCGCTCGCCGCGCCCGCCCGCGGGAGCCGCCGGCTCGAGCGGCGTGTACCAGCCGAACTCGCGCAGGATGCCCGGCTCGCTCGCGGGCAGCACGATGAAGACGCCGTTCCGGCCGGGCTCGAAGCCCGCGTAGCTCGACATGCCGAACGAGGCCACGACCAGGCGGTCCACGGCGACCTGCACCGCCTCGGCCGCGGCGCGCACCGGCGGCGGGAAGGCCTCGTCCCCCGCCAGGCGCCGCGCCAGGTCGAAGAGGTCGACGTAGGGCCCGCCGTCGGTGTAGTTCATCGGGGCGTGCTCGGCCGGCATGGCCGGGTCGCGCAGGCTCTTGAAGGCCTCGCGCGCGCCGCTCGCCGCCAGCGCGCGCGCGAGCGCGTCCACCGCGCGCTTCGCGTCCTGGGCGGCGCGCAGGTCGTAGCAGGCGGCCGCCTCGTGGCGCATGCCGTCGCGGCGCTCGGCCGCGAGCTCGCGCCCGCGCCGCCCCTCCTCGACCACCAGGCGCCCGAAGTCCGCGGCGGTCATCGCCGCGGGGTCGAGCGTCGCCGCGCCCGCGCGGCCGGCGTGCCCGGGGCTGCGGATGCGCTCGAAGGCGCGGTCCCAGTCGAGCGGCGGCCCGGCGTTCGGGATCGCGACCAGCACGTCGGCGCCGAAGCGCGGCGCGTCGGGCGTCCCCGGGCGCCACTGGTAGGCGATCTCGATCCCGCCCATGTTGCACAGCTCGAGCGCCAGGAAGTCGAGCGAGGAGCGCGCGCCGAGCGCGTCGGAGAGCTCCGCGATCCCCATCGAGCGCTCGCTCGTCTCGTCCGGGCACATCGAGCGCCCGTCCGCGTGGCTGTAGATCAGGAGCCCCGTGCGGCGCGCGGGGAAGCGCCGCTTGCCCCACTCCACGAAGCGCGCCAGCGTGCGCGCGTCGGCGAAGTCGAGCTCCGCGTCGCCATCGAGCGTCACCAGGGAGAGCTCCGGGCCGCCGTCCAGGCGCTCGGCCGCGTCGCGCCGCAGCCGGTAGAGGCGCGCGCCCGCGAAGTCCTCGCCGAACAGCTCCGCCTCGTGCGAGAAGCCCGGGCTGCGGTCGACGAACACGACCAGCTCCAGGCCGGGGTCGTCGTCGAGCGCCTTGCGCACGGAGTCGAGGAAGCGCTGCAGCGGGCCGTCGGCGTTGTTGTCCGCGCCCCCGTACACGAGGAGCGTCCACGGCCGGGTCTCCGCCGGCGTCTGCGCCGGCGCCAGCGCCCCCAGGGCGAGCAGCAGGAAGGCAACCATCGAAAGGTCTCCGGGAACGGGTGGTCGCGGGGTCGGTCGCGGATGCGCAGGCCCCCGGCCGACCTTTCCGGAAGCCGGACGCTGCGTCAGCCGGCGGCGGCACGCTCGCGCAGCGCGAGCAGATCGGCGGGCAGGGGCGCCTCGACCGCGACCGCCGCCCCGCTGCAGGGGTGCTCGAAGGCCAGGCGCCAGGCGTGCAGGGCGACGCGGCGGAAGCGGAAGGGGTCGTCGCTGCCGCGGGCGTACTTGCGCTCGCCGACCAGCGGGTGGCCGTGGTGGGCGAAGTGCACGCGGATCTGGTTCTTGCGGCCGGTCGCGAGGTCGATCTCGAGCTCGCTGGCGCGCGCGTGGGCGGCCAGGACGCGCCAGCGCGTGCGGCTCGGCTTGCCGCGCGCGGAGACGCGCGCGAAGGCGCGCTCCTCCTGGATCGGGTCCTTGTACTCGCCGCTCGGAGCGAGGCGCCCCTGCGCCAGGGCCCAGTACGTCTTGCGCACGGCGCGCGCGCGGAAGAGGTCGAACAGGCGCTCGCGCACCGCCGGCGTGCGCGCCAGCAGCACGGCGCCCGAGACGTCGCGGTCGAGCCGGTGGGCGGGCGCGGCCGCGATCCCCTGCGCCGCGAGCAGGTCGACGAGCGAGCGGCCGCCGGCGGGCGTCGCGCCGAGCGTCAGGACGCCCGCGGGCTTGGCCACGACGAGCAGGTCCTCGTCCTCGAACAGGACGGAGAGCGGCGCGCGGCTCACCCGCTCGCCCCCCGCCGCGCGGTCGCCCCTGCCGGGACCGAGCGCGCCCGCGCGCCCCTCACCCGCCTCCGCCGAGGCCGGCGCTGACGCGGATCATGTGCCCGTCGGGGTGGCGCAGGTGGAACTCGCGCACGCCCCACGGCTCGTCGGTCGGCGGCATCGTGACGGTGTAGCCGCGCTCCAGCGCCGTCCGGTGCAGCGCCTCGAGCGACGCCGCCGAGTCGAGCCACCACGACATCCACACGCCGTCGGTCCGGTCGTCGCCCGGCCAGGCCGGCGAGCGCGTGGCGCGCGAGCCCTGGCCGTCGCGGCACAGGAAGATCGTCGCGCTCGCGGCGCACACGCTGCCGAAGTGCGCGTCGCCGTGCGCGTCGCGGTCGGCGGCGCCCGCGATCAGGCCGCCGTCGTTCCAGGCGAAGCCGCGCGTCCAGCCCAGCGACTCGAACCAGGCGAAGCTGGCCGGCACGTCGCTCACGTTCAGGATCGGTGTGATGCCCTCGATGGCCATGGCGTCGGCGCGGCGAGACAAGGACGAAAGATAAAGAGGAGAGCGCGCGGCGGCCAGCCCCGCGCACGCGGCTCAGGTTCGGGAGGAGCGCGCGCCGAAAGGCCGGATTCTGCCCGCCGCGAGCGGGCCCAGGAGACCGACCTTCCATGACCCACCCGCACCGTGCCGCGCGCGTCCTCTCCGCCCTCGCCCTCCTCCTCTCCGCCTGCACCGACGGCGGCACGACCGGCGGGCAGTCCGCCTCGCTGGCGCTGGCGATGACGGACGCGGCCTCGGAGGAGCTGTCCTCGTTCGTGGTCGAGGTCACCGCGGTCGAGCTGCGGCGCCCCTCGGGCGCGACGGTCGGCGTGCTGCCCGCGCCGGTGCGCGTCGACCTGGCCACGCTCGTGGACGTCAGCCAGGTGCTGGAGGTCGTGAACGTGCCGGCCGGGCTCTACTCCTCGGCCACGATCACGCTCGACCTCGACCAGGCCGAGGCCTACGTCGTCGGCGAGACGACGCCGGCGACGCTGCTCGACGGCGACGGGAACGCGCTCGCCGGAGAGCTCGAGCTGCCCGTCACCGTCGGGAGCGCGCTGCGCACCGTCGCGGGCCGCCACCACGTCCTGGAGCTCGACTTCGACCTCGACCAGTCGATCGTGGTCGACTCCGGCAACAACCAGGTGTTCGTCGAGCCCGTCGTCGTGCTGCGGCTCGACCGCAGCGACCCGAAGGACCTGTTCCTGGCCGGCGTCGTGAACCAGGTCAGCACCGCCTTCGGCACGATCGACCTCGAGCTGCAGACGCTCGCCGGGGCGACGGTGCGCGACGTCCTCGTCGCGGTGGGGCAAGAGACCGTGTACCAGGTGGACGGCGTGGGCGCGACGGGCCCGGCCGGCCTGGCGCTCCTGGCCGCGCTGCCCGCGGGCACCTGGCTGCAGTGCTACGGCACCGTCGAGCCCTCCGGCGCGAGCTTCGACGCCGCCTACGTCGAGGCCGGCTCGGGCACCTACAACGGCGGCACCGACATCGTCGAGGGCTTCGTGATCGAGCGCGTCGGCGGCGCCGGCGCCGACCCCGTCCTGACGGTGCTCGGGCACTCGAACGACGCCTCGCACACGACCTTCTTCTTCGACGCCGAGTTCACGGTCAGCGCGAGCTTCGCCGACACGCGCGTGCTGCGGCGCGGCTCGGCGCAGGCCTTCGACACCGACGACCTCAACGTCGGCCAGCGCGTGCGCGTCTTCGGCACGCTCAACGGCTTCACGCTCGACGCCTCGACGGCGGGCTCGGTCGTGCGCCTGCAGAAGACGCGCGTGCTGGGCTTCGCCAACGACGTCCCGGCCGGGGGCGAGCTCGGGATCGACCTCGAGCGCGTCGAGCTGCGCGCCGCCTCGACCTTCGACTGGAGCGGCGGCGGCACGACGCCCGCCGACCCCGACGACCTGCGCGCGACGGTGCAGGGGCTGATCGGCGGCCTGGGCATCACGACCGGCACGGCGGTCGTCGTCGAGGGCTTCTTCAGCCCGGTGGACGACGACGGCACCGACTTCGTCGCCACGTCGGTCGTCAACCGCGACACGGCGCCCTCGCTGCTCGTCGTGCACGACCGCTCGGACGGGCTGCTCGTGACGCCGGCCGTGACCGACACGGCGATCACGCTCGCGATCGACGGCAGCTCCGACGCGGGCGAGCTGGCGCTGATCGACCGCGGCTTCGTCGGGGCCCAGAGCCTGCCGGACGACCCGTCGCCCAGCCTGGTGCCCGCGGGGGCGGCCGGCCTGTATTTCCTGCGCGACCGCACGACCGGCGCGGTCTCGCTGCAGCTCGACTTCGCGGCCTTCGCGCAGTCGCTCGACGCGCTGCTCGCGCAGGGCGCCGCGCTCTACAACCTGGGCGCGGTGGGCGCGTACGACGCGGGAACGAACACGATGACGACGGGCTTCGTCGTCGTGACGGTGGACTGAGAAGGGCGCCCGAGCTGCGGGCCTCCGCCGTCAGCGGAAGAAGCGCAGGACCAGGAAGCCGCCGACGAGCAGCACCACGAAGAGCGCCGTCATCAGGTTGAAGTTGCGCTCCAGGATCTGGCGCATGCGCGCGCCGTAGCGGGCGATCAGCGCGCCCTCGATCGTGAAGCGCAGGCCGCGCGAGAGGACGGAGGCCAGCACGAACGGCCAGAACTGCATGCCGAACACGCCCGACGCGATGGTGAACACCTTGTAGGGGATCGGCGTGAAGCCCGCGATCATCACGGCCAGGAAGCCGTACTCGTCGTAGTAGCCGCGGACGCGCTCGAAGACCTCCGGCGTGAAGCCGGGCACGTAGCGGAAGAAGAAGCCCTCGGCGCCCTCCCACAGGAGGTGGCCGATCGCGTAGCCGAGCATGCCGCCGAGGACGCTGCCCAGCGTGCAGACGAGCGCGTAGAAGAGCGCACGGCGCGGCTTCGCCACGCCGAGCGCGATCAGGAGCACGTCCGGCGGGACGGGGAAGAAGCTCGACTCCGCGAACGCGATCGCGCCCAGCGCCGTCGTGCCGTGGCGGCTGTCGGCCCAGCCCATCACCCAGTCGTAGAGACGCCGGTGCAGGCCCGGCCGCGCAGGCGGCGGCTCCCAGGCACGAGCGGTCTCGACCGCGTTCGAGGGCTCCTCGCGGGGCGGGTGGGACATGCAGAAGGCCCGCCGGCGCGCGCGCACCCGGCCGGAGGGCGCGGTGCGCAAGCCCGACGGATTTCCCTCCCCGCCTCGGCGGGGAGGGACGCTACGTCACGGAGAGAGGACGGGGAGGAGGCGCGCAGGCGTCCTCCGGAGCGGAGCGCTCCTTCTTACCAGCGCTCGCGGCGACCGCCATCGCGGTCGCGGTCGCGGCCACCGCCGCCACCACCGCCGAAGCCGCCACCGCCGCCGGTGCGGGGCTTCTCTTGCGCCTCGTTCACCTTGAGCGTGCGGCCGTCGAGGGGCGTCCCGTCGAGCGCTTCGATCGCCGCCTTCGCGTCGGCATCCGAGCCCATCGTGACGAACGCGAAGCCGCGCGGACGACCCGTGTCGCGATCGCTGGGGATCGCGACATCCTTGACGGTGCGACCGTCCGCGCCGAAGACCTCGCGCAGGGCGTCTTCGGTGGTCTTGAAGTTGAGGTTGCCGACGTAGAGCTTGCTACCCATGGAGTCGAGATTCGAGAAGCGGTCGTTCGATGCGTACGGGCCGGGACGGCCCTGAGAGGGCGGGAGGTTACCCGACCGCGAGCGCAGTACGTACGACGCGCCGCGAATTCTGTCCGCGCTCGGCCCCCACCCCCCCCATCGAGGGGCGGCTCGCCGGGCCGGGGCCCCCCGC
Organism: uncultured bacterium; assembly: GCA_902826945.1. The sequence goes on along the minus strand of CADEGS010000024.1, from coordinate 168 downwards.
CGGGCCGGGGGGACCCTCGCCGGAGCTGGCTCCGCCCCCGGGAGCGTTGGGGGCAGACGCGGGAGGAGCGGGGTCCGGCGCGCGATCGGTGCCCGGCCGGCCGCCGCCGGCCGGCCGCTCCGAGCCTGGGAAAGAATCCTGCGTGGCTCCCGGTGCCGTCTGGCTTCG
>CADEGS010000023.1 GCA_902826945.1 uncultured bacterium | reverse complement strand
TCCGCAGCGTGCACGACCTGCGCAACGTGATGACGGTGCCCGTGCTGGGCGCGGTCAACGCCATCGTGACGCGCGCCGAGGCGCGCCGCCTGCGCGCGCGGCGCACGCTCGTGGGCCTGTCCAGCGCGGTCGTGGTCGGCAGCATCCTGTGGGTCACCGTGACCTGGAGCCTGTCGCCCGACCAGCTCCCGCTGGGCGTCGTCGAGGCGATCGAGAACCTGCGCAAGATGATGCTGTGAGCCAGCTCCCGCGAGCCTGCGCGGCCGCGCGCGTGCGCCGGCCGGCGCGCCCGGCGCGCGGGGCCGAGCGCGAGACGCGATGCGGGACCTGATCGTCAGCGCCGTGCTCCTGGGGCTGCTCCCGGTCTCCTACCGGCAGCCCTACGTGGGCCTCCTGGTCTTCTCCTGGCTGGCCTACATGCGCCCGCAGGACCTGACCTGGGGCTTCGCCAAGGGCATGCGCTGGTCGTTCTACGTGGCGGCCGTGATGTTCGCCGGCTACTTCGCCAAGCCGCGCCGGCGCTTCTTCGTGCCCGACCTGCGCACGTACCTCTTCGCGGCGATGGCGCTGGCGGTCGCGATCGGGATCGCGCTCGGCGACGAGATCACGGCGCGCCAGATCAGCCGCTACATCGAGTTCGTCAAGATCCTGATCATCTCGCTCTTCACGGCCACGCTCGTCACGAGCAAGGAGCGCCTGCGCGGGCTGATGTGGGTCGTGGCGCTCTCGCTCGGCTTCTACGGCGTGAAGAACGGCGTGGCGGGCGTGATCTCGCTGGGCCGGATGCAGGTCCTGCGCGGGCCGGGCGGGATGCTGCTCGACAACAACGACCTCTCGCTGGCGCTGGCGATGGCCGTGCCGATGCTCTTCCACCTGGGCTGGACGGAGCGCAGCGAGAAGATGCGCCGCGCCTTCTGGGTGGCCGTGCCGCTGACCGTGATGACCGTGGGCCTGACGCGCTCGCGCGGCGGCTTCCTGTCCGTGGCGGCGGCGATCTTCGTGCTGGTGTGGCGCTCGCGCCGGCGCGTGTTCGGCCTGGCGGCCTGCGCCATGTTCGGCCTGGTGGCCCTGATCGCGGCGCCCTCCGAGTACAAGGAGCGCCTGGTCACGATCGTCGAGTACCAGACCGAGGGCTCGGCGCTGAGCCGCCTGCGCGCCTGGGGCATCGCCACGCGCATGGCGCTCGACAACCCGTTCTTCGGCGTCGGCTTCGGCCGCTTCGGGCGCAACTTCGTGCGCTACGCCCTCGACCCGACCCCGGCCGAGGTCGCCGGCCGCGACATCATCGTCGCGCACAACAGCTACCTGCAGATCTGGGCCGAGTGCGGGACGATCGCGATCTCGCTCTACCTGTGCCTGGTCGCGATCTCCTTCCTCACGATCTGGAAGGTGCGGCGCATGGCGCGCAAGCGCTACGACTCGAGCTGGATCCTGAACTACGCCACGATGTTCGAGTCCGCGCTGGTCGCCTTCGTCGTCGGCTCGACCTTCCTGAACCGCGCGCACTTCGACCTCTTCTACCACTTCGTGGCGATCATCATGGTCTTCGGCTACGTCAGCCTGCGCGAGATGCGCAACGAGGGCGTGCACATGACGGCCGCGGGCGGCGGGCGCGCGCCGCTGCGGCTGGCGCACGAGCACGGCTTCGAGCGCAAGAGCGTGCGCGCGCGCCTGGCCGGCGGCTTCGGCGGCGGGGAGGCCTGAGGCCGTGTGCGGGCTGTGCGGCTTCGCGCTGGCCGAGGCGGGCGGCGTGCCGGACCCCGAGCTCCTGGTGCGCATGCGCGACACGCTCGTGCACCGCGGCCCCGACGACGGCGGCAGCTTCGTGCGCGGCCCGTTCGCGCTCGGCTTCCGCCGCCTCTCGATCATCGACGTCGCGGGCGGGCACCAGCCGATCTTCAACGAGACCGGCGACGTGTGCTGCGTGATGAACGGCGAGATCTACAACTACCGCGAGCTGCGCGAGGAGCTGCGCGGGCGCGGCCACCGCTTCCAGACCGGCTCCGACGCGGAGGTGATCGTGCACCTCTACGAGGAGGTCGGCGAGGCGCTGGCCGAGCGCCTGACCGGCATGTACGCCTTCGCCGTGGTGGACCTGCGCGCGGGCGCTCGGCGGCTCCTGCTCGGGCGCGACCGGCTGGGCATCAAGCCGCTCTACACCGTCGAGGGGCCGCGCGGCCTGGCGTTCGCGAGCGAGCCCAAGGCGCTGCTCGAGCTCGGCTGGAGCCCGCGCGAGCTGCGCGGCGCGGCGCTGCTCGACTACCTCGTGCTCGGCTACACGGGCGGCGAGCACGCGGCCTGGCAGGGGATGCGCCGCCTGCCGCCCGGGCACGTCCTGTCCTGGAGCCCGGGCGCGCCCGCGCGCCTGCGCCGCTACTGGGACCTGCCGACCGACGCGCTGCGCCCGCCCGCGCGGCCCGACGAGGTGCTGGAGCTGCTCGATCGGGTCGTCGCCGAGCACCTGATGTCGGAGGTGCCGCTGGGCGCCTTCCTCTCGGGCGGCATCGACAGCACCGCGGTCGTGACGAGCATGGCGCGCGCGCTCGGCGCGCCGCCCCTGGTGTGCAGCGTCGGCTTCCGCGAGCGCTCGCACGACGAGCTGGAGACGGCGCGCGCCACCGCGGCGCGGCTGGGCGCGCGGCACGAGACGGAGGTGCTCGAGGCCGACCCGCGCCTGGCGCTCGACGTCCTGCCGTGGTTCTTCGACGAGCCGCACGCGGACCCCTCGGACGTCCCGACCTACCTGGTCTCGCGCATGGCGCGCGCGCACGTCACGGTCGCGCTCTCGGGCGACGGCGGCGACGAGACCTTCGCCGGCTACCGGCGCTACGTGCACGACGTGGCCGAGAACCGGCTGCGCGCCCGCATCGGCGCGCTGGGCCGGGCGGCGGCGCGCGCGGCCGGCGCGCTCTACCCCAGGCTCGACTGGGCGCCGCGCGCGCTGCGCGGGCGCACCTTTCTGACCAACGTCGGCGACGACCCGGCGCGCGCCTACTTCCGCAGCGTGAGCGTCCTGGAGCGCGGCGCCGCGGCGGCGCTGCTCGCACCCGAGCTGCGCGCCGCGCTGCGCGAGCACGACCCGTTCGAGGCCTTCCGCGAGCGCTACGAGCGCCCGCGCGTGGACGACCCGCTCTACCGCGCGCAGTACGCCGACTTCCACGGCTACCTGCCCGACCAGATCCTGGCCAAGGCGGACCGCGCCTCGATGGCGGTGTCGCTCGAGGTGCGCGTGCCCCTGCTCGACCACCGCTTCGTCGAGCGCTTCGCGCCGCTGCCGGCGCGCGAGAAGGTGCGCGGCGGGCGCGGCAAGCACGCCTTCCGCGAGGCGCTGCGCGGGCGCGTGCCCGACGCGGTGCTCGACGGCGAGAAGCGCGGCTTCGACACGCCGCTCCGGACCTGGATCCGCGGCCCGCTGGCCGGCGCGGTCGAGGAGGCCGTCGAGGGCCTGCCCGCCGACTGGCTCGACCGCGCCGCGCTGCGCGCGCTCTTCGCCGCGCACCGCGCGGGCCGGCGCGACCACGGCCGGACGCTGTGGGGCCTGCTCGTGCTCGAGCGCTGGCGCCGCCGCCACGGCGTGCGGGGTGTGGCCGCGTGAGGATCGCCGTCCTGACCTCGCTCTACCCCTCGCCGCCGCGCCCGCACGAGGGCGTGTTCGCCGAGCGCCGCTGGCTGGGGATGCGCGCGCGCGGGCACGAGGTGTCGGTCGGCGTGCCGCTGCCCTTCGCGCCGCCCTTCGCGCGCGGGCGCTGGGCGGAGATCGCGGCCATGCCGGCGAGCGAGCGGCGCGGGGGCGTGCCGGTCGGGCGCCCGCGCTACCTGCACCTGCCCGGGCGCGCGCGCGCGAACGCGCGGCGCTTCGCGCGCGCGGGCCTGCGCGCGCTGCGCGCCGGCCCGCGCCCCGACGTCGTGGTCTGCGACTACGCCTGGCCGGCCGCCGCGGCGGCGCCGGCCCTGGCGGCCGAGCGCATCCCGTGCGTCGTCAGCGGGCGCGGGAGCGACGTGCTCGAGGTCGCCGGCGAGGCGGGCCTGGGCGCCGATCTCGCCCTCTTCCTGCGCGCCGCGGGGCACTGGTGCGGCGTCAGCCGCGACCTGGTGGCGGCGATGGACGCGCTGGCAGGGCTCGGCGCGCGCGGGCGCGTGGTGCCGAACGGCGTCGATCGCGAGCTCTTCCGACCGCGCCCGCGCGTTCCGGCGCGCGCTCGCCTGGGCCTCCCCGCCGAGCCGCCGCTCGTGCTCGTGGCCGGCCACCTGATCGCGCGCAAGGATCCGCTGTGCGCGCTCGAGGCCTTCGCCGCCGGCGCCCCCGGCGACGCGCTGCTCGCCTTCGTCGGCCGCGGGCCGCTGGCCGGCGAGCTGGCCGCGCGCGCGAGCGCCCTGGGCCTCGCGGCGCGCGTGCGGCTGGTGGGCGAGGTCGCGGCGCAGGCGCTCGCCGACTGGTACGCGGCCTGCGACCTCCTGCTCCTGACCAGCCACCGCGAGGGGCGCCCGAACGTCGTGCTCGAGGCGCTCGCGTGCGGGCGGCCGGTGCTCGCGACCGACGCGGGCGGGACGGCCGAGCTGCTCGAGCCCTGGCGCGCGCGCATGCTCGCGCCCGACCACGACCCCGCGCGCCTGGGCGCGCTGCTGGCCGCGCTGCTCGCCGATCCGCCCGGGCCCGAGGCGCTCGCCGCCTCGGTCGCGCACCTGTCCTGGGAGGCGAGCCTGGCGGCGCTGGAGGCGCTGCTCGTCGCGGCCGTCGAGGGGACGCCGTGAAGGTGCTCTACCACCACCGCACGCAGGCGGAGGACGGCCAGGCGGTGCACATCCGCGCGCTGATCGCCGCCTTCGAGGCCGAGGGCCACGTCGTGCGCGAGGTCGGCCTCGTGCCGCAGGCCGCGGCCGGCGGACCGCGGCGCGCCGGCTGGGGGCTCGTCACGCGCCTGCCGCGCTTCGCGCGCGAGCTGGCCGAGTACGGCTACACGGGCGTCGCGCGCGGGCGGATCCTGCGCGAGGCGGCGCGCTTCGAGCCCGACTTCCTCTACGAGCGCTACGCCTTCGGCAACGCGGCCGGCGTGCTGGCCGCGCGGCGCGCGAAGAGGCCGCTGGTGCTCGAGGTCAACTCGCCGCTCGTGCTCGAGCTCTCGCGCACGCGCGGGCTCGTGTTCCCGCGCCTGGCGCGGCGCCTCGAGCGCCACGTCTTCACCGCCGCCGACCGCGTGTGCGTCGTGACGCGCGTCCTCGGAGACATGCTCGAGGAGCAGGGCGTCGAGCGCGCGCGCCTGGTCGTGACGCCGAACGGCGTGGACCTGGCGCTGTACGAGCACGCCGACCCCGCGGCGGCGCGCCGCGCGGCGCGCGCGGACCTGGGCCTCGCGCCCGAGCCCGCGCCGGGCGAGCGCGTGCTCGGCTTCGTCGGCTACTACCGGCCCTGGCACCGCCTCGAGCTGGCGGTCGCGGCGCTGCGCGCGCCCGAGCTCGCGCGCGCGCGGCTGGTGCTCGTCGGCGAGGGGCCGGCCGAGGACGCGCTGCGCGCGGCGGCCGACGCCGCCGGCGTGGCCGGGCGCGTGCACTTCCCCGGGCGCCGACCGCACGCGCGCATCCCCGCGCTGCTGGCGGCCTTCGACGCCGCGCTCCTGCCGGCGATCAACCCCTACGCCTCGCCGCTGAAGCTGCACGAGTACATGGCGGCCGGCCTGGCCGTCGTCGCGCCCGACCAGCCGAACCTGCGCGAGGTGCTCGAGCACGGCGCGAACGCGCTGCTCGTGCCGCCCGAGGACGGCGTCGCGCTGGCCGCGGCGATGGCGCGCCTGGCGACCGACGAGGCCGCCTGCGCGCGCCTGGGCGCGGCGGCGCGGCGCACCGTCGTCGAGCGCGAGCTCACCTGGTCGGCGAACGTCGCGCGCGTGCTGCGCGCCGTGCGAGAGGTCGCATGAGCGAGCGCCCGCTGCACGCGCTGTCCTTCGACGTCGAGGAGTTCTTCCACGTCGCGAACCTGCGCCACCGCTTCGCGCGCGACGACTGGGAAAGCGTGCCCTCGCGCCTCGACCACGGCATGGACGCGATCCTGGGCGCGCTCGCGCGCGCCCGCGCGGGGGCGACCTTCTTCTTCCTGGGCTGGGTGGCCGAGCGCCGCCCCGACCTGGTGCGCCGCTGCCTCGACGCGGGGCACGAGGTCGCGAGCCACGGCTACGAGCACCTGTTCCTGGGCGAGCTCGGCGACCCCGAGGCCTTCGACCGCGACCTCGAGCGCACCGAGCAGGCGCTGCAGGCCGCGGGCGCGCCGCGCCCGGTCGGCTTCCGCGCCTCGACCTTCACGCTCACGCGCGCGACCTGGTGGGCCTTCGACGTGCTCGCGCGGCGCGGCTACGCCTACGACTCGAGCATCCACCCCGTGCGCCACCCGGTGTACGGCATCCCCGACTTCGAGCCGGACATCAGCCTGGTGCGCGGGCGCGAGGGGACGGTGGTCGAGTTCCCGGTGGCGACGCTGCCGATCCTCGGGCGCAACTGGCCGATGGGCGGCGGCGGCTACTTCCGTCTGCTGCCGGGAGCGCTGACGCGCGCCGCCGTCGCCGCGCTCGAGCGCCGCGGCCGGGCGGTGGCGCTCTACCTGCACCCCTGGGAGTTCGACCCCGACCAGCCGCGCCAGCCGGCGCCGGCCCTCAAGCGCTTCCGCCACTACGTCGGCCTGCGCCGTACCCTGCCGCGGCTGGAGCGGCTGCTCGCGCGCTTCCGCTTCGGCAGCATGCGCGCCGTGCTCGCGGAGCGCGGCTGGCTGGGAGCCGACGGGGCCCCGGCGCCCGCGGCGGGGGCGGGGCCCGGCGCTTGTCCCACGCTCCTCCAGCCGACAGAGTAGGCGCGCGCCGCCGGCGCGCCCCGCGGGCGCGGCGCCGCACGCGATGGCGATCGCCGAGCAGCTCGTGCGAGCCCTGGAGCTCTACCTCGCGCTGGGGCTCGTCTTCGCCGTGCCCTTCGCGTGGTCGTGGGCCGCGCGCCTCGACCCGCTGGCCGGGCGCGGGACGACGGGCTTCCGGCTCCTGATCGTGCCCGGCGCGGCGGCGCTGTGGCCCTTGCTCGTCGCGCGCGTGGTCTGCGCGCGGGGGGAGGAGCGGCCGTGATCGGCGCGCAGGGCGGCGCGCACCGCGCGCTCTTCGCCGCGCTCGCGCTGCGCGCGGCGGGCGTGCTGGCGGCGGCGCTCGCCGTGCGGCCGCCGCGCGCGGGCGGCGAGCGCGCGCTCGCCGCGGCGGCGGAGGCCCCCGCGGACGGCGTGCGCGCCTGGCTCGAGGCGGGCGCGCTGCGCGTCGCGCTCGGGCGCGACTGGAACGAGCCCGACGTGCTCGCCTACGCCTGCGCCGCCGCCCCCGAGGACGACGCGCTGCCGCGCGACGCGCGCCTCCTGGGGTCGATCGCGCCGGGCGCGCGGCTCGCCTGGCCGTCCGGCGCGCGCTGGCTCGTGCTCTACAGCCTGGCGCACCAGCGCGTGGTCGGCGCCGAGCAGCCGGCGGAGGCGCCGTGACGCTCGCCTACCGGGCCGTCGGCTGGAACCGCCAGAAGCGCCTCTACGACGCGGCGCTGGCGGCCGGGGTGCTGGCCTTCCTCGCGCTGTACGTCGGCGTCGGGACGCTGGCGAACCCGCACGCGACGGCGGAGACGCTCGCCATCCGCGCGCTGGGCGCCGCGGCCTTCGCGCTCCTGCACGTCACGCTCTCGATCGGCCCCCTGGCGCGGCTCGACGCGCGCTTCCTGCCGCTGCTCTACAACCGCCGGCACATGGGCGTGAGCGTGTTCCTGCTCGCGCTCGCGCACGGCGGCTTCGCGCTGGTCCAGTTCCACGCGCTGGGCGACACGCCGCCGCTCGTCAGCCTGCTCACCGCCGAGGCGCCCTTCGCGGGGCTGGCCTGGTTCCCCTTCCAGCCGCTCGGGCTCCTGGCGCTCGCGATCCTGTTCTTGATGGCGGCGACGAGCCACGACTTCTGGCTCGCGAACCTGGGCGCGCGCGCGTGGAAGTGGCTGCACATGCTCGTCTACGTCGCCTGGGCGGCCGCCGTCCTGCACGTCGCGCTGGGCGCGCTGCAGGCGGAGCGCTCGCCGCTGCTCGCGGCGCTGGTCGGCGCGGGCGTCCTCTGGGTGCTCGGGCTGCACCTCGCCGCGGCGCGGCGCGAGGCCGCGCGCGACCGCGAGACGGGGAGGGGCGCGGACGAGATGGTGGACGTGCTCGGCGCCGATGCGCTCGAGGACGGGCGCGCGCGCGTCGTCACGCTCGGCGGCGAGCGCGTGGCGGTCTTCCGCCACGGCGCGCGCGTCAGCGCGCTCTCGAACGTGTGCCGCCACCAGGGCGGGCCGCTCGGCGAGGGCCGCATCGTGGACGGCTGCGTGACCTGCCCCTGGCACGGCTACCAGTACCGTCCCGAGGACGGCTGCTCGCCGCCGCCCTTCACCGAGCGCGTGCCGACGCACGACGTGGCCGTCGTGGACGGCCGCGTGCTCGTGCGCGCGCGCGCGAACCCGCCGGGGACGCCCGTCGCGCCGGCCCGCCTCGACGGAGGCGGCGCGTGAGCGCGCGCGAGGAGTTCTACGTGGGCTACCTGCCCGCCGCGCCGCCCGCGCTGGGGCGTCGCACGCGCGCGCTCGCGGCGCTCGCGCTCGCCGGAGCGGCGGCGCTCGGCGCGCTGGCGAGCGCGCTCCACCGGCGCCTGCCCGCGGCGACCTTCGAGTACGGGAGCCCGCGCCGCTTCGAGGGCGTCCTGCGCGAGCGGCCGGTGCCGCTCCTGGAGGTCGCGCGGCCGGGCGGGGCGGAGCGCTCGCGCTACCCCCTGGTCGCGCCGGGCAAGCGCGGCGCGGCGGCGCTCGTCGCGGGCTGGGACGGGCGCTCCGTCGCGCTCGAGGGCACGCTGGCCTACCGGGCGGGGGCGACCGGGCTCGAGCTCGTCCCGGGCAGCCTGCGCGCGCTCGGGCAGGCCGCGCCCGGCGCCGCCCCGGGCGCGCCCGAACGCCTCGGCCGGCGCGCGCTGCGGGGCGAGATCGTGGACACGAAGTGCTGGCTCGGCGTCATGAGCCCCGGCCAGGCGAAGCCCCACCGCGCCTGCGCCGTGCGTTGCCTGTCGGGGGGCATCCCGCCGATGCTGCGCGTGCGCGACCCCGGGGACGGGCCGGAGGGCGTGCTCCTCGTCGGCCCCGAGGGCGAGCCCCTGGGGGAGGCCCTGCTGGGCCTGGTGGCCGAGCCGGTGCAGGTCGAGGGCGAGCTGGTGCGTCTGGGCGATCTGTTCGTCCTCTACGCTTCCGCCGCCGACGTCCATAGGCTTCCATGACGCGCGTGCCGATCCACTGCCCTGCCACGCCCGAGCGGACGTCCGCCCCGATCGCGCTGCAAGAGGGGCCGTACGCGGTGCGCTTCGCGCGCGACCCCGCGGCGGTGCGCGAGGCGCAGCGCCTGCGCTTCGAGGTCTTCAACCTCGAGCTCGGCGAGGGCCTGGCCTCGTCCTTCGACGAGGGGCTCGACCGCGACCCGTTCGACGAGGCCTGCGACCACCTGCTGGTCGTCGACGAGCGCACGGGCGAGCTGGTCGGCACCTACCGCATGCAGGTGGCGGCCGGCGCGGCGGAACTCTACTGCGACCAGGAGTTCGACCTGCGCGGGCTCGCGCCCGAGCACCTCGAGCGCGGCGTCGAGCTCGGACGCGCCTGCATCCGCCGCGGCCATCGCAACGGGCTGGTGCTCTTCGCGCTGTGGCGCGGCCTGGCGAGCTACGCGCTGTGGTCGCGCTCGCGCTACTTCTTCGGCTGCTCGTCCTTGCCGACGCAGGACGAGGAGCTGGCCTGGCGCACCTACGACGCGCTGCGCGCGCGCGGGCACCTCTTGGCGGGCACGAGCGCGGCGCCGCGCCCGGCCTTCGCCTGCGCGCCGCGCGCGCGGCCGGCCGAGCGCGCGCCGGCGGACGCCGTGGAGCTGCCGCGGCTCTTCGGCACCTACCTGCGCTACGGCGCGCGCGTGTGCAGCCCGCCCGCCATCGACCGCGCCTTCAAGACGATCGACTTCCTGGTGCTGCTCGACTGCGAGGCGCTGGCGCCGCGGCTGCGGCGCCTGTTCTTCGAGGGGCTCGGGGTGCAGCCCCCGGCATGAGGGCGTGGCGCACGCTGTGGCGCGCGGCCGCGCTCTCGCTCGGCACGCTCGCCTGGACGCTCGCCTTCGCGCTCGGCCTCGCCCCGGCGGCCCTCGCGGGGCGCGTCGAGGCGCTGCGCGGGGCGGTGTTCGGCGGCTGGGCGCGCACGAGCGCGCGCCTGCTCGGCATGCGCGTCGAGCGCGACGGCGAGCCGCCGCGCGAGGCGTCGCTGCTCGTCGCGAACCACCTCGGCTACATGGACATCGTGCTGATCGCGAGCCAGATGCGCTGCGTCTTCCTGTCGAAGGCCGAGGTCGCGCGCTGGCCGCTGCTCGGCCCGCTCTCGCGCATGATGCAGACACTCTTCGTGGACCGCTCGCTGCGGCGCGACGTGCGGCGCGTGGCCGGGGAGATCCGCGAGCGGCTGGCCCGCGGCCAGTCGGTGGTCGTCTTCCCCGAGGGCACGAGCACGCGCGGGGACGACGTGCGCCCCTTCCGCTCCTCGCTGCTCGAGCCCGCCGCGCAGGAGGGCTGGCCCGTGCGGCACGCGGCCCTGTGCTACGCCACGCGGCCCGGGCGCCCGCCCGCGGCCGAGGTCGTGTGCTGGTGGGGCGACGCGCCCTTCGGGTCGCACTTCGTGCGCCTTCTCGGCGAGCCGGGCTTCCGCGCCCGGATCTCCTTCGGCGCCGAGCCGGTGCGGGAGGGCGACCGCAAGCTCCTGGCGCGCCGCCTGCACGAGCGGGTGGCGTCACGCTTCGCCGCGCTGCTCGAAAGCGAGGAAGGATGTCCCATCGGCGCCTGATCGTCGCCCTGTGCGAGCTCCTGCAGTCCGCGGAGCGCGTGGTGGCCGGGCTCGACCGCGAGCTCTACGCGCGCGCCCCGGTGCCGCTGGCGGACGGCTCGATCGGCGCGCACCTGCGCCACTCGCTCGACACCTGCCGCGTGCTCGTCGAGGGCGTCGAGCGCGGCCTGGTGGACTACGCCCGGCGCGAGCGCGACGCGTCGATCGAGGAGGACCCCGCGCGCGGGCTGGCGGCCAGCGCCGAGCTGCGCCGACGCCTGGGCGCGCTCGCCGCGCAGCCCGCCGAGCTGCCGCTGCGCGTGCGCGGCGAGAGCTGCGGCGCCGGGGGCCCGGGCGCGCTCCTGCACAGCACGCTGGGGCGCGAGCTCGAGGTGGTGCGCAGCCACGCGCTGCACCACTTCGCGATGCTGGCCGTGTTCCTGCGCCACTTCGGCCTCGATCCGGGGCCGACCTTCGGCGTCGCGCCCTCGACGCTCGCGCACTGGGAGGAGAGCGGGCGGTGTGCACCGCTACGTGGCTGAGCCGGCCGGGGGGCTACGAGCTCTTCTTCGGCCGTGACGAGGCGCGCGCGCGCCGCGCCGCGAGCCCGCCGCGCGCGCTCGAGGTCGCGGGCGTGCGCGTGCTCGCGCCGCGCGACGGCGAGGCCGGGGGGAGCTGGATCGCGGCCGGCGAGCAGGGCCTGACGCTGGCGCTCCTGAACGCGCGCACGCGGCGCGAGCCGGCGCTGCCGCGCACGCGCGGCGCGCTCGTGCTCGCGCTGGCCGGGGCGCCGGACCTGGCGGCGCTGGAGCGCGCGCTGGCGGCGAGCGCGCTCGAGCGCTGCCGCGGCTTCCGCCTGCTGGCGCTGGCGCCGGGACCGGTCGGGGCGCAGGTGCGCCTGTGGCGCTGGGACGGCGAGGCGCTCGCGCCGGAGGAGCCGGCGCAGCCGCTGGCGTCCTCGTCTCTCGGCAGCGAGCGCGCCCGGCACGAGCGCGCCGGAGCGCTGGCGCGCCTGGCCGGCGCGCGCGCTCCCGACGCGGCGCTGCTCGAGCGTTTCCACCGCGGCCACGACCCCGAGGCCGGCCCCTGGTCGGCCTGCGTGCACCGGCCGGACGTCGTGACCCACAGCCTGTGCCACGTGCGCGTGGACGAGCGCGCGGTGGAGCTGCGCTACGCCGCGGGGTCGCCCTGCGAGAGCCTCTTCGGCGCGCCGCTGGCGCTGGCGCGGCGGCCGCTCGCGCAGGGCGCCGGCGGCGCGCGCCGCGCCGGGGCATGAAGGCGCGCCGGCGCCGCTGGCTGGCGGCCTGGGTCGTGCTGCTGGCGGCGTCGCACGCGCTGCGCGCGCTGCAGGACCGCCGCCCGCGCGCGCGCGGGCCCGACGAGCGCGTCGTGGACGTGACCGTGGGCGAAGGGGCGAGCGCGCGCACGGTCGGGCTCTTCTTCCGCGAGCTCGCCCCGCCGGCCTCCGACCCCGCTCGGCCGCCGCTCTTGCTCCTGCACGGGAGCCCGGGGCGCGGGGACGACCTCCTGCCGCTGGCGCGCGCGCTGGCGCGCGAGCGCACCGTGCTGCTGCCCGACCTGCCGGGCTTCGGACGCTCGCGGGAGCGCGTGCCCGACTACTCGAACGACGCCCACGCGCGCGCGCTGCTGCAGCTCCTCGACCGGCGCGGGCTGGCGCGCGTGGACGTGGTCGGCTTCAGCATGGGCGGCGGCGTCGCGCTGCGCCTGGTGCAGCGCGCGCCCGAGCGCGTGCGCACGGTCGCGCTGCTGGGCTCGATCGGCGTGGTCGAGCTCGAGCTGTTCGGCGACCAGCGCCTGAACCACCTCGTGCACGGCATCCAGCGCGCGGCGCTCCTGGCGCTGCTCGAGGGCGTGCCGCACTTCGGGCTGCTCGACCGCCAGCCGCTCTCGGGCGCCTACGCGCGCAACTTCTACGACACCGATCAGGGGCCGCTGCGCGCGATCCTCGAGCGCGTCGAGGCGCCGGTCCTGATCCTGCACGGGGAGGACGACCCCCTGGTGCCCGCCGCGGCCGCGCGCGAGCACGCGCGGCTCGTGCCGCAGAGCGAGGTCGAGCTCCTGGAGGGCGGCCACTTCCTGCCCTTCCAGCAGCCCGACCTGCTGGCGGGGCGCCTCGAGGCCTTCCTGCGCGCTGCCGACGACGGGCGCGCGCGGGAGCGCGCGGACGCTACCCCGGAGCGCCTGGCGCGCGCCGCGCTCGCCTTCGACCCGCGCGACGTCCCGCCGCTCGCGGGTCTCTCGCTGGCGCTCTTCTGCGCCAGCGCGACGGTGGCGACCTTCGTCTCGGAGGACCTGGTGTGCCTGGGCGTGGGGGCGCTCGTCGGGCGCGGGCGCGTGCCCTTCTGGCCCGGCACGATCGCCTGCCTGGTCGGCATCACGCTGGGGGACGTGCTGCTCTTCCTGGCCGGGCGCACGCTCGGCCGACGCGCCCTCCGGCGGCGGCCGTGGTCGTGGATCCTGCACGAGGAGCGCGTCGCGCAGTGCTCGCGCTGGTTCCAGCGCCGCGGCCCGGCCGTGATCCTCGTCTGCCGGCTGATGCCGGGCCTACGCCTTCCGACGTACTTCGCGGCCGGGCTCCTGCACACCCGCGTGGCCCTCTTCGTGACCTGGTTCGTGATCGCGGGCGCGATCTGGACGCCGCTGGTCGTGTGGGGCGCCGCGCGTCTCGGCGACCAGCTCGCGCGCCGGCTGGAGCTGCTCGAGCGGCACCTGCTCCTGGGCGTGCTCGCGACGCTCCTGGCGGGCTACGCGCTCGTGCGCTGGGTGCTGCCGCTCGCGACGCGCCGCGGGCGCGCGCTGGCGCGCGTGCGGCTCCTGCGCCTCGTGCGCTGGGAGTACTGGCCGCCGTGGTTCTTCTACGCGCCGCTCGTGCCGTGGCTCGCGTGGCGGACGCTGCGCCACGGCGGGCGGCCGGTGTTCACGGCCACGAACCCCGGCATCCCGCACGGCGGCTTCGTCGGCGAGTCGAAGGGCGCGATCCTGCGCGCGCTGGCGGAGTCCGGCGCCCCGGTGCCGCCGACCGAGACGCTGTCCGCGGCGCTTCCCGCGGGCGAGCGGCTGGCGCGCGCGGAGCGCTTCCTCGCGCGGCACGGCCTGGCGCTGCCCGTCGTGGTCAAGCCGGACGTCGGCGAGCGGGGCTCGGGCGTGCGCGTGTGCCGCGACCGCGAGGCCCTGGCGGACGCGCTGGGAGTGGGCGGCGCGCCCTGCGCGCCCGGCGACCTCCTGCTGCAGGCCTACGTCGGCGGCGAGGAGTTCGGCGTCTTCTACGCGCGCCGTCCGGACGACCCGCGCGGGCGCGTGCTCTCGATCACGGAGAAGCACCTGCCGGCGGTCACCGGCGACGGCGTCTCGACGCTGGAGGCGCTCGTGCTCTCCGACCGGCGCGCGGCCGGCTGCGCGCGGCTGCACCTCGAGCGGCACGCCGAGCGCCTGGCCGACGTGCCCGCGGCGGGGGAGCGCGTGCTCCTGGGCGAGCTCGGCACGCACTGCCGCGGGGCGACCTTCCTCGACGGCGCGCGCCACGCGAGCGCGGCGCTCGAGGAGGCGGTCGAGCGCGTCAGCCGCGGCCTTCCGGGCTTCTTCTTCGGGCGCTACGACCTGCGCGCGGCCTCGGCCGAGGAGCTCTCCCGGGGCCGCTTCCAGGTGCTCGAGCTGAACGGCGTCACCTCGGAGATGACCCACGTCTACGACCCGCGCTACTCGGCGCTCGACGGCTGGCGCACGATCGCCGGGCAGTGGCGCCTGGCCTTCGCGATCGGCGCGGCGAACGCCGCCCGGGGGGCGCGCGTGTCTCGGCTGGGCGAGCTCGTGCGCGAGGTCCTGCGGGCGCGTGCCCGCGGACGCGCGGCGCCCGCGCGCGGCGGGGGAGGCGGAGCGGAGAGCGCCTCGCACGCTCCCGCGGAGGCCGTTTTTGGTCCCGGCCCCGGGGAAGCGCGCGGGTCGATCGACTAGAATCCGGGGCCGGCACGGGCTCGCGCCGGACCCTCTCCGGGCCCGGGACCCCGCACGGCGGGCAACGCCCGTCCAGGACCAGCCATGACCCCTCTCTCGATGATCGGCGCGACCGAGCTGTGGATCATCCTCGCCGTGGTGCTGCTCGTGTTCGGCTCGCGCAAACTGCCCGAGCTGGCGCGCGCCATGGGGAGCAGCATCAGCCAGTTCAAGCGCGGGCTGGCCGACGAACAGGAGCACGACAAGGGCAAGCCCGAGCTCCCCAAGGCCGCGCGCTCCGCCAAGGACGAGGGCGAAGAGCGCGCGTGAGCCGGCGAGGGCACAGCGAGCGCAGCCCCCCTGCCCTGGTCGGATGCGTCTTCTGCGGCGGCGCGAGCCGGCGCATGGGCGCCGACAAGGCGCGCCTGGAGCTCGACGGACGCAGCCTGCTCGAGCGCGCCGCGGGGGCGCTCGCCGCGGTGGCGCCGACGTGCATCCTGGCCCCCGGTCCGCAGGCGCGCTACGCCGAGCTCGGGCTGCCGCTGGCGCTCGACCGGCGCCCCGACCTCGGGCCGCTGGGCGGCCTCGAGGCGGCGCTCTCGTGGATGCACGACGCGGGGCTCGCCGACGGCTGGCTCTTGGCGCTGGCGTGCGACATGCCGTGCGCGACGCCCGAGGCCTTCCGCGCGCTGCTGGCGGAGGCGGACGGCGCGGACGCCTGCCTGCTGGCCGGCGCGCGCGGGCCCGAGCCGCTCTTCGCCGTGTATCGCGCCGGACTGCTGGCGGCGGTGCGCGAGGCGCTCGACGCCGGGGAGCGGCGCATGGTCTCCTTCCACGCGGACCGACCCGGCGGGCCGCGCGTGCGCGTGCTCCCCGCGCGCCGCCTGGGCGAGGAGGGCGAGCGCCTGCTGGCGAACCTGAACACGCCCGAGGACCTCGCGCGCGCGGGCCGGACCGTGCGCGGAGGGCTGTGCGCATGAGCAGCGCGCCCCTGGCCGAGCTCCTGGCGCCCGTCGCCGACGGCGTCGAGCGCATGCGCGCGATCCTGCGCGAGCAGACCGCCGACCCCTCGCCGGCGGTGCGCGACATGATCGCCCACGTGGACCGCTTCCACGGCAAGCAGCTGCGCGGGGCGCTGGTGCTCCTGTCGGGCGAGGCCACCGGCAACACGACCGACGAGCACGCCGCGGTGGCGGCGATCGTCGAGATGATCCACCTGGCCACGCTGGTGCACGACGACATCCTGGACGGGGCGCAGGTGCGGCGGCGCGTGGCGTGCGTCAACCAGCGCTGGGACAACCAGGTGGCCGTGCTGCTCGGCGACTTCCTGTACGCGCGCGCGTTCGCGCTCTCGACGACGCTCTCCTCGCGGCTGTGCAGCACGCTCCTGGCCGAGACGACGCGCCGGCTGTGCGTGGGCGAGATCGAGCAGTCCACGCGCCGCTACGACTTCGAGATGTCGCTCGCCAGCTACGAGACGATCTGCGCCGCGAAGACCGCCAGCCTGTACGGCTCGGCCTGCGAGCTCGGCGCGCGCTACCCGGGCGGCAACGAGGAGCTGGGGCGCGAGATGCGCGCCTTCGGCACCGAGATCGGGCTCGCCTTCCAGATCGTTGACGACTGCCTCGACCTGACCGCGACCGAGGCCGCGCTGGGCAAGACCGCCGGCACCGACGTCGAGGACGGCAAGGTGACGCTGCCCGTCCTGTTCGTCTACGCCGGCGCCGACGAGCGCACGCGCGCGACGATCCGCGACGTCTACACCAGCCCGGCCGTGGAGCAGCGCGCCGCGGCCCTGCGCGAGGCGTGCGACCTCGGCGCCGGGCTCGAGTTCGCGGCCGGACGCGCGCGCGCCCTCGTCGTGCGCGCGCGCTCTCGCCTGTCGCAGCTCGGGCGGACGAGCGCCCGCGCGGCGATGGAGGGCATCACCGACTTCGTGCTGCAGCGGAGCTTCTAGGCCTTGGAGGAGCGCATGCGGGCATCCGACGCGGCGGGGCCGGCGCCGGCCGGGAACGAGGGCGGCTGGCGGCGGGAGCGCGCGAGCCGCGTCGTGGCGGGCGTGTGCGGCGTGCTGGCGCGGCGCCTGGGCGGGAGCGTGCGCCTGTGGCGCGCGCTCTTCCTCGGCGGGGCCGCGCTCGGCGCGGCGCTGGTCCTCGGCAGCGCGATCTTCGACGCGGCGTTCGCGGGCGGGCCGGCTGGCGCGGCGCCGCGCGCGGTGGCCGCGGGCGCGGGGCTCCTGCTCTGCTTCGCCTACGGCCTCCTGGCCCTCTTCCTGCCCGACGAGCGGCGGCCGCGCACGTGGGACTTCGCCTCGGCGGCGACGCTCGTGCTCCTGCTCTTGCTGGTGGCGCAGGCGCTGGGGGTGCTCGCGCAGCCCTACTGGCTGAGCGCCAAGGCCTCCTGGCAGCAGCGCGGTCCGGTCGGCTGGCTGACCTTCCCGCGCGACCACGTGCGCGAGCACGGCTTCGGCCTGCAGGACGTCGTCCTGTGCTGCTTCTTCCTCTCGGCCGGCGGGTTCCTGTGGACGCAGCGCGGCGCGCTGCGGCGCTTCTTCCGCTCGATGTACGTGGGCGTGACGCTGGTCGTGCTGACGCTGGCGGCGGTCGCGGTCGGCGTGCTCGTGCCGCAGATCGATGGCTTCGAGGACCCGCTGCAGCGCGTGGACCTGGCCAAGGAGCGCCAGGACTACGAGCAGTTCCGGCGCTTCGGATACCAGAAGCTGCCGGCCGCGATGCAGGACGGGAACGAGCAGTACCAGGCCTTCCGCTGGGCGGAGGGGTACTTCGTCTACCACCTGCTGCACCTGTACGGGATCGGGATGCCCTCGGCCGAGATCCCGCCGCAGGCCGCCGCGGGCCTCGACTCGTTCGGCCGCAAGTACGGCGTCGAGGAGCGCGACAACCGCTCCAAGCAGATGAAGGCCGCCTTCCAGGGGCAGGCCAAGGTGCAGGAGATCGGGCAGCTGATCCACGACCACGAGGACGCCTTCTGGCGCGCCTTCGAGGTCGCGACGCTCCTGGACCTGAACCGCACGTACAAGTCGAGCTGGTTCGCCGGGCTGCTGGCGCTGCTCGGCGTGGCGGTGGCCTTCAACACGTTCAAGGGCGGCCTGCGCTCGTCGCTGTCGCTCAACAAGGTCGGCTTCGTGATCGTGCACGCCGGCGTGCTCGTGCTCCTGGCGGGTGGGCTGGTGAGCAAGCTGCTCACCGACCGCGGGCTCCTGCCGCTGTACCTGGGCGAGCCGCCGTCGGACACGTACCTGCGCCACTTCGACCCGACCAAGCTGGCGCGCATGCCCTTCCACGTGCGCCTCGACCGCTTCGCGCGCCGCGACTGGCCCGCGCTCGAGGTGTACTTCGCCGACGAGCACTTCAGCTCGCGCGTCCCGCGCTACACGCTGTGGCCGGGGCGCACGATCGAGCTCGACTTCGCCGAGGACGAGCAGGGGCGCCTGCGCCCGCGCCTGGCGCTGCGCGTGCTCGCGCTCCACGATCGGGCGCACGTCGGGATGCCCTTCGTCTCGGCGACGGACACGGGCCAGGAGAGCTGGGGGCCCGTGGCCGAGCTCGAGGTCGGCGGACTGCGCGACCCGGCGCAGGAGGGCGACCGGCGCGTCCTGATGCCCGCCTACGACCGCGTGCGCTTCCCGCACGCGGGGCCGGACGGCGCGTACCGCCTGGGCGCCGTGTTCGGCGCCGACGGCGAGTCCGCGTTCCCGCGCGGCGACGACCGCGTCGCCACGGTGGGGACCCTGGAGGCGAGCGTGCGCGGCGTGGACGCGCCCGACGAGACCGTGCCCGTGCGCCTGGGCGAGGAGGTCGCGCTGGCCTCGGGTTACCGGCTGCGCTTCCAGGCGGCCTCCGCGGACCTGCGGCGGGAGTACACCTCGCGCGACGGCTCGACCGACCCGCGCCCGCTGGCCGCGCAGCCCAACGGCCTGGCCGCGGTGTGGGTGGACGTCGTGCCGGAGGACGGCCGGCCTTCCGAGCGTCGGATCCTGCTCGAGGACGTCGACGACGTCGAGCACGGCCGCCAGCGCGAGTACGCCTATCCGGACCTCGTCCTGCGCCTGCGCTGGGACGACTGGGTCGCGCCGGGCCCGCCGCGCTACGTGCTGCGCTGGGGGCACGGCAGCGCCCCCGAGCTCCTGAGCGAGAGCGGCGAGCGCTGGCCGGTGCAGGCCGGCGAGCCGCTGCCCTTGCCCGGCGACCACCCGCTCGTGCCGCTGCAGGTGCTCGAGGAGGCCTGGCTGACGAAGAACCTCGTCTTCCCCGAGGCGCCGGCGCGCCCGGACGGCTGGGACGAGGCCTTCTACGCCACCGAGCCGCGCGGCCTCGTCGTGGAGGTCGTGCGCTTCCCCGGCACGCCGCAGGAGGTCTCCGAGCGGGTCGAGATGGCGAGCACGGAGGCGGCCTCGTCGAACCTCTGGTCGTCGGGCGACGGCAAGGTCCTGCTGCACTTCCTCGAGAACACCGAGGTGCTGCCGTTCGAGTGGCGCAGCGTGCTGGCGGTGCTCGAGCGCGACGCGCAGGGCGCCCTGCGCGAGGTGCCGATCGGGCCGGAGAGCGCGCGCGAGATCCGCGTCAACGACTACTTCAAGTACAAGGGCTATCGCTTCTTCCAGACCGACGCGCGCGCCGACCAGCCGACCTACTCCGGCGTGGGCGTGGTCTACGACCCCGGCATCCCGATCGTCCTGGCCGGGATGTACACGATCATCGCCGGCATGGTCGTGGCTTTCCTCGTGCGTCCCCTCGTGCTGGGCTGGGACAAGGTGGCAAGGACATGAGCGCGCTGCAGTCGTTCGACCCCTTCGCGGACGGGATCCTGGCCTCTGCCCGCTGGCTGCGGATCATGGTGCTCCTCTCCGGCGTGGCGGGGCTCTCGGCCCTGGTCTCGCTGGCGCGCACGGCGCTGTGGTCGCGGCGCACGCCGCGGGCCATCACGCTGCTCTTCGTCCTGCTCGCCGCCGGGGCGGGGTTCGCGGCGATCTGGAGCCGCTACGTCGAGGTCAACCACTTCCCCAGCCAGACGATGAGCGAGGTGCTCGCGATGTCCGGCTGGATCATGCTGCTCGCGCTGTTCACCGTGGTGAACGCGCTGCAGCTCGAGCGCATCGGGTGGCGCTGGACCGCGCTCGCGGACGGGCTGATCGTGATCATCGCGGCGTCCGAGGCGCTGCTCCTGTACTACTCCTCGACCCTCTCGACCGCCCAGCGCGACCTCCCGCCGGCGCTCCAGTCGTACTGGTTCCCGCCGCACCTCGTGTCGCTGATCTTCAGCTACACCCTGCTCTTCATCGCCGGCGTGGTCACGATCGTCTACTTCTGCATGCGCTTCTGGGGCGGGGTGCTGCGCGGCGGGCGCTCGCTGGCCTCGCAGCTCGCGATCCTCGCGCTGATGACGCTGGTGCCCTTCGCGCATTGGATGACGGCGCCGCTGCTCCTGCTCGTGGGCCTGGTCCTGGTGCTGTGCAAGGCGGCCGGCGTGCTGCCGGAGCGGGCGTTCTTCCAGGACCTCGAGAAGAAGATGGACGTGCTGAGCTACCGCTCGTTCTCGATCGGCATCCCGTTCCTGACGGCCGGGCTCTTCATGGGCGCCTTCTGGGCGCAGGACGCCTGGGCCAACTACTGGGGCTGGGACAGCAAGGAGAACTCGGCGCTGATCACCTGGCTCGTGTACGTCGTGTACATCCACCTGCGCATGCTGGGCGGCTACCGCGGCGAGAAGGCCATGGCCGTCCTGATGGGCGGCGCGCTGTCCGTCCTGATCACGTTCCAGCTCTTCGGGTACATGCCCGACAGCCAGAAGAGCCTGCACCGCTACACCGACGACGGCGTGACGCCGCGCGAGGGCATGCAGGGCGCGACGGCCGAGCGCGAGGAGTCCGCGCGCCTCGAGGAGGGCCGGTGACGAGCGTGACGGGAGCGCGCGTCCTGGACGGCAAGGCCACCGCGCGCGCGGTGCGCGCGGAGGTCGCGCAGCGCGTGGGCGGGCTGCGCGAGCGCGGCGTGCGTCCGGGGCTCGCGGTGGTGATCGTGGGCGAGGACCCGGCCAGCCTCGTCTACGTGCGCAACAAGGACCGCGCCGCGCGCGAGGCGGGCTTCGAGGTGCGCACGCTGCGCCTGCCCGCGACGGTGGCGCAGGCCGACCTGCACGCCGCGCTCGTCGCGCTCAACCGCGACGCGGGCGTGCACGGCATCCTGCTCCAGCTCCCGCTGCCCGCGCCGCTCGACGCCGATCCGCTCCTGCGCGCGATCGACCCCCAGAAAGACGTCGACGGGCTGCACCCGGCCAACGTCGCCGCGCTGTGGCGCGGCGAGGACGGGCTCGTCCCCTGCACGCCGGCGGGCTGCCTGGAGCTCTGCGACCGGCACGGGATCGAGCTGGCCGGCGCGCGCGCGGTCGTGGTCGGGCGCTCGCAGCTCGTGGGCAAGCCGCTGGCGGGCCTGCTGCTGCGGCGCGACGCGACGGTCACGATCTGCCACTCGCGCTCGCGCGACCTGCCGGCCATCGCGCGCGAGGCGGACCTGCTGGTCGCCGCGGTCGGTCGCGCCGAGCTCGTGCGCGCGAGCTGGGTGAAGCCCGGCGCGGTCGTGCTCGACGTGGGCATCAACCGCGCCGCGGACGGCAGCCTGAAGGGGGACGTGGCCTTCGACGAGGTGAGCGAGGTGGCGGGCGCGATCACGCCGGTGCCCGGCGGCATCGGCCCGATGACGATCGCGATGCTGCTCGCCAATACCGCCCGCGCCGCCGCGCGCCTGCACGGCGTCTGAGGGGCTTGCGATGGGCTGGAACGACTCGTTCGGAGCGGGGACCCAGCTCGCCATGCCGTCCTTGACGCCGATGGTGCGCCGGCTGCTGCTCGCGAACGTCGCGGTCTGGCTGGTCTTGTACTTCGCGGACTTCTTCGACAGCTCGCTCCAGAGGGCGGCCCTCGACGTGCTGGGCGTCACGCCGTCCCTGTGGTCGGAGTGGTTTCCGAAGCTGCCCGTGTGGCAGCCTCTGACCTACGGCTTCCTGCACGTGGCGCTCGGTCACGTCCTGTTCAACATGCTGGGCCTGTACTTCTTCGGCACGATGCTGGAGGAGATCGTGGGCTCGCGGTCCTTCCTGGCGCTGTACCTGGTCGCGGTCGTCGCGGGCGGGCTCCTGTCGCTCGTCGTCGGCGTGGCGACCAACAGCCCGGCCACGACGCTCGGAGCGTCCGGCGGAGTGATGGCCGTGGTGGTCGCCACGGCCGTGCTGCGGCCGGACACGCGCGTGATCTTCCTGATCTTCCCGCTGACCCTGAAGGTCATGGCTCTGATCTTCGTCGGCATGGACGTCTTCAGTGCGCTCGACAGCCTGAAGGGACAGGGCTCGAACGTCTCCTGGACCTCGCACCTGGCCGGCGCCGCGGTGGGCTTCGTCGCCGCGCGCAAGGGGCTGGTCTGGCGCGACCCCCTGCAGGTCGTGGAGCGCTGGCAGCACCGCCGCGAGGAGGAGCAGCGGGACCACGACGAGGAGCGCCTGGACGACATCCTGGCCAAGATCAACCGGGAGGGGATCCAGTCGCTCAGCGCGCGCGAGAAGGCCTTCCTCAAGCGCACCTCCCGGCGCCGGTAACGCACCCCCTACGCCTCGCGCCCGCCTCCCTGGAGCGCCCTTCCCGGCGCGCTACACTCTGCTCGAACCCGGCCGCCCTCGCGGCGCAGAAACGACCATGAAGAGCCGCATCGCTTCGCTCCTGGCCCTGGCCGCGTGGCTCGGGCCCGCCCCGGCCGACTTCCTCGAGGACTTCCGCCAGGCCATGGCGGCCAAGGACGAGGCGCGCATGACCGCGCTCGTGACGGCCGCCCAGGACGAGGCGGTCAAGGTGACCGTGGCCGAGTGCGAGGGGCTGCTCGAGCGCACCGGCGAGGAGCGCGAGGCGCTGCTCGCCGCGCTGCGCAAGGCGTGGAAGGCGGCCTTCGCCACGGACTTCGTGCGCCAGCAGTACGAGTACTACTCGCTGATGAGCCCCGGCACGAAGAAGGGCTGGCTGGAGCTGCGCCAGCGCTACGGCGTGGAGGCCGAGCGCTACGACAAGGCGCTGGCGGAGCGCACCTACCGCGACCTGCCCGCGATCGGCTACGAGATGGAGAGCTACGGCAAGGCCTTCGCCGAGCTGGGCGACCTCTACCACGCGTCGCAGTCGTGGATCACCAGCGCCTGGTGCTTCGAGGAGGAGTACCTGAAGGACGAGGCCAACCTCGAGGCGTCGTACGTCGCCTTCGAGCAGGGCATCCGGCTGCGAGAGGAAGTCGGCCTGCGCGACGCGGCGCTGGAGCGCGCCACCGAGCGGCTCGAGGTGCTGGAAGGCGCCGGCGTCGGCGACGAAGGGGAGTTCACGGGGACGCTCGCCGGAAAGGCGCGGCGCGAGGCGGAGCTGGCGTCCGCCGTCACCGTCGACATGACCTTCGCGCTGGTCGAGAACCTCGAGTCCCCGCAGCGCCCGTACTACTGCGCGGACGAGGCCTACCAGATGTGGCCGGCGGTCTCGCTGGGGGCGGTGGAGGCCAAGGAGCGCTTCCCGTACTTCGACGGGCCGCGCGTCGTGCGCACCGCCTATGCCGAGGCCAAGGTGGACGCGGACGCGGACGGCGAGGGAGACGTGGCGATCCCGCTCACGGGCTCGGCGGAGTCCGTCACCTTCACCGCCGGGAGCGGCGAGCAGGCCGTGCCCTGGGGCTTCCTGGCGCGCATCGGCCTGGAGCGCGACCGCTACCAGGGCTTCGACATGAACATGGTGTCGGACGAGCGCCAGCTGCAGATCTTCACGGCGCCGGCGGGCAGCCTGAAGGGCGAGGTGCAGGGCGTCGCGCTGCAGGTCTTCGACGACAACATGGACGGCGTCTACGGCAGCGCCGTGAAGAACTGGGCCAGCATCGGCTGCCTCCCGACCGGCTCCGGCCAGGCGGACATGGACGCGCTGCGCGTGGGGAACGAGAAGGCCGCCCGGCCGTGGAGCCCCGTGGCGCACCTCGGCGGCGCCTGGTACCAGCTCGCGATCGAGGGCACGAAGCTGACCGCCACGCCGATCTCCGACGTGGAGACCGGCAAGATCGCGCTCGACTTCGCCGGCCTGACGCCCGACTACCTGGTCGTGCAGGGCGTCACGCGCTACGGCGACGCCTTCTTCGACCTGACCGGACCGGAGGCGAAGAAGGGCCTGGAGGTCCCGGTCGGGACCTACTACCTGATCACCGGACGCGTCAGCAAGGGCAAGCGCGAGCAGATCGCGAAGGCGCTGATCGTCCCGCCGGAGAAGGCCAGGAGCTACGAGGTGACGGCCGGCCAGACGGTCAAGGTCGAGCTCGGAGCGCCCTTCGGGTTCGAGTTCAGCGTCCGGCAGTCCGACGAGAAGGTCACGGTCGTCGGCGACAGCGTGGTCGTCAGCGGGCGCGGCGGCGAGACCTACCAGCGCCTGTGGAACTGCGTCGTGACGCCCGAGGCGAGCGTGCGCAAGGCGGGCAGCAAGAAGGGCGGCAAGGCCGAGGAGATGCGCACGGCGACGGCCCAGGAGGACATCAACGCGGCCGACGGCGACTACGCCGTGGCCTGGTTCCCGTGGGACACCGACCTGCCCAAGAAGAAGGGCGAGGAAGCCGAGGTCCAGCTCTCGATGAAGAAGCACAAGCTCTTCGGCAAGATCGAGTCGGAGTGGCGCAAGTAGTGCTGGACCTCAAGTTCATCCGCGAGAACGCGGACCTGGTGAAAGAGGGCGCGCGCAAGAAGCGCGTGACCTGCGACGTGGACGGGGTGCTCGAGCTCGACCGCGAGCGCCGCGAGCTCGGGCAGCGCGCCGACGACCTGCGCGCGCGGCAGAAGGCGGCCGGCAAGGCCATCGCGCAGGCCGCGCCCGCGCAGCGCGCGACGCTCGTCGCCGAGCAAGCGGAGTCGAAGACGGAGCTGAAGGGCCTGGAGGAGCGCCTGGGAGCGGTCGAGGCCGCGCTGCTCGAGAAGCAGCTCGTCGTGCCCAACGTGCCCGCGCCGGAGGTGCCGGAGGGCAAGAGCGACGCGGACAACGTGGAGCTCTACCGCCGCGGCGAGCCGCCGCGCTTCGGCTCCGCGCCCCGCGACCACGTCGAGCTCGCGAGCGCGCAGGGCTGGCTCGACATCGAGGCCGGCGCGCGCCTGGCGGGCAGCCGCAACTACGTGCTGCTGGGCGACCTGGCGCTGCTCGAGAACGCGGTGCTCTCGCTCGCGGTGGACCACATGCTCGGCAAGGGCTTCGTGCCGCTCTCGGTGCCGATGCTCGTGCGGCGCGAGCCGCTGGTCGGCTCGGGCTACTTCCCGGGCGGCGAGGAGCAGACCTACCGCACCGACGAGCGCGACGAGCTGTACCTGGCCGGCACCTCCGAGGTGCCGGTGACGGCGCTGCACGCGGGCGAGATCCTGGCCGAGGCCGCGCTCCCCAAGCGCTACGTCGCGCGCACGCCCTGCTACCGGCGCGAGGCGGGCACCTACGGCAAGGACACGCGCGGGCTCTACCGCGTGCACCAGTTCCAGAAGGTCGAGCAGGTCGTGATCGACGTGGCCGACGAGGCGCGCAGCCTCGAGCACCACCGCGCGATCCTGGCCAACGCCGAGGAGGTGCTGGGCCAGCTCGAGCTCGCCTACCGCGTGGTCAACGTCTGCGGCGGCGACCTGGGCGTGCCGCACGTGCAGAAGTTCGACATCGAGACCTGGATGCCCTCGCGCGAGGGCTACGGCGAGACGCACTCGGCCTCGCGCTTCCACGACTACCAGGCGCGGCGCCTGAACCTGCGCTACCGCGACGGCGAGGGGCGCGTGCGGCACTGCTTCACGCTGAACAACACGGTGGCGGCCAGCACGCGCCTGCTCCTGGCGCTGCTCGAGAACCACCAGGAGCCCGACGGCCGCGTGCGGCTGCCCGCGGCGCTGCGCCCGTACATGGGCGGCCGCGAGCGGATCGGGCGCGCGCTCTGAGGGACGGAGCGCCGACCTCAGCCGCCGCCGCCGCCGCTCAGGATCTCGCCCAGGTCGGGCGCTCCGCTGCCGCCGCCGCCCCCGTCCCCGGGCGTGCGCGGGTCGCCGCCGCTCCCGCTTCCCGGGTCGCCCCCGCCTCCGGCGCCGCCCGCCGCCCCGCCGACGGCGTCCTGCTGGGTGGCCGGGCCGATCTGCGGGATGAGCGGCACGGGCTTCAGCTCGAGCGCGCGCGCCAGCTCGCTCGGCAGGCGGATCACGCGCCGGTAGGTCAGCTCGCGGCGGTCGATCAAGAGCTGCTCGCGCACCAGGCGCGGCGCCATCTCGATCGTGAGCTCGATCACGATCCACTTCGGCAGACCGACGTTCTCGTCGTTCGGCGTGCCCCACTGCTCGACCGGCTCGGCGTCGGGCCCGTCCTCGGCGAAGACCTCGACGTTCAGCCCCTTGACGCGGTCGTGCAGCAGCGCGAAGCGGCCGCCGTCGAAGGGCTTGTCGTCGAGGCCGAAGCCCTCGCGGCGGTAGAGCTCGAGGAAGTCGTCGTTCTCCGGGTTGGGGCGCAGGCGGTAGCCGACCTCGGTCAGGTCGGCGCGCTGGAAGTCGCTGCGCGCGCCGGGTGTGAAGGGCAGCAGGCTGTCCGTCGTGCAAACGAAGTCGACCGTGTCGGCGTCGAGCCCCGAGAGCACCTTGTCCTGGATGCGCAGGACGCCGCGCTCGTCGCGGTCGTAGACGAACAGCGCGCGCAGGTCGGACTCGATCTGCGCCAGGATCGCCGGCCCTGCCAGGTGGCGCTCCTGGATGTTGTGGATCACGTCGCGGCTGTTGCGCGCGACGCCCAGGATCTCGGTGACGGAGACCATGATGAAGCCCACGATCAGGAGCGCCACCATGACCTCGACCAGCGTGAAGCCGGCGCGCTGGCCGGGCGAGGAGCGGCTCACGGCGCCTGCTCCCCGGCGTCGCCGGACTCGCCGGTCGGGCTGCCGCTCGCGTCCGCGGCCTCCTCGTCGGGTCCGTAGACGTCCTCGTGCGGCATCCAGCGCTCGAGCGTCAGCGAGGCGGGGAACTCGCCCAGCTTGGGGAAGCCGACGCGGATGCGCACCTTCACGTAGGGGTCGGCCGACTCGGACGTGTCCTCGTCGTCCTTGTCGCGGTCCTCGCGGCTCGTCGTGCGCTCGGCCTCGAGCTGGCGGCGCTCGCGGTCGCGGAAGGAGTCGAAGAGGAGCGAGCTCGACTCCTGGTCCTCGTCGCTGAAGGTCTCGTCGCCGAACACGACCTCCCACAGCCACTCCTCGTAGCCCTGCTCGCCGTAGTTGCCGAACAGGCGGTCGTCGTCCAGCTCCTCGCGGTACAGGCCGGACTGGATCTCGCCCAGGGTGGAGAGGGCCAGCTCGCGCGCCACCTTGCGGTGCAGCGTCTGCGCCGCGGTGAACTTCGAGCTGGAGAGGCCCTGCAGCACGAGCAGCAGCCCGATGCCGACGATGACGAGGGTCACCGCCACCTCCGCCAGCGTGAAGCCGCCGCGGGCGCTCGCGCGCGGCGCGCTCATTCGAAGTCGCGCTCCTCGGCCAGGTCGCGCTCGTGGTAGCCGTCGTGGAAGCGGATCTCGCCCGTGATCGGCAGCACCTCGATGGTGAAGGAGCGGTCGAACAGCGGCTGGCGCAGCACGATGACGTGGTACGACGAGGCGCCCAGCGGGTCGAAGCGCACGTACACGGTGCCGTCGTCGTACGTGCGATCGTCGATCGTGACCGACTCGATCTCGAGTCCGGCTTCGGCCAGGCTCGAGTCGTCCACCCACACGTGCGGCTCGTCCTCGGCGACGGCGTAGCCCCCCTCGGTGGAGTAGGGGGTGCGCACGACGTAGGTCTCCTTGTCGAGGTCGTAGTAGATGCGGAACTCGCGGTTGCGGGCGATCGCCTCGGCGCGCGTGCCGTAAAGCACGTCGGAGAGCTGGCGCACGGCCGAGTTGAGCTTCTGGTTGGGCAGGAGCGCCTGCCAGGAGACCCAGGCGACGCCGCTCACCATGCCCAGGATGGCGATCACCACCAGGAGCTCGACCAGCGAGAAGCCGCCTCGCGGGCGGCCCGCCTTGCGCGCCGCGCGGGACACGATCCTTCAGCCCCGGCCGCGCGCGCTCACTTGACGTCGCCGTTCTTGATCATGACGTTGTCGAAGTCGCGATCCTTGTCCTCGCCGCCCGGCGCGCCGTCGGCGCCGTAGGTGCGCACGATCGGCTTGGCCTGTCCCGGTCCAGGCGGCTCGTAGATGTACTCGTTGCCCCAGGGGTCCTTGGGCACGGTCTCGCGGTCCAGGTAGGAGTTGCCGTTCTCGTCGGGTGTCACCAGCGCCTCGAGGCTGTCGGGGAAGCGGCCCCCGTTCTCCACCGCGAACGAGTTCAGGGCCTGCTCGATCGACATGATGTCGGCCTTGGCCTTGCCCGTCTGGCCGGTGAAGAGCCGGCCCAGCACGTTGGGGAGCACGATCGTGGCGAGCAGCCCGATGATGACGATGACGACCATGAGCTCGGCCAGCGAGAAGCCCGCGCGGCCGGCTCGGATCTTGCGTCGGATGTTCATGACGTTGGGTTCCTGGTCGATGGGCCGGCCGGCTCACTGGATCGAGCCGACCTGCAGGATGGGTAGCACGATGGCCCACACGATGAAGCCGACCACGACCGCCAGGATCACGATCATGATCGGCTCGAGGACCGTGGTCACGCGCTCGGTCACCACCTCGATCTCCTCGTCGTAGGCGTCGGCGATGCGGTCGAGCATCTGCTCGAGCTCGCCCGACTGCTCGCCGATCGAGACCATGTAGCCTACCACGCTGGGGAAGGCCCCGCTGGCCTTCAGCGGGGTGGCGATGTCGGTGCCCTCGAGGATGCGCTGGCGGATGTGGCGCGTGGCGTCGGCCAGGACGCGGTTGCCGACGACGTTCTCGACGATCTCGAGGCTGCGCACCGCGGGCACGCCGCTCGAGAGCAGCGTCGACAGCGTGCGCGTGAAGCGCGCCACGGCCTGCTTGCGCAGGAGCTCGCCCACGATCGGCAAGCGCAGCGCGTTGCGGTCGACCAGCGCGCGCCCGGCCTTCGTCTTGTAGAAGCGCTCGAACCCGTACGAGATCGCGGCGAGCAGGAGCAGGATCGCCCACCAGTAGCCCTTGAAGACGTTGCTGATCGTGATCAGGAGCATGGTCGGCGCCGGCATCGTCTGGCCGGTGTCCTGCAGCATGTCCGTGATCTTGGGCACGACCACGGTCATCAGGATCGACACGACGAGCATGCCGATGACGACCATCAGGAGCGGGTAGGTCAGCGCCGAGACCACCTTGCGCTGCAGCGCGCGCTGGCGCTGCATGAAGTCCGCCAGGCGGCTCAGCACGGTGTCGACCTGGCCGGTCGCCTCGCCCGCCTTGACCATGTTCACGTACAGGTCGCTGAACAGGGACGGGTAGTCGGCCAGCGCGTCGCCGAACGAGGTGCCCTGCGTGATCCGCTCGCGGATCTCCCGGAACATCGTCTCGATGCGCCGCGACTGCGCCTGGTCGATGATGGCCTTGAGCCCGTCGGCCATCGGGATGCCCGCGCCGAGCAGCGTGCCCATCTGGCGCGTGATGGCCGTGACCGTCTCGAGGTCCTTCCCGCGCGGGCCGCCGCGCTGCTGGCGCAGGGTCTTGAGCCGGCCCAGGAGCGCGCCGCCGCTCCGGCGCCGCGCCGCCGGCGCGGCCTTGCGTGCCTTGCGCCGGCTGCCGACCTCGCGCAGATCGCTGACGAGGATGTTCTGGCGGCGCAGGGCCTGGCGCGCGGCGCGCGGCGTGTCCGCGTCGATCACGCCGGTCTTCGTCGCGCCTCCGGGAGCGTAGGCCTTGTACTCGAAGATCGGCATCGCGCCGGGCCTCTCAGCCCATGTCGAGCTGCGTCACGCGCAGGACCTCGTCGGGCGTGGTCTGGCGCGTCAGGATCTTCTCCTGGCCGTCCATGCGCAGCGTGACCATCCCGCGGTCGATGCACGAGCGCTTCATCTGCGTGGCCGTGGCGCCTTCCATGATCTGGGTGCGCAGCGTCTCGTCCACGGGCAGGAACTCGTAGATCGCCGTGCGGCCGGCGTAGCCCGAGTGGAAGCACTCGTCGCAACCCAGCCCGTAGGCGATCTGGCCGCCGACCATCTGCGGCGTGATGTCGACCTTCTTGAGCTTGGCGGTCCACTCGTCGGTCAGGGGCTCGAGCGTCTTGCAGTGCGGGCAGATCGTGCGCACCAGGCGCTGGGCGATGACCAGGATGAGGGAGCTCGCCACGAGGTACGGCTCGACGCCCTGATCGACCATGCGCGTGATCGTGCTCGGGGCGTCGTTCGTGTGCACGGTGGAGAACACCAGGTGGCCGGTGAGCGCGGCGCGGATCGCGACCTCGGCCGTCTCCAGGTCGCGGATCTCGCCGACCATCATCACGTCGGGGTCCTGACGCAGGAACGAGCGCAGCCCGGCCGCGAAGGTCAGGCCCTTCTTGTTGTTGACCTGCACCTGGCTGATGCCGGGCAGCGAGTACTCGACGGGATCCTCGATCGTCAGCACGTTCTTCTGCGTGGTGTCGATCTCGCCCATCGATCCGTAGAGCGTGGTCGTCTTGCCCGAGCCCGTCGGGCCGGTGACCAGGATGATGCCGTGGCTCCACGTGATGTAGTCGCGCATCATCGCCATGTTCGCGGCGGAGAGCCCGATCTCCTCCAGCCGGTAGAGCTTGGCGGTCTTGTCGAGCAGTCGCATGACGATGCGCTCGCCGTTCGACGTCGGCACCGAGCTGATGCGCACGTCCACCTCGCCGTCGCCGAGCTTGATCGTCGCGCGGCCGTCCTGCGGCAGGCGGCGCTCGGCGATGTCCATGCGGCCCATGACCTTCACGCGGCTGACGATGGCCTCCTGTGCCTTGCGCGGCACCGAATCCATGTCGTAGAGGATGCCGTCGATGCGGAAGCGCACCTGCGTGCGGTCGGGATAGGGGTGGAAGTGGACGTCCGACGAGCGCAGCTTCAGCGCCTGGAAGAGGATCGTGTTGACGAGCTTGATGATCGGGGCCTTGTTCGAGACGTCGAGCACGTCCTCGGCCTCGTCGATCTCGTTCGCCAGGCCCTGGATGTCGGCGTCTTCCGACACGTCGGCCAGCGCCTCGTCCACGCCGTCCGCCTTGTGGCGGTAGGCGCGCGCGATCAGCGTGGTGATCTCGTTGCGCGGCGCCAGCACGGGCTCGACCTCGAGCCCCAGCATGGCGGCCAGGTCGTCCATCGGCTGCGGGTCGAGCGGCGAGCAGGTCGCCACGCGCAGGAGCCCGTTCTCCTGCGAGAGGGCGATCAGGTTGTAGTTGCGCGTGAACTGCACGGGGATGCGGTTCACGAAGGCCGCCGGCACCTGCGTGCCCTCGAGCATTCCGCGGTACTCGTAGCCCAGGTGCGCGGCGTAGGCCTGGAGGAGCTTCTCCTCGTCGAGGTACTCCTTCTTCAGGATCGTGCGGTCCAGGGCCTCGCCCGTGGAGGCGGCGAGGCGACGGCACTCCTCCAGGCGCTCGCGCGAGAGCCCGGCGTTCACGAGCAGGTCGGACAGGCTGACCATCGCTAGCCGGCGCCCTTGGTGCCGGTCGCGCCGGCGTCGGGCGGCTCGTTCTCGCGCGCCTTCTCCATCAGCTCGCGCCGGCGCTCGGGCGTCAGGCCGATCGACTCCGCGTCCACCTCGCCGCGCACGGGGCTGCGGTAGAGCGGGATCTGGAAGCTCTCGAAGTCGATCACGTCCTCCTGCTTGCCGAAGGTCGGGTCGACGATGCGCACGCGGTCCTGGCCGATCACCTCGGCGGCGTCGAGCTTGCGCAGGTAGGAGATCTCCGCCAGATCGGCGAAGTCGCGATCGCGCATGATGTGCGGCGTCACGAAGAAGTAGAGCGTCGTGCGCGTGTTCGTGGAGGAGTCGCGGCGGAACAGGCGGCCGAGCAGCGGGATGTCGGAGATCCACGGCGTGCGCCGGCTGGTCTCCGAGAGGTTGTCGGTGATGATGCCGCCGATCACCATCGTGTCGCCGTCGGGGACGTTGACCGTCGTCGCGATCTCGCGCGTGATCCGCGGCGGCGGGATCGCGGAGCTCGACGAGAAGGAGCCCGTGAACGTGCTGACGACGAGCGAGATGTCGAGCCGCAAGTAGCGCGAGGCGCTGATCGAGGGCGAGATCTCGAGCGTGATCCCGGCCTCCTCGAACTCGCGGAAGTTCTCCTGCGT
>CADEGS010000022.1 GCA_902826945.1 uncultured bacterium | reverse complement strand
GAGCTGGCCAAGCTCTACCACGAGCAGGTGGCCTTCACCTGCGGCGACTGCCACCTGGGCAGCTCGGGCGCGAACAACCGCTACGGCGACTTCCGCTCGTCGGGCTGCGCGGCCTGCCACATGCCCTACAGCCAGAGCGGCCGCAGCGGCAGCGGGGACCCGAACATCGACCCGAACGAGCCCCTGGACCCCGACGACATCGACGAGCCGGAGCTGCCGCACGTCCGCCGCCACATGATCCTGAGCGTGGCGAAGACGCTCCCGAGCGGCGAGTTCGTGCAGGGCATCGACGACCACACCTGCGCCGGCTGCCACCAGGGCTCGAACCGCACGGTGATGCAGTACTGGGGCATCCGCCTCGACCAGAACCAGGACGTCGCGCGCGGCAACCAGTACCCGGCCAACCCGGTCTCGCACCAGACGACCGCCAACGACCCGCGCCTGTTCGACCCGCAGGTCGGCAACCACACGTTCAACGGCCGCAACCACCGCCAGTACCTCCTGCGCGAGGACTACGACGGCGACGGCCGCGACGACACGCCGCCGGACGTGCACTACGAGGCGGGCCTGGGCTGCATCGACTGCCACGGCAGCTACGACCTGCACGGCGGCGACGTGGGGGGCGACCCCGAGCTCCTGAGCCGCATGGAGCAGGCCGTGGCGATCCGCTGCGAGTCCTGCCACGGCGCCGCGGACGCCTACGCCCCGACCGTCGCCGGCACGCGCTGGGACGGCCAGGCGGCGCAGCTCGCGGTGGACTCGGCGGGCAACCCGCTCACGCACGTCTTCCGCGACGCGCAGGGCGACACCTGGCTGCGCAGCCGCCTGACCGGCCAGATGCACTACGTCTCGCAGACGCTCGACGTGATCGTGGACAGCGGCAAGCTGGACCCGCTCACGGGCGACCCGGTCTACAGCGTGAAGGCGTCGTACGCGATGGGACGCTCGGACGGCAGCGCCTCGACGGGCCTGGGCCCGATCCAGGACGGCGACCTCGGCGCCCTGCCCGGCTTCAGCCACGCGGACAACATGAGCTGCGCCTCGTGCCACGCCTCGTGGACGAACAGCTGCATCGGCTGCCACCTGGGCGGCGAGTACGACAACGGGAACAACTTCAGCAACATCACGGGCCAGCGCATCGTCTTCAAGCAGGCGAACGCCGACTTCACGTACCAGTCGCCCGTGTTCTTCCAGCTCGGCGTCGGCCCGAACGACAAGATCGAGCAGATCATGCCGAACACGCTGGTGTTCTTCGAGTACGAGGACATCAACAACAACGACTCGCAGGTGTTCGCGTTCACCGACCGCAACGGCGGCGGCAACAACACGCTCACCGCGCGCTTCCCGTCGCTGGCGCACAACGTGATGATGCCGCACTCGATCCGCGGCAAGGTCGAGCCGCAGAACGAGGGGCCGCGCTACTGCGTGTCGTGCCACCTGACCGACCAGAGCATGGCGACCTGGGGCGGCGAGTACGCGAACCTGCGCAGCGCCCTCTCCACGGGGAACTTCGGCGCGCTCGACTTCGGCCTGCTGCGCGACCACATCGGGAAGAACCCCGGCAACCAGATCGACTCGCCGCTGTGGGTGCACATGGTGGCCGGGCTGGGCAGCGGGCTCTTCCTGTTCGACGAGGAGGGCTGCCCGGTCAACCCGCTCGACGACAACGACGAGCGCGTGGGCTGCGACGGCGTGTCGCCGCAGGACACCTTCGACCTGGGGCGCGTGGCGCTCGACATGGACCGCATCGTGGAGGCCGACGGGACCTCGAACGGCTCGAGCAGCCACCCGATGGCGAACGGGCCCTCGGGCCTGCGCGACGGGCCCGACCAGGGCTTCTCCGGTCCGCTGGGCTCGGCCACGATCGAGAAGCTGACCGACCCGCTGACCGGCGTCGTGCTCGACTCCTGGCTGGACGCCGACGGCGACGCGCAGGGGCACGCCTCGGACTTCGTCGGCGGGCCCTGAGCCGCGCCGCGGGGCGGGAAGCCGCGCCCGGCCTTTGCTAGTCTCTGGCCCGCTCCGGGCCGCCGCGCGTCGGCGGTCCGGGCGGTTGCTTGAAGAGCGAAGCCCCGCCCCCCGACGCCGCCGCCGCGCCGCGCCTGCCCTCGCCGACCGATCTGTCGCGCGAGGCCGTCGAGCGCCGCCGCGCGCTGCTCGCGGCGGCCGGCCTGGCGACCGCGCGCCTGGCCGGCGAGGGCGCCGAGCCGCCCTCGGAGAGCCTGGCCGGCCGCATCGAGGGCTTCGTCGGCTGGGCGCGCGTCCCGGTCGGCGTGGTCGGGCCGCTCGCGATCGAGGGCACCGCCGCGCGCGGCGAGCACTTCGTGCCGCTGGCGACGACCGAGGGCGCGCTGGTGCTCTCGCTGCAGCACGTGGCGAACATGCTCGGGCGCGGCGAGCCGATCCGCGCGCGCTGCAGCGACGCGGTCGTGTGGCGCTCGCCGGCGTTCCGCTTCGAGGGGCTGGAGCAGGCGGCGCGCTTCGCCGCCGCGCTGGCGCCGCTCGTCCCCGAGCTCGAGGCGCTGGTCGCGTCCGGCTCGCGCCACGCGCGCCTGACCGAGCTCGTGCCGGTGCTCGTCGGGCGCGACGTCTACGTGCGCCTGGGCTTCGCCACCGGCGACGCCGCCGGGCAGAACATGGTCACGGCGGCCACGCAGGCGATCTGCACGCTGGTGCTCGAGCGCGCCGGCGTGCCGTGCGCGCAGTGGCAGATCGAGGCCAACCTCTCGGGCGACAAGAAGGCCTCGGCCATGGCGCTCCTGCGCGCGCGCGGCCGGCGCGCCTCGGCCGAGGCGCGCGTCTCCGACAAGCTCTGCCGGCGCTACTTCCGCACCGGCGCGGCCGCGATGAGCCGCGCCTGGCGACTGGCGGCCCACGGCGGGATCCTGAGCGGCACGCTCGGCTCGCAGGCGAACTACGCGAACGCGCTGGCCGGCCTCTTCATCGCCACCGGCCAGGACGTCGCCTGCGTGGCCGAGGCGACCCTGGGCCTGACCGACGCCGACGTGGACGACGACGGCGCGCTGTACGTCTCGGTCACGCTGCCGAACCTGATCGTCGGCGCGGTGGGGGGCGGGACGCAGCTGCCCGTGGCGCGCGAGTGCCTGGCGATGCTCGGCTGCCTGGGCGAGGGGCGCGGCGACGCGCTGGCCGAGGTGTGCGCGGCGCTGGCGCTCGTCGGCGAGCTGGCGATCATCGGAGCGATGGCGGGCGGCAGCTTCGCGCGCGCGCACGCCGAGGCGGGCGAGCGCTCGGCGCGCTCGGGCTGAGCGCCGTGGCGGAGCCGGCCAAGCGACGCCGCAAGCGGCTGCGGCGGTTCCTGTTCCGCACCGTCGTGCCCCCCGCGGCCGCGCTCGCCTACCGCGCGCTGGGCGCGAGCTGGCGCTACGTCGAGGTGCGCGGGCACCTGCTCGCCGACGCGCTGGCGGGCGAGCGCCCGGTCGTGGCGGCGTTCCTGCACGCGCGCACGTTCCAGCTCCTGCACTACAACAGCCGGCCTTCGCACGGCCGCTGGGTCCTGATGTGCTCGCAGAGCCGCGACGGCGAGC
This sequence comes from uncultured bacterium, assembly GCA_902826945.1. The sequence continues at coordinate 28,991 of CADEGS010000022.1, read as the reverse complement.
TGATGAGCCGCGTCGAGGAGCGCCTGGGCTACAAGGTCGTGCGCGGGTCGTCGGGCGGCGGCGGCGGCCGCGCGCTGGTCGGGATGATCCAGACGGTGAAGAGCGAGCCCGGCTGGTCTTCGTGCCTGGCGGTGGACGGCTCGCGCGGCCCGCGCGGGATCGCGCAGCTCGGGATCGTCACGCTGGCGCAGAAGACGGGCGGCGTGCTGCTGCCGGTGGCCGCCTCGTCCGGGCGCAGCTTCGTCTACCGCTGGTCGTGGGACCGCACGGTCCTGCCGCTGCCCTTCGCGCGCGTGCACGTCGCGTTCGCGCCGCCGATCCCGGTGCCCGCGCGCCTCGACGCCGCGGGCGCCGAGTCGATCCGCGCCGAGCTCGAGCGCACGCTGCTGGCGCTGCACGCCGAGGTCGACGCGCTGGCAGGGTTCCGGGACGACGCGCCGCTGCAGGCGCTGCCGGCTGCCGGGGCCTGATTCAGGGGCTCTCGACGGCCAGGTCGTCGAAGGCGCTCTCCGCGTCGGCCTTCGTCCACAGCCCGACGCCGCCCGGGGCGAGGTGCGCCGTGTCGCTGACGCGCAGGAGCTCCCGGCCGTCGAACGAGCACGTGATCAGCGCGCCCTCCTGGCGCACGTCGATCGTGTGCCAGCGCGACGGGTCGGCGCGGACGTCGGCGCTGTCGAGCTCCGTGCGCCGCCCGCCGCGCACGCTGTACACGCGGAAGTTGTCCTCGAGCGGGTTCCAGCGCGCGAGGTAGTAGTCGTCCGGGCCGCGCACGCGCCAGGCCGGGCCGCCGCCCTGATCCTCCGCGCCGCTCCCCGCGTGCACCGCGACGGAGACGCGGCCGTTCAGGAACAGGATCTCGTCGGTCCAGCACAGGTTGTAGGTCTGGCCGCTGGCCTCGCGCGCGTCGAGCAGGGCCAGCGCGCGCTTCCCCGCGTGCGCGCCCTCGTCGACGACGCTCCAGCGCGCGGGCGGTCCCTTGCCGTTCGTCGACGCGGCGCGCCAGCCCGCCGGCAGCCCGCCGGCCTGCGCGTCCTCGAAGCTCCACGCGCGCCGGCCCGCGAAGGCCGGGCTGCCGTCCGCGGGCGCGCCGGCTGCCGGCGCCGAGCTGGCGGGCGGCGCGTCGTCCGGACGCGCGGCGCCGCAGCCGGGCGCGAGGAGAACGAGGAGCGGGACGAGGACGTGGCGAGGGAGGCGCATGCGGGGCTCCTGCGAGGGGCCGGCCGAGGATAGCGCCGCAGCGCCGCCGGCTCCAGCCGCGCGGCTCACGCGTGCAGGCGCAGCTCGACCTGCAGGCGCAGGAAGTCCACCTCGGCGATCTCGACCCGGATCGGGTAGCCCTCGGTGAACGAGAAGTGCCGCTTGCCCGCGCGCAGGGTCAGCGTCGGCCCGCGCAGCTCGGGCTTCTCGCCGATCGTGCGCGCCGGCACGAAGCCCTCGGCGTTGAAGGCCGCCAGGTGCACGACGAGCCCGTGGCGGCTGACGCGCTGCACGCGCGCCTCGTGCACCTCGCCCGTGTGCGGCGCGAGGAACTGGCACATCTTGAGGTCGGAGACCGCCTGCTCGCACATCTCGGCCAGCTCGGCGCGCAGCGAGCAGTGCAGCGCGACCTCGTTCAGGTCCTGCACGAGCGCCTCGCCCTTGAGCTCGCTCTCCGCCTCCTCGCCGCGCGAGAGCACGGCGTGCAGCCAGCGGTGCACGACCAGGTCGGGGTAGCGGCGGATCGGCGAGGTGAAGTGCAGGTAGGCGCGCCGCGCCAGGCCCCAGTGCTCGGCCACGTTCTCGTGGTCGGCGACCTGGTAGAAGGCGCGCTCGACCAGCCCCATGATGCGCTGGATCAGGGCCTCGGCATTCGGGCGCCGGCGCGCGGCGCGGATCATCTGGCCGATGTCGCGGCCGGTCAGGCGCTCCTTCTGCGGCACGCGGATGCCGTGCTCCTCGAGCGCGCGCGCGACCTGCGCGACCTCCTCGGGGTCCTTCTCGGGGTGCACGCGGTAGATCGTCGGCAGGCCGCGCTCGCGGAAGAGGTCGCCCACGGCCTGGTTCGCCGCCAGCGCCGTCTCCTCGATCAGGGCCTGCGAGAAGTAGCGCGGCGCGTCCACGATGCGCACGACCTCGTGGCGCTCGTCGAACACGAAGGCCTTCTCGCTCGACTGCACGCGCAGGGAGCCCTTGGCGTCGCGCAGCTCCTGCTGGCGACGCGTCCAGCGCTGGAAGAGGCGCAGCGGCTCGTCGAGGAAACGGATCGCGTCGGTCTCCTCCGAGCGCACGCCGTCGAGCAGCTCCTGCACGACGCGGTAGGTGTTGCGGCGCACGCTCCGGATCACGCTCTTGTGCACGCTCGTCGCCTGGCGCTTGCCGGCGGCGTCGAAGCGCATCAAGACCGAGTAGGCCAGCCGGTCGCGCTCGGCCACGAGCGAGCACAGCCCGTTCGAGAGCTCCTCGGGCAGCATGGGCACGACCTGGCCGGGCACGTAGACGCTCGTGCCGCGCGCCAGCGCCTCGTCGTCGAGCGCCGTCCCCGGCCGCACGTAGTGGCCGACGTCGGCGATGTGCACGCCGACCTCGTGGCCGCCGCCCTCGAGCGGCTCGATCGAGATCGCGTCGTCGAAGTCCTTGGCGTCGTCGCCGTCGATCGTGAAGATCGTGCGCTCGCGCAGGTCGAGGCGCCCGGCGCGGTCGGCCTCGGTCGGGTCGCGCGGCAGCGCGGCCACCTCGGCCAGCACGTCCTCGGGGAAGACCGTGCGGCAGCGGAAGGAGCCGAGCAGCCGCATCTCCTCGGAGTCCTCGTCCCGGTAGGGCGCGGGGCCGTGCGTCATCGGCCCGAAGGCGCGCGGCCGCGCGCGCACGCGCGCCAGCGAGCCGGGCCCGGCCTCCTCGGGCAGCGCGTCGGCGTCGATCGGGACCTCGCTCTCGATCGTCCAGCCGCGCTCGGGCGGCGGCGGCTCCGGATCGCCCTCCCCGCGCGCGCGCCGGAGGTCCTGGAAGCTCCGGAAGCGCTTCTTCTCGTGCTCGTCGCCCACGGCCGGCGCCGAGCGTAGCAGACGCGGCGCGCCGCGCGCAGGGGAGCGCGCTCGCCCGCTACCATGGCCGCCCATGAGCGACGTCCCCGCGCCCGAGCCGCCGCGCGCGAGGCGCAGCCGCGCCGAGCTCGCCTGCGCTCTGGTCCTGGCGCTCGTCACGCTCGCCGGCCGGCTGTGGGTGGGCCTGGCCGACCCCGACACGGCCATGGCGTCCGACTTCCTCCAGGACGACGCCTTCTATTACCTGGTGATCGCCGACCACGTGGCGCAGGGCCACGGGATGACCTTCGACGGGACGGTGGCGACGAACGGCTTCTCGCCGCTCTACATGCTGGCGCTCGTGCCCCTGCGCTGGATGGTCGGGGCGGATCCGCTGGCGCGCCTGCGCGCGGCGGGCGTGCTGGCGGCGGTCGTGGCGCTCTGCGCGGGGATCGCGCTCGAGCGGCTCGGCCGGCGCGTCGGCGGGCCGTGGGCGGGCGTGGCGCTCCTCGGCCTGTGGGCGCTCTCGCCCTCGTTCCTCGCCCACAGCGCGAACGGCATGGACACGGGCTCGGCGGCGCTGTGCGCGCTCGTGCTCTTGCTCGCCTACCTGCGCTGCGCGCGCGCGCAGGCCCCGCCGAGCCTCGCGCGCGCGCTCGCGCTCGGCGCGGCGGGCGGCCTGGCGCTGCTCGCGCGCATCGACCTCGGCTTCCTGGGCGCGGCGCTGGCGCTGGACTGGGTCGTCGGCGCGCTGCGGCGGCGCGCGCTCGCGGCCGCCCTCCCGCGCATGGCCGTGGCGGGAGCGACGGCGCTCGCCGTGTGGGCCTGCTGGGGCGTCGCGAGCCAGCGCGCGACCGGCCGCTGGACGCCGCAGAGCGGCCCGGCCGGGCGCGAGATCGCGCTGCAGTACGGCTGGGCGCACCTGCAGCCGGTCTGGACGCCGCCGCCCGCGCAGCCCTTCTTCGACGTCGAGGACGTGCCGCCCGCGTGGCACGCCGACGTCGCGACGCGCTTCCTCTCGGTGTTCCTGTTCGAGCACCCGCTCCTCTCCGCCTTCCGCCTCGACCAGCCGTTCACCTTCTGGGCCGACGCCGGCTCGTCGCGCCTGCTCGGCTGGTTCCGCGCCGACCCGCCGGGGCGCGCTGCCCGGCTCGCGGCGCTGCTCGCGCTCGTGCTGCTCGCCTGCCTGCCCTGGCGCCGCGCGCGGGGCGCCGACCCGCGCCTGGGCGGGATCGCGGCGCTGACCTTCCTCCTGACGCTGGCGGGCTACACCTTCCTCGCGCCGGTGCACTGGTTCTTCGCGCGCTACCTCGTGCCGCTCGTGCTGGTCACGACCGTCGCGGCGGTCGGAGCGCTGGCGCGCGCGCTGGGACGGCTGCCGCGCGCGCCGCGGCGAGCGCTCGGCACGGCGCTCGCGCTGCTCGCCTGGGCCGGCGTCGCGACCGGCTACCGCCCCGCGGAGGGCCAGCCCTACGCGACGCTCGCGCGCGGCGGCGCGCCTCCGAACGGCTTCGTCAGCGCCTGGCGGCGCATGGCGCCGCGCGTCGCCGCCGACCAGCGCATCGGCGCCTTCCAGGCCGGCGCGCTCGCCTACTTCTCCGGGCGGCCGGTCGTGAACCTCGACGGCAAGGTCAACCCCGACGCGCAGCGCGCCCTGCACGCCGGCGCGATCGGGCCGTACCTGCTCGAGCGCGGCGTGGACCTCGTCTTCGACTGGCAGTGGATCGTCTACGCCCTGTGCGCGCGGCGGCTGGGTCCCGACGCCCCGCTGCGCCTCGAGCTGGTGCAGGAGCCGGGGACACCGCTCGAGCCGGCGGTCTTCGCCGTCCGGCCCCGCTCCGGCTGAGCGCCTGAGAAAGAATCCTGCGCGGCCCCCAGCACCGTCTGGCTCCGCCCTGGCGGCGTTGCGCCTCCTCCGAGTCTTGCCGCGAAGACGCGTCGTCGGCGCGCCTTGCCAGGACGAAGCCAGACGGCACCGGGAGCCACGCAGGATTCTTTCCCAGGCTCTGAGCCGGGCGGGGGGAGGCCTGCCCGCGCTCCCCGGAGCGCGGGGGCGTGACCCGCGCCTCGCCATCGCATAGAACGTGCGGGCCGCGCCTGGCGCGGCCGTCCCGCGCATGTCCCTGCTCCGCCGCCTCGCCCCGCGCGCCCGCCGCGCAGGCTTCACGCTGATCGAGATCCTGGCCGTGATCCTGATCATCGGCGTCCTGGTCGCGACGCTGGTGCCGATGGTCACCGACGCGATCGAGACCGCCAAGGTCACCGGCTGCTCCGGCAACCTGGGCGAGATCCACAAGGCGCTGCTCCTGTACGAGATCAAGTACAAGGAGCTGCCGAGCGAGAGCGGCGTGCGCTTCTTCGCGCAGATGTACTCCCGCAAGGCGATCGAGAACACGCAGACGAACGCCGAGCGCCTGACCTGCCCGGCCGTGGACCGGGGCTTCCTCGAGCTCGGCCAGCGGCCGTGGCAGGAGTGGTGGACCGAGCTCGACCGCATCGACGGCACGTGGTCGGCCTACGCCGGGCGCGACACCCGCAACCACCCGATCAAGCGCCTGAGCGGGGCGGAGCCGCTGGTCGCCGACGACAACGACGGCTCGACGAACCACGCCACGGCGACCAACGTGCTCTACGGGGACGGCACCGTGCGCTCGCTCGAGCTCGAGGTGCTGCGCGAGGAGGGCGTGCTCGGCCCCGACGAGACCCTGCTCGTGGGGCCGGACTCGCAGGTCGAGGACCTGACCAAGCTGAGCCTCGACTGAGGGCCCGGAGGAGGGGATCCTCTCGGGCGATGACGACGCCTCCGCCGCCCGACCGGCCCGCGCCCGCGGCGAGCGGCGTCCCCGCGCCGCGCCCGCTCCCGCACCTGCGCGCGCTGCGCCCCGAGCAGTGGTCGAAGAACCTGTTCGTGCTGGCGCCGCTCGTGTTCGCGCTCGGCGACCGGCGCCTCGCCGAGCACCCGGGCTCGCCCGAGCTCGCGCGCACGCTGCTCGGCTTCGTCGCCTTCTGCCTGGTCGCCAGCGCGGTGTACCTGCTGAACGACGCGCTCGACGTCGAGAGCGACCGCCGCCACCCGCGCAAGCGCCTGCGCCCGATCGCCGCGGGCGAGGTGAGCGTGCCGGCCGCGCTGGCCCTGGCGGTCGGCTGCGCGGCGCTCGGCCTCGTCGCCGGCTGGCGCGCGGCCGGCGGGCGCTCCGGGGTCGTGCTGACGCTCGCCCTGTACCTGGGCCTCAACCTGGCCTATAGCTGGCGCCTCAAGCGCGTCGTCCTGGTCGACGCCTTCTGCGTCGCGGCCGGGTTCCTGATGCGCGTCGAGGTCGGCGGCATCGCCGCCGGCGCGCCGATCTCGCAGTGGCTCTTCCTGTGCACGCTCTTCCTGAGCCTCTTCCTGGCGCTGAACAAGCGCCGCGCCGAGCTCGTCCTGCTCGGCGAGGACGGCGCGCTGCACCGCGCCAGCCTGCAGCAGTACTCGATCGGCTTCGTGGACCAGATGGTCAGCGTGCTCGCCGCCTGCACGGTGGTCTGCTACACGATGTACACCGTCGGCGAGGACACCGCGGCCAAGTTCGGCGACAACCGCCTGATCGCCAGCGTGCCCTTCGTCGTGTTCGGCATCGGCCGCTACATGGTCCTCGTGCAGAGCGGCGGCGGGGGCGACCCCACGCGGGTGCTCCTGGGCGGCGACCTGTGGTTCGGCGTGAACGCGCTCCTGTGGGCGGCGACGGTCGCCTGGGCGCTGTTCGGGTAGGGAGCGGGGCTTCCCCCGCGAGCGCGCTCCCGCCGCCGGCGCCCGGCTCCGATCCTCGTCTGCGCGCAGGTGCGTTCCGCCGGCGGAACGCGAGCGCGCGCGTCGCCGCCCCGGGGTCGCCCTCCCGCGCGCGTGGAGTGGGCCTTGCATGGTGCCGTCGGCTAGGCTCTGGGGCTCGGTCCCCCGCACCCGTCGCCGCCGCATGACACGATCCCTCCGCACGCTCGCCCTCACGCTCTGCCTGCCGCTCCAGGTCGGCCTCGCGACGGGCTGCGCGAAGGCGCCCGATCTGGTCGTCTACTGCTCGCTCGACCAGGAGTTCGCCGAGCCGCTGATCCAGCGCTTCGCGCGCGAGAGCGGCCTCGACGTGCGCGCCGAGTTCGACGTCGAGGCGGCCAAGACGGTCGGGCTGGTGGCCAGGATCCGCGCGGAGAGCTCGAACCCGCGCTGCGACGTGTTCTGGAACAACGAGGTCGCGCACACGGCCGCGCTCGGGAGCGACGGGCTCTTGCAGCGCTACGACCCGCCCGCCGCGCGCGATCTCCCGCCGCAGTTCCGCGACCCGGGCGGGTGCTGGAACGGGTTCGGCGCGCGCGCGCACGTCTTCATCGTCAACACCGAGCTCGCCGACCCGTCGCGCATCACGAGCATGTGGGACCTGGTGGACCCGCAGTGGGCCGGCAAGGGGCTCATGGCCAAGCCGCTGACCGGCACGACGCTGACCCACATGGCGGCGCTCTACCTGGTGCTGGGAGAGGCCGAGGCCGAGAGGTACGTGCGGCGTATCCACGAGCTGTCGCGGACGGGCGCGGTCGGGCTGACGAACGGCAACGCGGCGGTGGCGCGCCTGGTCGGCGAGGGCAAGGCCGCCTTCGGCTGGACCGACACCGACGACTTCGCGGTGGCGCTGGAGCGCGGCGCGCCGGTCGCGGCGGTCTACCCCGACGCCCAGGGCTGCGGCACGCTGTTCCTGCCGAACTCGATCGCGATCCTGGCGGGCGCGCCGCACGCCGAGGCGGCGCGGCGCTTCGTCGACTGGGTGCTGCGCCCCGAGGTCGAGCAGGAGCTCGCCTTCTCGCGCTCGGCGCAGGTCCCGGTGCGGGCCTCGGTGCCGCGGCCCGACGCGATGGTCTCGCCCGGGCAGTTCGAGCCGATGGCCGTCGACTTCGGCAAGCTCGGGGCGGAGATCGAGGCCCGCGCCGAGGCGCTGAAGACGCTCTTCGTGGAGTGACGGGCCGCCCGTGAGCCGCACGCTGGTCCTCGCCTGCGCCGCGCTGCTGGCCCTGGCCGGCATCGCGCCGATCGCGAGCATGCTGGCGCGCGTCGAGGGAGCGGACCTGGCCGCGGCGCTCGACGCGCGCACGCTCGGGCTCCTGTGGCGCACGACCTGGATCGGCGCGGGAGCGGCGGGGCTGGCCTTCGCGCTCGGGCTGCCCTTCGGCTTCCTCGTCGCGCGCACGGACGTGCCGCTGGCGCGCTTCCTGCGCCACGCCGGCCTGGTGCCGCTGCTCGTGCCGCCGGTGATGCTGTCGCTGACGCTCGTGATCCTCTTCGACGCGCTGCGCGGGCCGTGGGCGATCGTGCTCGTGCTCGGCCTCGGCACGTTCCCGCTGGTGGCGGTCTTCAGCGGCCGCGCCTTCGAGCGCGTGGACGCGCGCCGCGAGGAGGCGGCGCTGCTCGCGGGCGGCCTGCGCGCCGTCTTGCGCATGGAGCTGCCGCTGGTGCTGCCCGCCGCGGCCAGCGCCGCCTGCCTGGCCTTCGTGCTGGCGATCAACGATTTCGCCGTGCCCGACTACATGACCTCGATCGGCTCGAAGGTGAACGTCTACGCCGACGAGATCTTCGCCAGCTGGCAGAGCGTCCACCAGCCGGGCAAGGCCGTCGCGGCGGCGCTGCCGCTGCTCGCGCTGACGGTGGTCGCGCTCGTGCCGGCCTTGTGGTTGCGCCGCCGCGGCGCGCTCGAGACCTGGGACGGCGACTTCCGCCGGCCGCAGACGCTGGCGCTCGGGCGCTGGCGCTGGCCGCTCTTCGCCCTGGCGCTCGCGCTGGTCCTGTTCGCGGCCGCGCTGCCGCTCGCGCGGCTCGCGTGGGAGGCCGGCGGCGGGCAGCGCGGCTGGAGCGCGGGGGGGCTCGCGCGGGCCTTCGGCCGCGCCGTCGAGGTCGGCCGCAAGGACCTGCAGCGCAGCCTGCTCTACGCGACCTCGGCCGCGCTCGTCTCGCTCGTGCCGGGGCTGGCGCTCGGGCACGCGCTGCAGCGCTCGCGCCGCACGGCGTGGCTCGAGCCGCTGGTCCTCGCGCCGCTCGCCGTGCCCGCGATCCTGTTCGGGATCGGCATGATCGCGCTGTGGAACCACCCCTCGACCGAGCGCTTCTACGCCAGCGGCTGGCTGGTCGTGCTGCTCGACCTGGGGCGCTTCGCCGCCTTCCCGGTCTTCGCCGGCGCCGGCGCGACGGCGATGCTCGACCCGCGCCTCGAGGAGGCCGCGCGGCTCGCGGGCGCCGGGCCGCTGCGCCGGCTGCTGTCGGTCGTGCAGCCCGCGCTGCGCACGTCGCTCCTCGGCGGCGCGGCGCTGGTGTTCGTCTTCGCCATGCGCGAGCTCGACGCCGCCATCCTCGTGCCCGCGGCGAACGGCACGGCGATGTTCCGCGTCTACAACGCGATCCACTTCGGCCGCGACGACTTCGTCGCCGCCCTGGCGCTCCTGATCGTGTTCTTCATCCTCTTGCCGGGGATCCTGTGGAGCGCCTTCGGGCGCGAGCGCTGGGAGACGTCCGCGTGAGCGAGGGCCCGCTCCTGCGCGTCGAGGGCGCGAGCGTGACGCTGGGCGGCCGGCGCGTGCTCGGGCCGCTGGACCTCGAGCTCGCGCGCGGCGAGCACCTGCTCGTCGTCGGGCCCTCGGGCTGCGGGAAGACGACGCTCTTGCGCGCGATCGCGGGCCTGCAGCGCCTCGAGGCCGGCCGCATCCGGATCGGGGGCGCGCTCGCGAGCGACGGGCGGCGCCTGCCCGTGCCGCCCGAGAAGCGCGGCGTGGCGCTCCTGTTCCAGGGCGGCGCCCTGTGGCCGCACATGAGCGTGCGCCGCACGCTCGACTTCGTCCTGCGCGCGCGCGGCGTCCCCGCCGCGGCGCGCCCGGCGCGCGTAGCGGAGCTGGTCGCGCTGGTCGAGCTGGCCGGCCTGGAGGAGCGCAAGCCCGGCGCGCTCTCGGGCGGCGAGGCGCAGCGCCTCGCGCTCGCCCGCGCGCTGGCGATGGAGCCCGCGATCCTCCTGCTCGACGAGCCGCTCGGGCCGCTCGACGCCGAGCTGCGCCAGGCCCTGATCGAGCGCATCGGCGCGCTCGAGCGGCGCCTGCGCCTGGCGACGCTGCACGTGACGCACGACCCGCGCGAGGTGCAGCGGCTCGCCACGCGCACGCTGCGGATGAAGGCCGGCCTGGCCGTGGAGGAAGCGTGATGAGCGGAGCGGGGACCCTGCGGCGCGCGCTGGGCGGCGTCGCCGTCCTGGCCGGCGCGGCGGCGCTGCTGGCGATCCTGCGCTCGCCGCCGCCGCGCGCCGAGCCGGCCGGCGCGTTCACGAGCTCGGAGCAGTGCCGCGCCTGCCACGAGACGGTGTACGCCGAGTGGGCGGAGTCCTGGCACGCCCTGGCCTGGACCGACCCGGAGGTGCGCGCGCTCTCGAACGATTTCGCCAACGCGGACTGCATCGACTGCCACGCGCCGCGGCCGGTGTTCGAGACCGGGATCGCAGAGCGCGTCCTGCCGCGCGAGTCGCGCCGCGGCGAGGGCGTGGACTGCATCGCCTGCCACGCGCTGCCCGACGGCCACTCGTCGGGCGGGCGGGTGGCCGGCACGCGCACGGTCCCCGACGCGCCCTGCGCCCCGGCGGCGCTGCGCGACCTCGGCTCGTCGGCGTTCTGCGCCTCGTGCCACGACCAGCACGACACGACCAAGCAGTGGCGCGCGACGGACTACGCGGCGAAGGGCATCGGCTGCATCGACTGCCACATGCCCGCGCGCGCGGACGGCACGCGCGGCCGCGACCACACGATGCACGGCGGGCACGACATCGAGCTGGTCAGGAGCGCAGTCGACGTGCGCGGCCGCAAGGACGGCGACCGCTGGCTGGTCGAGGTCGAGAACGTCGGCGCCGGCCACCACTTCCCGACCGAGGAGCGCTCGCGCGCCGCGGACGTCTTCTGGCGCCCGCTCGACGGCGCCCTGCACCCCTGGACGCACGTCTACCGCTTCCGCAGCCCCTACCGCCACGAGACGCTGCCCGACACGCTGCTGCCCGCGCACGAGACGCGAGAGATCCCGATCCCCGAGGCCTCGTCGAGCGCGCCGGTCGAGGTGGCGCTCTTCTACTCGTTGCGGCCCTACTGGGCCGACCCGGAGCGTCCCGACCCCGAGCGCGAGGCGCGCCTGGTGAAGCGCCTGGAGCTGCGCCCGTGAGGCGCGCGCTGGCGCTCGCGCTCGGCGCCGCGTGCGCGCTGTGCGCCTGCTCGGAGGCGGAGCGCGATCCCGGCGCCCCGCCGGCCTACGAGCTGCGCGCGGTCGGTCGCGCGGCGCTGGCCGCGCTCCCGGCGCCGCCGCCGACGCCCGCGCCCGACGCCGCGCTCGTCGCGCGCCTGCGCGAGCAGATCGTCGGCCGCGCGAGCCTGCAGGGAAAGATGCGCGCGCTCGTGCTCGACGAGGTCGCCGGCCAGGCGGATGCCGCCGTGGCCGCTGCCCGGGCCGTGCTCGACGACCCGCAGGCGGGCGACGAGGCGAGCCTCTCCGCGCTCGAGGTGCTGGGCGCGGTCGCGACGCCCGCGGCGCTGGAGACGCTCGCCGGGCTCGTGGACATCCAGCGCTGCCACGAGCCGTGGAAGCGCGCGCGCGCCGCGTACGAGGCCAGCCGCATCGACGCGGACGTCGCGGTGCCCGCGCTCTGCGCGCAGCTCAAGTACGAGACCGACGGCGAGACGGTGGTCTGGATCGCCACCTACCTCGCGCGCCAGCGCGTGTACGCGGGCCTCGACGGGCTGCGCTTCCTGGCCGGCGGGCGGGCCGAGCCCGACGTGCGCGAGCTGGCCGCCGCCACGCTCGCCGAGATCGCGCGCGAGGCGGGCTTCGACGACCCCGACGCGCTGCACGCGGCCTGGAACGGCGCGGACCCCGAGCGGCGCGTGCCGCGCAAGGAGCCGTCCGACGCGCTGCGCGCCGCGATCTGGCGCCGCGTCGCGGACCTCGGCGTGTTCGACCTGAAGCAGGTGGACGACGCGCGCTTCGTGCTCTCGCGCAGCCCCTGGTGGGTGACCGACGTCCTGGTGCAGGCGCTGCACGAGGAGGAGGAGCACCTGCGCGCGTGCGTGGCGCAGTCGCTCGAGCGCATGGGGCCGCGCGCCGCCGCGGCCTGCGCGGCGCTGGTCGAGGCGCTGGCGGAGCCGCGCACCGCGCCGGCGATGGCGAAGGCGCTGGCCGCGATCGGCTGCGCGGACGCGGTCGAGCCGCTCGTGCGCTGCACCGAGCCGGGCGCCGGGGCCGACCTGCGCCACGCCGCGGCGCGCGCGCTGGCCGCGCTCGGCGGCCAGCGGGCGACCGACGCGCTCGTCGCGCTGCTGGCGCAGGCCGACGCGCCCGACCTGCGCCAGACCGCCGCCGAGGGGCTCGTGGCGCTCGGCGAGGGGGCGCGCGGCGCCGCGCTCCTCCAGGAGTGCCTGACGCGGCCGGGGGCGGACCACCACGCCGCCGAGACGGCCCTGGAGGCATGGCTCGAGCGCGAGGCGAGCGCGGGCGGCGCGCCCGCGCGGGACGCGCTCGCGGCGTGGCAGGCGCTGGCGGGCGAGCCGGGGCGGACGGCCAGCGTGGCCGAGGCCGAGGCGCGTCACCGGGCGCGCGCGGCGCTGCTCGGGGAGCGCTTGCCCGCGCTCCTCGGCGGGCCGCGCTGAGCGCGGGCCGCCTTGACCGCCGCGAGCGGGCCGCCGTACGCTCTCCCTTTCCCGCGCCGCGCGCCCGCCCGCGGCGCACGAGGCCCCCGGAGGAATCGAGCGTGCACCTCGCCCAACGCATGTCCCGGCTGGGGACGGAGACCGCCTTCGACGTGCTGGCCCGCGCCAAGGCGCTCGAGGCGCAGGGACGCGACATCATCAACCTGGGCATCGGCGCGCCCGACTTCCGCACGCCCGAGAACATCGTCGAGGCCGGCAGGAAGGCGCTGGCCGACGGCTGGCACTTCTACACGCCCGCGCGCGGCCTGCCCGCGCTGCGCGAGGCGGTCGCGGAGGACGTCGAGCGCCGCCGCGGGGTCCGCGTCGACCCCGACTGCGTGATGATCGTGCCCGGCGGCAAGCCCACGATGACGTTCGCGATCCAGATGTTCGGCGAGCCGGGCGCGGAGATCCTGTATCCCGACCCGGGCTTCCCGATCTACGAGTCGATGATCGCGTTCACCGGCGCCACGCCGGTGCCGATCGAGCTGCGCGAGGAGCGCGCCTTCGGCTTCGACCCCGACGAGGTGCTGGCCAAGGTCAACGCGCGCACGCGGCTCCTGATCGTCAACACGCCCTCGAACCCGACCGGGACGGTCGTGCCGAAGGAGGCGCTCGACCGCCTCGCCGCCGGCCTCGAGCACCACCCGCACGTGGCGGTGCTCTCCGACGAGATCTATTCGCGCATGGTCTACGGGCGCGCGCGCCACCATTCGCTGCTCGCCTACGAGGGCCTGCGCGAGCGGCTGATCGTGCTCGACGGCTGGAGCAAGACCTTCTCGATGACCGGCTGGCGCCTGGGCTGGGGCCTGTGGCCGCGCGCGCTGATCGCGCACGCCGAGCGCTTGCAGATCAACGCCAACTCGTGCGCCAGCGCGCCCGTGCAGATCGCCGGCGTCGAGGCGCTGCGCGGCCCGCAGGACGCGGTGGAGCGCATGCTGGCCGCCTTCGACGAGCGCCGCCTCGCGATCGTGGACGGCCTGAACGCGATCCCCGGCTTCCGCTGCGTGAAGCCGCAGGGCGCCTTCTACGCCTTCCCGAACGTGACCGGCACCGGCATGCGCGCGAAGGAGCTGCAGGACCACCTGCTCGAGGACGCGGGCGTGGCCACCGTGGCGGGCACCGCCTTCGGCAAGGGCGGGGAGGGGCACGTGCGCTTCAGCTACGCGAGCAGCCTGGACGCGATCCGGGCCGCGCTGGAGCGCGTGCGCGCCTGCCTGCAGCCCGCGTGACGCGCGCCTCCGACTTCCGCAGCGACACGGTCACGCGCCCCTCGCCCGCGATGCGCGAGGCGATGCTGGCGGCCGAGGTCGGCGACGACGTGCTCGACGGCGACCCGACCGTGCGCGCGCTGGAGGCGCTGGCCGCCGACTGGCTCGGGAAGGCGGGAGCGCTGTTCGTGCCCTCGGGGACGATGGCGAACCAGGTCGCGCTGGCGGCCACGCTCGCGCCCGGCGACGAGGTCGTGTGCGAGCGCAGCGCGCACGTCGCCTGCTGGGAGTCGGGCGCGGCGGCGGCGCTCTCGGGCGTGATGTTCCAGACGCTGCACGCGCCCGACGGCGTGCTGCCGCTCGACGAGCTGCGCGCGGTGCGGCGGCCGGCCTCGATCCACTGCCCGCGCACGCGCCTGGTGGCGCTCGAGCAGAGCTTCATGGGCTCGGGGGAGGCGGCCGGTGGGCGCGTGCTGCCGCTCGCCTACGTCGAGTCGCTCGGCGCCTGGGCGCGCGAAGCCGGCCTGCGCGTGCACCTCGACGGCGCGCGCCTGGCGAACGCGGTCGTCGCGAGCGGCGTCGGCGCGCGACGCTGGGCGGCGGTCGCGGACACGGTCTCGATCTGCCTCTCGAAGGGGCTGGGCGCGCCGGTGGGCTCGCTCGTCGCGGGCGACGCCGCGTTCCTCGAGCGCGCGCGCCTGGCGCGCAAGCGCCTCGGCGGCTGGATGCGCCAGGCGGGCATCCTGGCCGCCGCCGGGATCCACGCGCTGCGGCACAACGTCGAGCGGCTCGCCGACGACCACGCGCTGGCGGCCGCGCTGGCGCGCGGGCTGGACGAGCTGCCCGGGCTCGAGGCCTTCCCCGCGCAGGTGGAGACGAACATCGTCATGGTGCGCGTGCGCCACGCGCGGCACACGAGCGCCTCGCTGGCGGCGGAGCTCGGCCGGCGGGGCGTGCTCGTGCTGCCGATGAACGACACGGCGCTGCGCTTCGTCACGCACCTCGACGTCGGGCCGGCCGACGTGGAGCGCTGCCTGGCCGAGGCGCGGGCGATCCTGGCGTAGGCCGGCCGGACGCCCTGGGAGGCCCCCGCGCCGCCCGCTATCCTTTCCCCCTCGCGAGCGCCCCCACCCCCGCGCCGCCACGACCCATGGGCATCTTCAAGGCCTACGACATCCGCGGGCTCGTCCCCTCCGAGCTCGACACCGACCTGGCGCGCAAGATCGGGCACGCCTTCGCGCGCCTGCTCTCGGCCAAGCGCCTCGTCATCGGCCAGGACATGCGCACGCACTCGCCGCGCCTGGCCGACGCGGTGGCGGACGGCATCCGCGACGCGGGCTGCGACGTCGTGCGCCTGGGGCTGGCCTCGACGCCGATGGCGTACTTCGCGATCGGCTCGCTCGAGTGCGACGGCGGCCTGTGCGTGACCGCCAGCCACAACCCGGGCGAGTACAACGGCATGAAGCTGTGCCGCGAGGGGGCGCGGCCGATGTCGAAGCAGACCGGCATCGCCGAGCTCGAGAAGATGTGCGCCGAGCCCTACCCCGGCGCGCGCTCGCTGCGCGGCAAGGAAGAGCAGGTGGACGTGCTCGGCGCCTACGTCGATCACGTGGCCGGCTTCGCCAAGCTCGGGCGCGACGTGCGCGTCGCGATCGACGCGGCCAACGGCATGGCGGGCTTCACGCTGCCGGCGATCCTCGAGCGCGTGCGCGCGGTCAAGGCGCAGACCCTGTACATGGAGCTCGACGGCAGCTTCCCCAACCACGAGGCGAACCCGCTGAAGGAGGAGAACCTGGCCGACCTGCAGGCGCTCGTGCGCAGCGGCGGGGCCGAGATCGGCGTGGCCTTCGACGGCGACGCGGACCGCTGCTGCTTCGTGGACGAGCAGGGCGTGACCGTGTCGGCCGACCTGATGACGGCCTTCCTCGCGCCGCTGCTCCTGTCGCGCAAGCCGGGCGCGCCGGTGGTCTACGACCTGCGCTCGTCCTGGGCGGTGAAGGAGGAGATCGAGCGCCTGGGCGGCGTCCCCGTGCGCGACCGCGTCGGACACTCGTTCATCAAGGCCACGATGCGCGAGCGCGGCGCGATCTTCGGCGGCGAGCTCTCCGGCCACTTCTACTTCGCCGAGAACTACGTCTGCGACTCGGGCGTGATCGCCATGCTGCAGGCGCTGACGCTCTTGACGCAGCCCGAGAACGCGGGCAAGCGCTTCAGCGAGCTCGTGCGCGGACTGCGCCGCTACCACTCCACCGGCGAGATCAACTTCCACGTCGAGGACAAGGACGCCGTGATCGCCGAGCTGCGCCGGCGCTACGCGGACGGCCGCCAGGACGAGCTGGACGGCATCACGGTCGAGTACGGCGACCTGGGCGACGCCGCGTGGTGGTGGTTCAACGTGCGGCCCTCGAACACCGAGCCGCTCCTGCGCCTGACGCTCGAGGCCTCGAGCCCCGAGCTGCGCGACCGGCGCCGCGACGAGCTCGTCCTGCTGCTGGGGGAGCCCGAGTGAGCCGCGCGGCCCTGTGCTGCCTGCTCCTCCTGGCCGCCTGCGCCGGCAGCCGCGGCGAGGGCAAGGCCGAGCGCGCGCCGCGCGAGGGCGAGGGGAGCGCGCTGCGCGACCCGCGCGCGCCGCGCGGCGGGCCGGCCAGCGTGCGCGGCACCGTGCTCGACGCGGCCTCGGGCCGCCCGCTCGCGGGCGCGCTCGTGCAGGGCCCCGGCGGCGCGCAGGCGGTCTCCGACCGCGAGGGCCGCTTCGCGCTCGAGCGCTTGCCGGTCGGCGGCGGCGGCGAGGTCGTCGCGACGACCGACGACGGCCGCTCGGGCACGAACCGCCTGCGCGCGCTGCGCGAGGGCGTGCTGGAGGTCGTCGTGTTCGTGCGCTAGCGCGCGCCGCGCCGACCATGGGCTCCGCCAGCTGGCGCGCGAGCGGCCTCGTGACGCTGCTCACCGACTTCGGCCTCGTCGATCCGTACGTGGGCGTGATGAAGGGCGTCCTGTGGGGCGCGGCGCCCGCGCTGCGCGCGGTGGTCGACCTCGCGCACGGCCTGCCGCACGCCGACGTGGCGCGCGCGGCCTTCTTCGTCGAGCGCTCGCGCGCCTGGTTCCCGCCCGGCACCGTGCACGTTGCCGTCGTCGATCCCGGCGTGGGCAGCGCGCGCGAGATCCTGCTCGTCGAGAGCGGGGGCAGCGCCTTCGTGGCGCCCGACAACGGCCTGCTCGACCCGCTGCGCGAGGCGGACCCGGGCGCGCGCGCGCACGTCGCCGACGTCCTGCGGCTGGGGCTCGCGGGCGGCAGCCGCACGTTCCACGGGCGCGACCGCTTCGCGCCGCTCGCCGCGCGCCTGGTGCAGGGCGAGGCGCCCGCGTCGCTGGCCGCCGCGCGCGCTCCGGGCGCGCCGCGCGCCGTCCTGCCGCGCCCGGAGCGCGCGGGAGGGCTCGTGCGCGGCCGGGTGCTCTTCGCCGACCGCTTCGGCAACCTGGTCACGAACGTCGCGCCGGAGGACCTCGGCGCGGGCCCTCGCGCCGTCCTCCTGGAGGGCCGTCCCGCGCGCTGCGTGGAGACCTACGCGGAGGGCGCGCCCGGGGAGCTCGTCTGCCTGCTAGATTCGTACGGCCGTTTCGAGCTGGCGCTGGGCGGCGGCGACGCCGCGCGCGCGCTGGGGCTCGGCGCGGGCGCGAGGGTGGAGTTCCGCGAGGCGCCGGCCCAAGGACGGTCATGACGACGAGCCGCACCGTGCAGATCCTGGGCGTGCCGATGGACCTCGGCGGCGGCTTGCGGGGCGTGGACATGGGGCCGAGCGCGATCCGCATCGCCGGCCTGCGCGAGCGCGTGCAGGCGCTGGGGCTCGCCTGCGAGGACCTGGGCAACGTGCCGGTGTCGCGGCCCGAGTCGCGCAACCCCGGCCAGCCGGAGGCGCGCTTCCTGGCCGAGATCGCGCACTGCTGCCGGCGCCTGCGCGACCGCGTGCAGCGCGTGCTCGACGCCGAGGGCCTGCCGCTCGTCGTCGGCGGCGACCACTCGATCGCGTGCGGCACGGTCGCGGGCATCAGCTCCTGGTACCACGAGCGCGGCGAGAAGATCGGGCTGATCTGGGTCGACGCGCACGCCGACATGAACACGCCCGAGACCTCGCCGACCGGCAACGTGCACGGCATGCCGCTCGCGGCCTGCATGGGCTACGGCCCCGACGAGCTCGTCGGCCTGGGCCTGCGCCGCCCGATGGTGGACCCGGCGAACGCGGTCCTGATCGGCATCCGCGACCTCGACGAGGGCGAGCGCGCGCTCGTGCACAGGAGCGGCATCCTGGCCTTCAGCATGCGCGAGCTCGACATCCTGGGCATGGACCAGGTCATGGAGCGCGCGATCGAGGCCGCCGGCCGCGGCACGGCGGGCTTCCACCTCTCGTTCGACCTGGACGGCTGCGACCCGCGCGAGGCGCCCGGCGTCGGCACGCCGGTGCCGGGCGGCATCACGCAGCGCGAGGCGCACCTCTTGATGGAGCACGCCTGGGAGTCCTCGCGCCTGCTCGGCCTCGAGCTGACCGAGATCAACCCGATCCTCGACAGCGCCAACCGCACCGCGCGGCTGGCGGTCGACCTGGCGCTCTCCGCGCTGGGCAAGCGCATCCTCTGAGACCACGCGCGGCCGCGCGGCCCGTGGAAGTGCCCCCCCCGGGCACTAAGATGGCGGCGGCATGTCGCTCCCGCTCGACCCCAGGCGCCTGGCCGACCACGTCGGGAGCTGGCTCGCGGCGCAGGGGCCCGAGGGCGACGTCGTGGTCTCCTGCCGCATCCGCCTGGCGCGCAACGTGGCCGGCTACCCGTTCGTCGAGCGCCTGCCGAACGAGCGCGCCGAGGAGGTCGCCGCGCGGCTCGAGACGGTGCTCGTCGACGAGCGGCTGGGCGGCGAGACGATCTGGGTCGAGATGGCGAAGGTCTCGGCCATCGTGCGGCTCCTGCTCTCCGAGCGGCACCTGATCAGCCGCGACCTCGCGCCGGCCGACCCGCGCCGTGCGCCGCGCCCGGGCCGCGGCGTCGCCTTCGCGCCCTCGGAGACGGTCTCGGTGATGGTCAACGAGGAGGACCACCTGCGCCTGCAGGGGCTGGCGAGCGGCTTCGACCCGCGCGCCGCGTGGGAGCGCGTGCGCGCGCTCGACCAGAGCCTCGGCGAGCGCGTCGGCTACGCGACCTCGCCCGAGCTGGGCTACCTGACGAGCTGCCCGACGAACGTCGGCACCGGCCTGCGCGCCTCCGTGATGCTGCACCTGCCGGCGCTCGGGCTCGTGCGCCAGGAGCTCGAGAAGGTCTTCCACGCCGCGCAGCGCACCGGCCTCGCGGTGCGCGGGATGTACGGCGAGGGCAGCCGCGCTGCCGGAGACCTCTACCAGATCTCGAACCAGGTGACGCTCGGCTGCGAGGAGTCGCGCCTGATCGCCGACCTCGAGGCGCTCGTGCCCTCGATCATCGCCTTCGAGCGCACGGTGCGCCAAGGCCTGCTGACGCGCCAGCGGCGCGACCTCGAGAACCGCATCCAGCGCTCGCGCGGGATGCTGCTCGCCGCGCGCTCGATGACGACCGAGGTCGCGCTGATGCACGTCTCGAACCTGCGCCTGGGCGCCGCGCTCGACCTGGTCGAGGCCGACCTGGCCGCCCTGAACCCGATCGCGGTCCAGGTGCAGCGCGCGCACGTGCACGCGCTCGCCAGCCGGCCGGGCGAGGAGCTGGCCGAGCCGACCGAGCGCGACCGCCTGCGGGCGGCCTTCCTGCGCCGCCGGATGGGGGAGCTCCTGCACTAGGAGCGCGGCGCGAGCCGCCCGTTCCAGGGTTTCCGCCCCGAGCGCCGATAGGGCCGGGGATGCGCGCCTGGCTCGTCCTCCCGCTCGCCCTGGCCGCGCTGGCCGCCGGGGCTCCCGCGGGCCGCTCCGCCCCCCGGCAGGGGCTCGACGGCCCGGCGGCGGGCCGGCCGGCCGCCTTCGACGTGCGCGTCCTGCGCGGGCGGGCGCGGCTCGCGCAGGAGGAGCGCGTGCGCACGCTCACGCCGCCGGACGGCCCGGGCTCGGGCGCCGGCGACGCGGCGCTCGGGCTGGGCTCGGGCGCGACGGTCGAGGTCGCCTGGCGCGCGCTCGGCAGCATGCGCCTGGCGGGGCCGGCGGAGGTCGAGTGGGGCACGGCGCCGGAGACCGGCGAGCTCGAGGTGATCGTCGGAGCGGCCGCCGCGCTGGAGGTCGAGGCGCGGCGCTCGAGCCTGCGGCTCGAGCTCGCGCACGGCTGGCGGCTCGAGGTCGCCCAGGCGGCGCTGCAGGTCGCCGAGGACCCGCACGGCGGCTGGGTCGTGCGCCACCACGGCGGCGCGCCGGCGCGCGTGCGCTCGCGCGTCCCGCGCGACGAGCGCTGGCCGCGCGTGGTGCGACCGGGGGAGGAGATCCGGCTCGGGGCGCGTCCGGGGCGCTAGGAGCCTGAGAAAGAATCCTGCGCGGCCCCCAGCACCGTCTGGCTCCGCCCTGGCGGCGTTGCGCCTCCTCCGAGTCTTGCCGTGAAGACGCGTCGTCGGCGCGCTTGCCAGGACGAAGCCAGACGGCACCGGGAGCCACGCAGGATTCTCTGAGCGGAGCCGTCGCGGGAGTCCCGGCGCTGGTCGGCGCGCGCGCGCCTGGAGCGCCCTCCGCGGCGTCGAGCGCTTCTTGGATCGGGGCGCGTGCGCAGCGGGGTCTTCGCCGGGGCACGTGCTTCCGTCGCTGCGCGACGATCGCTTCGCGCTGCGCGCGAAGGAGGCCTGCGGCGCCACGGCGGGGGCGCCGGCCGCGGCCACGCGGCCGCGGGGGCTGAGCGACGAGGCTCGGGGGTCCCCGCGAGGCGCGGGGATCCCCGAGCCTCGTCGCTCAGCCCTGCTCTTCCCCCTGGATGTAGGCGTGCAGCGCGCGGACCTCGGTGCGCTTCACCTCGAGGTGGGCGCGCAGGATGTCGCGCAGGCTGAGCAGGCCCAGCACGCGCTCGCCCTCGACCACCGGCAGGTGGCGGATGTGGCGCGCCTGCATCTCGCGTCCGAGCTCGTTCACGAGCCGCGAGGGCCCGGCGATGAACAGGTCGCGCGTCATCACGCGCTCGAGCGGCACGCCCGAGGGGTCCAGGCCCGGGACGACCACGCGCACCATCAGGTCGCGCTCGGTGAAGATGCCGCGCAGCGAGCCGTCCGGCCCCGTCACGAGCACGGCGCCGACGTGCGCGTCCTTCATGGCGCGGGCCGCGTGGAGCGCGCTCGCCGTGGACTCGAGGGCTACCGGCTTCATCCCCGTCAAGAGCTCGCGGATCGTCTTCATGCCTGCTCCAGAAACGGCCTGTGGCAGTCTAGCAGGCCGTGGAGCGGGGTCCACGGGGGGGGCGCGGGGGGAGGGCGCTGGGCGGAGAGGGGCGGAGCGCGTGCATCCGCCGCCGCGCGACGCCGGGGTCGCGCCGGCCGCGAGAAGGCCCTCGGCGCGGATCCTCCGCGCCGCGAGGGGCCCCGACGCGGGTCTCAGACCGCCTGCGACTCGAGCGCGAGCAGCGTCTCGAGCACCTCGGTCAGCGTGGCGCCGACGAGCTCCGGCTCGACGTCGAGCTGGCCGTCGCGCAGGCCCTGGCCGCTCGTGACGCCCGCCAGGCGCAGGCCCGCGCGCCAGCCGGCGGCGAGCTCGAGCGTGCTGTCGCCGACGACCCAGCTGCGATCGAGCTGGATCCCGTCGGTGTGCGCCGCGTGGTAGAAGGCGCCCGTGTTCGGCAGGGCGTAGACCGAGTCGCCGCGGCGCGCCGCCGTTCCCTCGGGGTGCACGGCGCAGGTGTAGTCGCGCTGGAGTGCGACGCCCGCGCCCGCCAGGCCGGCCAGCAGGGCCTCCTGGAGCGCCTCCCAGGCGCGCTCGGGAACGGCGCCGCACGCGACCGCCTCCTCGTTCCCGATCAGGTACAGCCGCCAGCCGCGCCGCGTGGCGCGGAAGAGCGCCTGCAGCACGCCGTCGACGAAGACCACGTCGGACGCGCCGCGGCCATGGCCGCCCTCGGGCGCCACGAGCAGCGTGCCCCAGCGGTCCACGAACAGGCCGCGGGGCCGGCGCGTGGTGCCGGGAAGGGAAGGAAAGGGGCTCTGCGGAGTTCGGCGCATCGACGCTCTGGTGGGGGGCTCCAGGACGCTCCGTTTTCGACCGCCGCGGGCGGAACTTGAGCGGTCAAGAGCGGACAATCGCCGCGCCGAAAGAAGGCTCGAAGAAAGTTCGCCGCGACGACGCGGCGTCCGCACTTTCTTCGGAAGCGGGCATCCACGTTGCTGAACTCCCTGCGCATCGCGCTCCTGCTCGATCCGTTGTCGATCGTGCTGGACGAGCCGCTGCGCCTGCGCGTGCGCTGGCGCGAGCACGCCTCGATGCTCGCGCGCGAGCTGATGGGGCGCGGCCACGTCGTGCGCGGCTTCGGCGCGCCGCCCGGGCTCCTGCCGCGCTCCGGCGAGGAGTCGCTGCCCGGGGCCGAGCACGCCTGGACGAAGCTGGCCGCCTTCCAGCCCGAGGTGGTCGTCGCCTACGACGCGCTCTCGCCCGCGGGCGTGCGCGCCGCGCGGCTGGCGCGCCGCGGCGGGGTCGCGGTCGTCCTGGTGGAGGCGGGGGTGAAGAGCGGGCGCAGCTGGCGGCGGCTGCGCCAGCGCGCCGGCGGGCTCCTGTGGGGCGCCTACGTGCGGCGCGCGACGGACGTGCTGGTCGCGCTCGACGGCGTGGCGCGCGAGCAGGCGCTGCGCCAGGGCTTCGAGGAGAGCGTCGTGCGCGTGGTGCCGCACGGCGTGGACGTGCTGCAGTTCCGCCCCGGCCTGACGAGCCCGCTGGTCGCCGGCTACCGCGTGCGCGGGCGGATCCTCCTGTACGTCGGCCGTCTGGAGGCGTCGCGCGGGGTCGAGGTCGCGCTGGCGGCCTTCGCGCGCACGGTCGGCCAGCGCGGCGACTGGAGCCTCGTGATCGCGGGCGACGGGCCGGCCAGGCCCCAGCTGCGCGCGCAGGCCGACCGCCTCGGCGTCTCGGCGCACGTGCACTGGCTGCCGCGCCCGCGGACCGAGGAGCTGCCGGGGCTGATGGGGGCCGCCACCGCGCTCGTCGCCCCCGCGACCGGCGACGTGACGAGCGGCCAGCAGGTGCGGCGCGCGCTCGCCTGCGGGCTGCCGGTGCTGGTCTCGGCGCAGCCGCGCCTGGCGGAGCTCCTGCGCGGGGACGACCACGGGATGCTCGTCGAGCCGGGCGCGGTGGACGCGTGGGTGGAGGCGATCCGGCGCGTGGCCGGCTCGCCCGCGCTGCGCCAGCGCTGGTCGCGCAACGCGCGCTCCTTCGCGGAGGCCGAGCTGGGCTGGACGCCGGTCGCGACGCGCTTCGAGGGGCTCTTGCGCGAGGCGCTGGCGAGCGCCGCCCTGCGCGCCCAGGCGCGCCGCGGCGCGCGCTCCGACGCTTCCGAGGCGTCCGCCGAGCGCCGGGCCTAGCGGCCTGTCTCCCGAGCTCGTCGACGAGCTCGCCCTCCTCCACCGCCCGGCTGCGTTGCTCCTCCTCGGCGCATCGCCCTGGAGCCGCGGTCGTCCTCGCGCCTCGCCAGACGGCGGATGCCGGACTTCGTCGACGGACTTCGGAGACAGGACACTAGCGGCCTCGCAGGGACTCTGGGTCCTCGCCGCCGGCGAGGGGCGCCCGCTCGGGGTCGACCCGGCGTAGCGTGGCGGCCGCGTTGCGCGCCAGCGCGGCGTCGCGCCCGCTCTGCGCCAGCGCCAGCGCCTGCTCGAGGTGCGCGATGGCCTGGTCGGTGCGCTCGGCGCGCAGGAGCGCGCGCGCCAGGTTGAAGTGCGCGTCCCCCGAGCGCGGATCGAGCGCGACGGCGCGCTCGAAGCGCGCGGTCGCCTGCTCGAGCGCACCGGCACCGAGGAGCGTCAGGCCCAGGTTGTTCAGCGCCTCGACCCTGTCGGGCTCGAGCTCCAGGCAGCGCTCGAGCGCCTCGGCCGCGTCCGCCGCGCGGCCCAGCCGCAAGAGCGCGGTGCCGCGCGCGAAGTGGGCCGCCGCGTCGCCGGGCTTGAGCCGCACGGCCGCGTCGAAGCGCACGAGCGCCTCGCGCAGGCGCCCGGCCTCGGCCAGCGCGCCCCCGTAGGCCAGCTGGGCCGCGGCGCTGCCGGGCGTCGCCTCCGCGCTGCGCGCGAGCGCCGCGAGCGCCCCCTCGCGCCGGCCGAGCTTGCCCAGCGCGCCGGCCAGGTTGTTGTAGGCGTCGGCGAAGCCCGGGTCGAGCGCGACCGCCGCAGCGAAGTGGTGCGCGGCCTCCTCCCACCGGCCTTGCTCGATCAGCGCGCTCCCCAGGCCCTGGTGCACGATCGGGTCGTCGGGCTCCTTGGCGAGCGCGTCGCGCCAGATCGAGAGCTCCGAGGCGTACGCGCCGAGCCGCTCCGCGCCGACCAGCCCGCATACGAGCAGCACGAGCGCGGTCGCGCTCGCCAGGACGGCGCGCGTCCCGCGCGGAGCGGAGCGCGGCGGGACCCGCGAGGCGTGCCAGCGCCGTCCCAGCGCGAGCGCTCCCAGCACGGCCATGGTCGCCAGGGCCGCCAGCGGCAGGTGCATGCGCCGCTCGGCCGCGACCTCGGTGCCGATCGGGACGACGAGCGTGGGCGAGAGCACGAGCCACGCCGCCGCCGCCAGGAAGCCGAAGGGATGGCGGCGGAGGAGCAGCCAGACGGTCCCGGCCGCGAGCAGCGCCGTGGCGGCCACCCAGGGCCAGGCCGCGGCCAGCGTGGGCGGGGGCGGCGTCGCGTAGTGGATCGCGAGCGGCCAGGGCCACACGACCAGCCGCAGGTACAGCCACAGGACCTTGGCCTCGGTCATCCACCAGCCCCACGGCCCGCCCTCCAGGTCGAACCCGGCCGTCGCGCTGCGCGGGCCGTGCGCGTTGAGCGCGAGCAGCGCGAGCCAGCTCGAGGCCAGCGCGGCGTACAGCGGCCACGAGCGCCGCAGCGCCGCGCGCAGCGAGCCCGCGACGAGCTGGCGCTCGAAGAGCAGCACGACCAGCGGCGCGGAGACGATCACCTCCTTCGAGGCGGCCCCGGCCATGCACGCGAGCCCCGCCAGGGCCGTCCACGCGCGCCGAGCGGCGCGGCTCGTCGCCGACCACGAGCGCAGGGCGGCGTAGAGCGTCGCGAGGTAGAAGAAGCCGACGAAGAGCTCCGTGCGCTGCGTGACGTATGCCACCGCCTCGGTCTGCAGCGGGTGCAGCGCCCACAGGAGCGCGACGACCACGGAGGGGACCCAGACGGCCCCGTCCTGCGCGCCGCCGCGCGCGTGGAGCTGCAGCGCGCGCCGCACGAGGGCCGCGAGGAGCAGCGCGGACGCGACGTGCACCGCGAGGTTCAGGATCCGGTAGCCGCGCGGCGCGAGCTCGCCGATCCGGTAGTTGAGGGCCAGGCTCAGGTTGACGAGCGGGCGCCCGCTGACCGGCGAGGGGCGCAGCGTGTCGAGCGGGCCGGGCGAGCGGCGATCCCCGAACAGCGGCCAGAGCCGGCGGATCGAGGGGTTCTCGAGGATGCTGTCGTGGTCGTCGAAGAAGAACGGGGCGTCGAGCGCGCGCACGTACACGGCCCCGACCGCGACGGCGAGGAGCAGCAGCGCGGCGAGCGAGCGCGCCCTGGCGAAGCCCGCAGGCGAGCGGGGAGCCTCCAGCGAGGGATCCGCGCTGGTCCCGAGAGCACCGGGATGGCGATCGGAGCGGCTCGCCATGCGCCGAAACGGGCCTCCTCCCCAGGCCGCTTACAAACGCGGAACATAACGAGAACATTCCGGACGGAAACCCCCTGCGGTAGGGAATCGAGCCGGTTCCCGGAACCAGGACCTTCCCCTGCCTGAGAAAGAGCGGCGGGCGAGCCCCCGGGAGGCGGGGCGACGGCTCCGCGAGGACGCGCCGCGCATGGCGAGCAGGCGGCGCCGGGCTGGCGGGACCGGGAGCCAGCCGGCGGACGCGGAGCGACCGCCCGTCCCGTGCGGGAGGGGGGCGCGGCGCAGCGGGACGCCGACCTCGCGCCGCCGCGCTGCGGCGAGCGCGGACGGGCTCCTAGTCCTGCGTGGCCTGGCGCAGCTCGCGCTTCAGGTAGGCCATGTCGGCCGCGTACTGCTCCACCGCGCGCCGCGTCTCGGCGTCGATCTCGCTGAAGCGCGCGGCGACCTTGACGCCGTCGGGCCGCTCCTCGAGCTCGCTGACCGTCACCATCGCCTCGCAGTAGCCCTTCTGCAGGAGCGGCAGGCGGAACTTGACCAGGAGCTCGGTGCCGAGCGCCAGGAGCTGGCCCAGCTCGAACGGCGAGAGCTGCGTGTTGCCGCCGTTCCAGGTGAAGCGCAGGCCTTCCTTGTCGAGCGCGGACATGCGTCCGACGCCGCGCCACTTGCTGCCGAAGGAGTGCCCGTGCAGCGGGTTGACCGCGGCCTTCACGCGCTTGATGAAGTGCTCGATGCGCCCCTCGTCGCGCGGGGAGAACAGGATCGAGGTCTCGTCGTCGAGGCCCTCGCCCGACTCCGCCGCGTGGGCGCGCGCGCCCTGCGCGGCGAACGACTCCCCGGCCTCCTCGTCGGACTCGAAGATCGGCACGACGCGGTCCAGGCCGACCTTCTCGATGATGTCGCGGCAGAACGCCGAGGGCCGCGCGATGACCAGCTTGCCGTGCGAGGCGGCCAGCACCTTGGAGGCCTTGATGATCGCCCCCAGCGCGGTCGAGTTGATGAACTTGACCAGCCGCAGGTTGAGCACCACGTGCACGACGCCGGCGGCGATCAGGCCCTCGATCTCCTTCTGCATGCGCGGCACGTAGAACGTGTCGAACTCGCCCCGCAGGTGGACGATCGTGTACGTGTCGCGCGGCTCGACGGTGATCTGCATACGGTTCTCGGGCTGTTCCGCGGGGGCCCGCCTGGGGCGGGAGTGGGGGGCGGGCGTCCGCGCCGGGCGCGACCGGCGGGCTCATGATTAGGTGGCCGTGGCGCAGCCGCGGCAAGCGATTTCCGCCGCGGCGGGGGGGCCGCACGCCGGGACTCGGGCGCGCGCGCAGGCTACACTCTCCGCTCCCATGTTCTTCCGCAAGAAGCGCAAGGAGGGCGAGGACGCCGCCCCGCCCGCTCCCGCTCCTGCGGCGAGCGCTCCGGCCGCGCCGCCCCCCGAGAGCGCGCCCTCGACGCAGTTCCTGACCGGGGAGGCCGGACGCGACCGGCGCACCGTCCAGGTGCTGCTCGAGGCCATCGCACGGGTGTCGGAGTCGCGCGACCTGCAGTCGCTCCTGAACGACATCGTGGACCGCTCGATCGAGATCACCGGCGCCGAGCGCGGGCTGCTCCTGCTCGACACGCCCGGCGCCGCCGAGGGCGTCCTCGAGGTGCGCGTCGCGCGCCAGCGCGGCAGCAAGGAGCTGCCCTCGGACGCGCGCTTCTCGACCAGCATCGCCGGGCGCGTCCTGGCCGAGGTCCAGCCGCTGCGCGCCACGGTGCACTCGGAGTCCGAGGCGCTCGAGCTCGGCCGCTCGGTCTACGACCTGAAGCTGCGCGCGGTGATGTGCGTGCCGCTGGTCTCGCCGCAGGGCTCCTCGGGCAGCTCGAAGCCCTCCGGCGTGCTGTACGTGGACTCGCGCGCGGCCACGCGGCAGTTCACGCAGGCCGACCTGTCGCTCTTCGCGGCGCTGGCCCAGCACATCTCGATCGCGATGGAGAACGCGCGCCTGCACTTCGACTCGCTCGAGAAGGTGCGCCTGGAGCAGTCGCTCGAGCTCGCGAGCGCGATCCAGCGCGACCTGATGCCGCGCGTCCCGAACGACGTGCCGGGCTGGGACCTGCACGGCTGGTACGCGCCGGCCGAGCAGACCGCCGGCGACTTCTACGACTTCGTGCGCGTCAAGGACGGGCGCCTGGGGATCGTCGTCGGCGACGTGACCGGCCACGGCATCGGCCCGGCGCTGATCACGGCCACCGCGCAGGCCAGCCTGCGCTCCTACCTGCGCCTGGTCTCCGACCCGGGCGAGGTCGTGACGATGCTCAACCAGGACCTGTGCGAGCGCGTCGAGGACGGCCGCTTCCTGACGCTGTTCCTGGCGCTGCTCTCGGCCGACGGCCAGGTGGACGCGCTGAACGGCGGCCACGCGCTGCCCTTCGTCTGGCGCAAGGCCGGGGGCGCGATCGACACGATCGGGCGCGGCGGGCCGGCGCTGGGGATGATCCCCGACGAGCGCTACGCGGCGCACGCGCCGCTGTCGCTCGCACCGGGCGACGTGCTGGTCGTCTACACCGACGGCCTGACCGAGGCGCGCGACACCGAGACGCGCGGCGAGCTGCTCGGCGAGGAGGGCGTGAAGCGCGTGCTGGCCGAGAGCGCCGCGAGCGGCGCCGACGCGCAGGCGATCGCGCTGGCGCTGGTCGAGGCGGCGATGCGGCTCAGCCGCGGCGTGCGCGAGGACGACCTGACCGTGGTCGTCGCGCGGCGGCGATGAGCGCCGGGGGCGACCTCCTGCTGCGCGGGGCGCGCGCCTTCCCCGACGACGGCCGCGCGCTCGACGTGCGCGTGCGGGCCGGGCGCATCGAGGAGGTCGCGGCCGGAGGCACGCTCGCGCCGCGGGGCGAGGTCGTCGTCGACGCCGCGGGGCGCAGCGTGATCCCGGCGCTGCTCGACGTGCACGTGCACTTCCGCGATCCGGGCCTGGCGCACAAGGAGGGCTGGGAGAGCGGCTCGGAGGGCGCGCTGCACGGCGGCGTGACGGGCGTGGTCGAGGTGCAGAACAACCCGCCGCTGTCGGTCACGCGCGCGGCGCTCGAGGCGCGCATCGAGCACGTGCGCGCGCGCTCGCGCGTGGATTTCGGCTGCCTGGCGAACCTCTTGCCCGCGTCGCTGGACGAGCTCGCGTCGATGGCGCCGCTCACGCCGGCCTTCAAGTGCTTCCTGGGCGGCTCGACCGGCCTGGGGGGCATGGACGACCGCGAGGCGGTGCGCGCGCTCTTCGCCGGCGCGGCGCGCGCGGGGCGCATGATCGTCGCGCACTGCGAGGACGAGGAGCTCCTGCGCCAGGGCAAGC
>CADEGS010000021.1:29631-32686 GCA_902826945.1 uncultured bacterium | reverse complement strand
AGCAGACGAACGAGGAGATGATGATCGGGTACGTGAGCTGGGTGCCGCTCGGCGGATAGGGTGCCGCGGCCCGGCGCGGAAGACGACGCCGGGCCGCGCGCGGGATCAGGGCACGATCGTCACGGTCGCCATGTGGCTCGTGAAGGTCGGCGTGAAGGGCTCCTCGTAGGTGAAGAAGAGGTGGTACAGGGTCGTGCCGGCGGAGAGGAACGAGGGGTTCTCGCCGGGAGCGATCGAGAGCGTGGCGGTCGCTCGCCCGTTCGCGTCGAGGGTGCCGAGGAAGCTCCCGAGGTGGCTGTCGGTCGGGTTCGTGAGGGTCAGCACCGAGTAGGGCGTCACCGGTCCCTCGCTCACCAGCGGCAGCGTGCAGGTCTCGGTGAGGAACACCGTTCCCCCCTCGAGGTCCGCCTTCTCCGAGCCCAGGACGTAGTAGAGCTCGCCAGCGTGCTCGACGCCGGCGTCGAGCTCGAGGGTCACCGTACCGCCGCTCTGCAGCGAGAGGAGATAGTCCGTGGCCTGGATCTCGTGGGTCGCCGGCAGGTCGAGGATCCACGTCGTCCCCGTGCGCGCGTCGTCCTCGATCGCGCCCGACAGCGCGGTCGTCCCGGAGAGCGCCAGCGAGGTTCCGAGACGATCGCCCGCGAGGGGCGCGGGCAGCAGGAAGCGGTTCACCTCCGACCACACCGTCGCGGCCGAGGACGTCGCCTCGAAGACGTAGACCGCGCCGAGCCCCGCGGGGCACGGGTTCCCGGTCGCTCCGCCCGTGATGGTGTCGCAGGGCGCGCCCACGACCAGGCGCAGGCCATCCAGGTCCACGGACCAGCCGAAGTGCGCCGACGCGTGCGCGTCGCTGGCGGACAGGCGCCGGACCAGGGACCAGGTCGTCCCGCTGCGCGTGAAGACGTACGCGGCACCCGCGCCCGCCTGCCCCAGCGCGCTCTCGTAGGCGGCCGTCGCGACGAGCACGGTACCCGAGATCGCCACGTCGTAGCCGAACTGGCCCCCGAGCTGGGGCTGCGGAGCGTTGATGCGCTGCTCCAGATTCCAGTTCGGCGCGAGCGGATTGGTCGTCTGCCGCTTGTAGACGTAGATCGAGCCCGCGTTGCCGAAGCCCGTGAGGTTCGTGAGATTGGCGCTGACGACCAGCCGCGTGCCCTCGAAGGCGAGGTTGCCGCCGAAGGAGTCGCCGGTGACGCCACGGCCGGGGAAGAGGGAGGCCACCTTGGTGAACCAGCCGGTCACCGATCCCTCGTACACGTGGACGCCGCCTGTGTAGACGCCCAGCGTGGGATGCAGCGCATCGGGGTCGCCGACGGCCAGGTAGTCGCCTTCCAGGGCGATCTTCCCGCCGAACGATCCGCCGCACGTGCCGGGCGAGGCGGGGCAGGTGATCGTCTGCGTCTGCACCCAGACGCCGGACGGCACGTCGAGCTGGAACACGTAGACCGCGTCGAACGCGCCGACGACGATGCGGTTCCCCGAGAGCGCGACCGAGCTCTCGTACGCCTCGCCGGGAGTAGAGAGCACGGCCGTCTCGTGCCATTGCGTCCCGTCGAATTCGAACACGTAGGCGCGGCGCGTGCTGGAGATCGCGGGGTCGCCCGCCGTCACGACGGCGCGATTCCCTTCGATGTCGAGCGCCGTCCCGAAGCGCTCTCCCGGCTGGAGGGGCGTCGTCGGGGTGAGCGCGGCGAGCGGGTTGGCAGGCACGGGCCCGTGCTGGAAGGCCGCAGGCACGACGCCGGAGTAGTCGCAGGAGAGCTGGGCATCCGCGCCGCGCGCGGACGCCGCAAGCGCCAAGAGCGGGAGGGACAAGCGCAGGAAGGACATGGGAGAGCTCCTCGGAAGGCTGGTCAGGGGGATCCCCGGGTCGAGCGCGTCGCCCGCGTCCGGGGGTGAGGCCGGGGAGCGCGCGAGCGAGCGACGAAGGTTTCGGCGTCTCGCGATATCGGCCTCGGCTGCGAGCGCCGCTCGAAGACGCGAGCTTCGCGAAACTTCGCCGACCCTTCGGGACGCTGGTCGTTTAGAACGTGCCGAACCCCCAGCGAGCCACCCTCATGAAGCTCCGAACTCTGCTCCTCTCCCTCTCCCTCGCCACACCCGCCCTCGCGCAGTCCTCGCCCTTCGCGGGCGGCAAGGACGTCGTGCTGCCCTCGTCGACGGACCCCTCCGACAAGGGCCGCATGGTCGTCGGCGACGTCACGGGCGACCTCCTGCCCGAGGCGATCCTGCTCGACGACGGCTACCCGCAGGTGCTGTACGGCATCGACATCACGACCGCGGCCGTGCCGAGCGACGAGCCCGCGAACGACCTGGCGCTCGTCCCCGGCGACGGGGCGGAGCCGGCCGCGCTGGCGCTGGTCGGCTCGGAGGGCCTGGTCGTGCTCTCCGACTACGACGCGGGCGAGTTCACGCTCGCCGTGCACTCGCAGACGGCCTGGCTCGGCGCGCTGCGCGTCGTGCCGGCGGACCTGGACGGCGACGGCGGTCGCGACCTGGTCGCGCTCGGAGCCGGAGCGACGACGCTGCTCCTCGCGCGCGACGCGCGCGACGCGCAGCCGACCTTCTCGCAGGTCTCGCTGCCCGAGGCAGCGCTCGACCTCGTCGCGCTGGACTGGATGGGCAGCGCGGCGCAGGAGATCGCCCTCCTGACGAGCTCGGGCCTGCGCGTGATCGACGCCGCCGGCCAGCCGAAGGCCTTCGTGTCCGCGACCGTCGACGGCGGGCGCGTCGCGGCCCTGAGCCAGGCGGGGTTCGCGTTCGAGCGCTGCGCGTTCCTGGTGGTGACCGGGACCCAGCGCCGCATCTACGTCGCGGACCGCACGCTCAGCGAGTCCCCGCTGTCGCTCGGCGAGGTCGACGTCTTCGCGCTCGACGCGGCCGACGTGGACCTGGACGGCGACGACGACCTGCTCGTCGCGGCGCGCGAGGAGCCCGACCTGATCGTGCTCCAGAACGAGAGCGACGGCGCGGCCCCCGGCGGGACGCCGACCTTCTCCCTCAGCGCGCTCTGGCAGCTCGGCGTCGACGAGCTCCCGCGCGAGCAGGAGGCGCT